>JAIUOM010000212.1 GCA_020161215.1 Pseudomonadota bacterium
CGTGATGCGCTCTTCTGGCTGCAAGTGCGTGTATCGTGATTCCATCTCGGCAACTTACCCTCGGTGAGGGTGTTGCACTTCAGAGTTGAGACCGCCCTTTAAAAAAACCGGCAAAGGACCTTGGTCCGAGCGGGTCCTGGATCAAGGTTTGCCTTATATAGGCAGTGATGAATCGGATATCAGGCAGGTGTTTTCTGAGGCCGATTTGTTGATTGCAAAGGGCCTGTATTCTGTCTTGAACATTCCGATTTGGTATTCTGGTGATGTGATTGGATCATTGAATCTGCTGCATCATCGAAAGGCGTACGATGGCGTCGATGATCGATGGATTTGGTTGATGTCGAGCATCTGTACGCCAATTTTTGTTTCCCTGCAAAATTTTGCAAAAGAAAACACGGCATCACTGGATATTTCGACGCTAGACAGCGTGTAGCTGTCGACTGTCAAGGCGGTCGCTGTCTTGCTGTCTTTGTTGCAAGAGCCATCGCATGAAACTCAAGAAACTCGACTTGGCTTCAGTTTGATGTTTGCTGTTGAGTGCAAAAAAGCCGCGACACTTTGGGGTGTCGCGGCTTTTGCGTATGAAGATGAGGCTTGGTGTTTAATTTTCAAATGAAATATCAACCGGCACGCAATGCATCAAATTGAATTCTGGCGGAAGGGGTGGGATTCGAACCCACGGACGCTTGCGCGTCGCCGGTTTTCAAGACCGGTGCAATCGACCACTCTGCCACCCTTCCTGTGTGGTGCGCCCCAAGTCGGCCGGCCCATTCTAGCGGGGCAGGGGGCCGTGGCCTGAGGCGCCGAGGCCCGCAAACAAGAAACCCGCTGCGGGCAGCGGGTTGTCTTGACGGGACATCAGGGCCGAATCACTTCAGCTTGATTTCCTTGTACTCGACATGCTTGCGAGCCTTGGGGTCGAACTTCATGATCGACATCTTCTCGGGCATGGTCTTCTTGTTCTTGCTGGTGGTGTAGAAGTGGCCGGTGCCGGCCGTGGATTCCAGCTTGATTTTTTCGCGTCCGCCTTTGGTTGCCATGGTGTCAGCTCCTTGTCTTGATTAGGCTTGGCCGCGGGCACGCATGTCGGCGAGCACGGCGTCGATGCCATTTTTGTCGATCAGGCGCAGGGCGGCGCTGGACACGCGCAGGCGCACCCAACGGTTCTCGCTCTCGACCCAGAAACGGCGGTATTGCAGGTTCGGCAGGAACCGGCGCTTGGTTTTGTTGTTGGCGTGGGACACATTGTTCCCCACCATGGGCTTCTTGCCCGTGACGTCGCATACGCGTGCCATGAGAGTTCAACTCCAGTTTTCACAGCCGTTGCTGGCGCCGTGCATCCATCGCACGACTCGCTTCGGCCTCACCTCGCCAGATAAAGGGTGGCGGTTGCCCTTGCCGCCGGTCACGGGCTGGCCCCAAAGCCATCCATGTCCAGCCGCTTTTGCGAAAAAGCCCTCGATTATAGCCCGGCTGGGGCGGGCCATCGGCATCAGCTGTCTTGCTGCTCCAGGAAGCGCTGCGCGTCCAGCGCCGCCATGCAGCCGGTGCCGGCGCTGGTGATGGCCTGGCGGTAGACATGGTCTTGCACGTCGCCGGCGGCGAACACGCCGGGCACGCTGGTCTGGGTGGCAAAGCCTTTCAGGCCGCCCTGGGTCTGGATGTAGCCATCTTCCATGTCGATCTGGCCCTTGAAGATCTCGGAGTTGGGCGAGTGGCCGATGGCGATGAAGGCGCCTTGCAGTGCGATGTCCTCGGTCTGGCCGCTGTCGACGTGGCGGATGCGGATGCCGGTGACGCCGCTGGCGTCGCCCAGCACCTCATCCAGCGTGTGGAAGGTTTTCAGCTCGATCTTGCCGGCGGCAACCCGCGCCATCAGCTTGTCGACCAGGATCGGCTCGGCGCGGAACTTGTCGCGGCGGTGCACCAGGGTGACTTTGCGGGCAATGTTGGACAAATACAACGCTTCTTCGACGGCGGTGTTGCCGCCCCCGATGACGCAGACGTCCTGGTCGCGGTAGAAAAAGCCGTCGCAGGTGGCGCAGGCCGACACGCCGCGCCCCATGAAAGCCTGCTCGGACGGCAGGCCCAGGTACTTGGCCGAGGCGCCGGTGGCGATGATCAGGCTGTCGCAGGTGTAGGTGGCGCTGTCACCGATCAGCGTGAAAGGGCGCTTGGACAGGTCGGCGGTGTGGATCTGGTCGAGCACCACCTGGGTTTCAAAGCGCTGGGCGTGGGCCAGAAAGCGCTCCATCAGCTCCGGGCCCTGCACGCCGGCCGCGTCGGCCGGCCAGTTGTCGACCTCGGTGGTGGTCATGAGCTGGCCGCCCTGGGCCATGCCGGTGATCAACAGCGGCTTGAGGTTGGCGCGCGCGGCGTAGACGGCGGCGGTGTAGCCGGCTGGGCCGGAGCCGAGGATCAAGACTGTGGCGTGTTGGGTGGTCATTGAGAAATATTCGAGATTTCGAGGGGCTAGGCTACGATATGAGTTGACACACGCAACTTTGCAAGCCCCGGGTGGGGTTGGGGTTGACGTGATTCTAAGAAGTCGCCCATCGGCTCGATGGCACGAGGTGTTTTGACATGACCATGCTCTCTAGCCTTGACCTGATCCGTCGAGTGCCTTTGTTTTCGATGCTGAACGATACCCAGGCCACGTCGGTGGCCGAGGCCGTGATCAAACGCCGCTTCTCGCGCGGCGAGGTGATTGTCGAGCAGGGCAAGAAATCGAACGCGCTGTTCATTCTGCTCAGCGGCCGCGCGCGCGTGGTCACGGCCGACGCACGCGGGCGCGAGGTGATTCTGGCCACGCTGTACCCGGGCGACCATATCGGTGAAATGAGCCTGATCGACAACGAGCCGCATTCGGCCACCGTGCGCGCCGAGGTGCAGACCGATGTGCTGATGCTCGGCCGGGTCGAGTTCGCGCGGTGCCTGCCGGAAAACCCGTCCATGGCCTATGCCGTCATGCGCAATTTGGTGCAGCGCCTGCGCAACGCCGACCGCAAGATCGAATCGCTGGCGCTGCTGGATGTGTACGGCCGCGTGGCGCGCGCGTTGCTGGAGTTCGCGGCCGAGGGTGGGGCCGACAACATGCTGATCCGCGAAAAAGTGTCGCGCCAGGACATCGCCAAGATGGTCGGAGCCTCGCGTGAAATGGTCAGCCGGGTCATGAAGGACCTGGAGGAGCGCGGTTTCATCGAAACGCAGGAGGGCGGCCATCTCCTCATCAAGGACCGCCTGCACACACTGGGCTGATTTTTCCCGGTCCTTGGGCACGCCGGTCGGCGTCGGCCCCTTGCGGTATGCTATGGAAACAGTAGTTTTTCAATGGCTTACGCACTCAATACCTTGAACACGCCTGCTGGCGCGAGCCCGCCGCGCAGTGGGCTGGCGCGCGTCACCCAGGAGACCAGCCTGGTGCTGGGCCTGGCGGCGCTGATTCTGGCCGTGTTGGCGCTGGCCAGCTATTCGCCGCTCGACGCGGCGTGGTCCACTTCGGGCGCGGGCGGCCCCATGGTGCGCAATTGGGCCGGCAAGCTGGGCGCGTGGGTGGCCGACGCGGCTTACGTGCTGCTGGGTTTTTCGGCCTGGTGGTGCGTGGTGGCCGGCGTCTACGCCTGGGGGTCGGCGCTGCTGCGCTGGCTGCGCGGGGCCGGACGTGGCGAGCCCAACCCGCCCGCGGCGCAGCAGGGGCTGTGGGATCGTTTTGCCGCCTCGCGCTGGGGTTTCTGGCTGGGTTTGCTGCTGCTGCTGCTGGCCAGCACCGGGCTGGAATGGTCGCGCCTGCACCGCTGGGACGCCTTGCTGCCCGGCACCGCCGGTGGCGTGCTGGGTTACCTGGGCGGTCCGCTGGCGACCAAGTGGCTGGGCTTCACGGGCTCGGCCGTGCTGGGCATCGGCACCTTGTTGCTGGGCACCTCGCTGGCGTTCCGCTTCTCGTGGGTGATGCTGGCCGAGCGCATCGGCACCCTGATGATGGCCCTGGTCGAGTCGCGCCGCGAACGCCGCCAGATCGCCGAGGACGTGGCGCTGGGCAAGCAGGCCGCGCGCGAACGCGAGGAGGTGGTGCACCACGAGCGCGAGGTGATCGAGGAGCAGCACCCCGAGCCGGTGCTGATCGAGCCCCCCATGGCCGAGGTGCCGCGCAGCCCGCGCGTGGTCAAGGAGCGCCAGAAACCCCTGTTCAACGAGCTGCCCGACAGCCGGCTGCCGCAGGTCGACTTGCTGGATTCGGCCCTGGCACGCCAGGAAAGCGTGGCGCCCGAAACCCTGGAGATGACCAGCCGGCTGATCGAGAAGAAGCTCAAGGACTTTGGCGTCGAGGTGCGCGTGGTCGCCGCCGCGCCGGGCCCCGTCATCACCCGCTACGAGATCGAACCGGCCACGGGCGTGAAGGGCTCGCAGGTGGTGAACCTGGCCAAGGATCTGGCGCGCTCGCTCAGCCTGGTGTCGATCCGCGTCATCGAGACCATTCCCGGCAAGAACTACATGGCCTTGGAGCTGCCCAATGCCAAGCGACAGTCGATCCGGCTGTCCGAGATTCTGGGCTCGCAGGTCTACAACGGCGCCAAGTCGATGCTCACGGTGGGCCTGGGCAAGGACATCGTGGGCAATCCGGTGGTGGCCGATCTGGCCAAGATGCCGCACGTGCTGGTGGCCGGCACCACCGGTTCCGGCAAATCGGTGGGCATCAACGCCATGATCCTGTCGCTGCTGTACAAGGCCGAGCCCAAGGACGTGCGCCTGCTGATGATCGACCCCAAGATGCTGGAGATGTCGGTCTACGAAGGCATTCCGCACCTGCTGGCGCCCGTGGTCACCGACATGAAGCAGGCCGCCAATGGCCTGAACTGGTGCGTGGCCGAGATGGAGCGCCGCTACAAGATCATGAGCAAGACCGGCGTGCGCAACCTGGCCGGCTTCAACCAGAAGGTCGACGAGGCCAAGGCGCGCGGCGAGTTCATCTACAACCCCTTCAGCCTGACCCCCGAGGACCCCGAGCCGCTGGACCGGCTGCCGCACATCGTGGTGGTGATCGACGAGCTGGCCGACCTGATGATGGTGGTCGGCAAGAAGATCGAGGAGCTGATCGCCCGCCTGGCACAAAAGGCG
>JAIUOM010000013.1 GCA_020161215.1 Pseudomonadota bacterium
CACCCTCGCCGGCGGCGGCCAGGGGCAGCGCGGCTTCGTCGATGGGCGCGTCTTGCAGCAGCGCGGGCGCGGCCTGCTGGGCGGCGGCCTGCCAAACCTGCTGGCGGCGGTGCCCGGCCAGGGCGCCCAGGGCGTCGGCGGCGGCCAGCAGGTTGGTCTCGCGCAGGGTCAGTGCGGCGCGCCGAGCCAGGTCGGCCACGTCGGCAAACGGGGCTTGCGCGCGGGCCTGGGCGATGCGTTGGGCGGCGGCTGGGTTCAAGCCCTTGATCAGGCGCAGGCCCAGGCGCACGGCCGGGCGCTGGGCGGAAAAATGGTGATCTGACCCCGATAAAGACAAGGGTTCCAGCGCGCAGTCCCAGTGGCTGACGGTGGCGTCGGGGGGGCGCACGGCGACGCCGTGGCGCTGGGCGTCCTGGATGAGTTGCGAGGGGCCGTAAAACCCCATCGGCTGGGAGTTGAGCAGCGCGGCCAGGAAGGCTTCGGGCTCGTGGCACTTGAGCCAGGCGCTTTCGTAGGCGATCAGGGCGAAGCTGTAGGCGTGGCTTTCGGGAAAGCCGTATTCGCCAAAGCCCTTGATCTGCTCGAAGATGCGGCGCGCGAAGTCGGCGCTGTAGCCATGCGCCCGCATGCCTTCGGTCAGGCGCTGCTCAAAGGGCTCCAGCCCGCCCTTGCGTTTCCAGGCCGCCATGGCGCGGCGCAGGCTGTCGGCGTCATCGGCCGAGAAGCCGGCCGCCAGCATGGACAGCTCCATCACCTGTTCCTGAAAGATCGGGATGCCCAGCGTGCGCCCCAGCGCCTGGGCCAGGCGCGGCGGTGCGTCGGGGCGGTCGAGGGTGGAGCGTTCGTAGGTGATCGGCAGGCCGCGCCGGGCGCGCTCGCGCGCCTGCAGGTAGGGGTGCACCATGCCGCCGCTGATCGGGCCGGGCCGCACGATGGCCACCTGCACCACCAGGTCGTAGAAGGTGGTGGGCTTCAGGCGCGGCAGCATGGACATCTGGGCGCGGCTTTCGATCTGGAAGGTGCCGACGGTGTCGGCGCGGCGGATCATGGCGTAGGTGGCGGCGTCTTCGCTCTGAATGTCATAGCGTGTGAAGCTGTGTCCGCGCCGGATGGCGACCATTTCAATGCAGCGGCGCAGGGCGCTGAGCATGCCCAGGGCGAGCACGTCGACCTTCAGCATGCCCAGGGCTTCCAGGTCGTCCTTGTCCCACTGGATGACCTGGCGCAGCGCCGGGCGCGCGGGCAGCCAGTCGGCCAGGGGGGAGGCGTCGGCGGGGTCGGGCGCCTCGTCCCAGGCGCCGGTGCCGGGCATGGCCGCCGGCTCCACCGGCACCAGCCGGGTCAGCGCGGTCTGGGTCAGCACGAAGCCGCCGACGTGCTGACTCAGGTGCCGGGGTGTGCCGCGCAGCTGCCCGGCCAGGTGCAGCCACAGCCGGGCCTGCTCGGCGCCGATCGGCGTGCCCAGCTGCTCGGCCAGCGCGTGCAGGCGCAGGGCGGCCTGCTCGCCGGGGTGAAAGCGGTGGTGTTCCTTGGCGAAGGCGTCGATCAGTGGCTGTGGCACGCCCAGCGCCTGGCCGACGTCGCGCAGGGCGCTGCGGGTGCGCCAGCAGATGACGGTGGCGGCCAGGGCGGCGCGCTCGCGGCCGTACTTGGCGTGGATGTACTGGATGACTTCCTCGCGCCGCTCGTGCTCGAAATCGACGTCGATGTCGGGCGGCTCGTGGCGGCGCGCGCGGCTGATGAAGCGCTCCAGCAAGGGGTGTGATTTCTCCGGGTCGGCGGCGGTGATGCCCAGGCACCAGCACACCACCGAATTGGCGGCCGAGCCCCGGCCCTGGCACAGGATGCCGCGCCGGCGCGCCTCGCGCACGATGTCGTGCACGGTGAGAAAGAACATCTCGTAGCGACACTCGGCGATCAGGGCCAGTTCCTTGTCGATGAAGGCGGCAATGGGCGGCGGCGTGCCGCGGGGGTAGCGCTCGGCCGCGCCCTGCAGGGTCAGGCGGCGCAGCGTCTGCGTGGGCGTCAGGCCGGGCAGCACGGTTTCTTGCGGGTAGTTGTAACGCAGCTCTTCCAGGCGGAAGCCGCAGCGCGCGGCCACGGCCAGCGTGCCGACCAGCAGCGCGGGTGGGTGGATGTGCGCCAGTTGCGGGCGCGGGCGCAGGTGCCGCTCGGCATTGGCTTGCAGCGCAAAGCCGCAGTCGGCCACCGGACGCCCCAGGCGGATGGCGCACAGCACGTCGTGCAGGCGTTTGGCGCCGCGCGCGTGCAGTTGCACGTCGCCGGCGGCCAGCAGCGGCCAGCCGGTGGCGGCGCTGGCCTGCCGCAGCTGGGCCAGCCACAACGCGTCGTCGGCGCCGCCGTGCAGCTCGGCGAGCAGGGCCGGCGGCGGCATTCTTGAGGATTTTTGGGCGGAGGCCGTTGCCAATACAGCCAAGACAGCTATCAAATCAGGAGTTGATTGGGCCGCCCGGTCGGGCGCCCAGAGCAGCACGCAGCCGTGCAGCGCGGCCAGTGCCTGGGGCAGGGGCGGCAGGCGGTAGTCGCCCTTGGGCGCGGCGCGGCGCGTCAGGGTGATGAACTGGCACAGCTGGCCCCAGCCGTCCAGGTCGGGCGCCAGGGCCACCAAGGTGCCTTGGTTGGCAAAGCGGAATTCGCTGCCGTACAGCAGCTTCAGGGGCTCGGCGCGCGGCGTGGGCGGCTGGCGCAGGCACTCGCGCAGCGCGTTCCAGGCGCGCACCACGCCGGCCACCGAGCATTCGTCGGTCAGGGCGAGCGCGGTGTAGCCCAACGTCCAGGCGCGGCGCACCAGGTCTTCCGGGCTGCTGGCGCCGCGCTGAAAGCTGAAATGGCTCAGGCAGTGCAGTTCGGCGTAGTCGGACGCGTCGTCGGCGGCGACGGGCGGCGTTGGCGCGCGCGGCGGCAGCGCATGCAGCGTGGCCGACGGGCGGTGTTGTGGCCGGCTTGGGGTGTGCGGCTCAGGCATACAAGCCCTGCAGAAACCAGCGCGGCGGGGCGGTTGCGGCGTGGGCCGAGCTGGGGCGTTCGCGGTACACCCACAGCAGCTGGCGGCGCGCGCCCTGGGCGATGAAGTAGTCGCGCGCGGCGGCCTGGCCGGCGTGGCCGGGCAGGGCGCCGCTCCACCAGCCGGCTTCGATGCGGCGCGGGCGCGTCAGCAGGCGCAGCGGCGTGCCGTCGTGGCAGGGTTGGCCGGCGCGCACGGCCAGCGGGCGCGGCTCGCGCAGCAGCCAGGTGGGGGCCAGGGCGTCGGGCCAGTCGGGGCTGGGCGGCGGCGCGACGGCGCGTGGCTGGGCGGGCTGCCAGGTCTGCTGCTGCTCGGGTCGGTGGTCGGCGTGTGCATGGGGCTGGCGCAGGCTGTCCGGGCCCAGGCGGGCGGCCACGCGCTCGACGAACACGTGCAGCGGCTCGCCGTCGCGCTGGGCGCCCTGCAGCAGGCTGGCGCTGGGGCTTTCCCAGGGTTGGGTCTCGACGGCGCGCAGGCGCAGCCAGGTGGCCGGCGCCAGCATGGGGGTGTGCGCCAGGCGCTCGGCCAGCAGGCGGGTGAGGTGTTCGATGGACTGGGTCGGCTCGGCGGTGCGCACCACCAGCGACTGCTCGGGCGGCAGTTCGCGCCCGTTCAGGCGTTTCAAATCCAGCGTCCAGCCCAGCTCCACGGCCAGCACGCCCTGTTGGCGCGCGCGCAGCCACAGGCGCAGCGCCGCCAGCAGGCGTCGGGCCGCCCACAGCAGGGCCGGGGCGGTGTCGACGTGGGCGGGCAGTTCCAGCGATTGCTGGAAGCGCTCGGGCGCTGTCAGCCAGGGATGACGTTCGGGCGCCTGGCCCCAGGCGATGTCGAGTGCGGCGCGCAGCCCGGCGCCAAAGCGCCGCACCAGGGGCGCGCGCGGCAGGGCGTGCAGTTCGCCCCAGGTGCGCAGGCCCAGCCGGGTCAGCAGCGGCAGGTGGGGGCGGGCGGCGCTGAGGGTGTCCAGCGGCAGATCGGCCGGGCAGCAGGCCGGCAGCGCGCGCCCGGCGCGGCGCAGGCGCAGGCGCGCCAGGGCCGTGAGGCCGGTGGGGGCGCTGGCCAGTTGCAGCGCGCCGCCGCTCGGCTCGTCCTGCCGCAAGCGCGCCAGCAAGGCACGCGGGCCGCCCCACAGGCGCAGGCTGGCCGAGGTTTCCAGCAGCAGGGCTTCATCCACCCAGGCCACGCGTGGCGTAAAGGTGAGCGCCCACCAACCGAGCGCCTCGGGGCTGAAGGCGACGCGGCGGCTGTCGTCCGCCGATGGCGGATCGTCCCCGTTGGCCAGGGCCTCAGGCGGCCAGTGCAGGGCGATCCAGTGCGAGGAGCGGGACGGGGGCATGAGAGGTGCCTGGCGCGGCAGGGGCGCGCGTGGGTTCAAAGAGCAGGACCTCGGCGCTGGCCGGCGGTGCCGCGGCAGAGACCGCCGCGTGCTCGGCGGCCAGCAGGGCGTGCAAGTGCGGCGCCAAGGCCGGCAGCGTCAGCGGCGTGACCAGAGGGGGGCCGCGCCGCTTGAGGATGTCCACGCGCAGCGCATCGGCCTGATCGGCCATCGCGTGCAGCCGCAGCAGGGCCGGCGAGGCCGCGCCGGCCGCGCTGTCGGGGCGCAGCGCCAGCAGCAGCACGCGCGCACGCTGCGCCGCCGCCAAGTGCAGGCGGCGCAGTTCGGGCACGCGGGCGCGTGGCAGCCAGGCCAGCACGGCCGGGGCGTCGGCGCAGCGCAAGGCCTGTTCGGCGCCCCACAGCTGGGCGGCCGGGTTGTCGGCGCGCAGCCACAGCAGGGCGCTGGCGGCCAGGCCGGCGGCCTGGAGCGCGGGAGCAAAGGGTTCGTGCGGCGGATTGACCAGCACCACGCGGCCGCCCTCGGTCTGCTGGTGCGCGGCCAGGGCCGGCAGCAGCAGCGGCCAAAGGGGGGTGTCGGCGCTTGGGTGCAGCACTTCGATCAGCGCGCCCAGCGGCCAACCGCCGCCGGGCAGCTCGGCGTCCAGCGCGGCGTGGCCGCTGGTGAGCACCCGCGCGGGGGCGCTGGCCAAGGCATCGGCGGACCAGAGGTGGGGCGGGAGGGCTGCTTTCTGGGTGGACATGGTGGATTCAGTAACTGTATTTTTATACAGTTTTTTGAGGCAGGTGTCACGAGGTTTTTTGATGGAATGCGGTCGGCCGGGAGGTGCGCCAGATGGCGGCGCGGAACGCCCTCGCACCACGCGCTTCGTTCAGGCAAGCGCAGCTCGCCAGGCTGTCTGGATAAAGCCTGCAGTTGAAAAAATTTACGAAAACACCCGCTTGGTCCGACCCTGCCGGCTTTCCCCGGCTTGAACCCGAACCGCGCCAGCGCCAGCCCAGGCCCAAACCGGACTATGCTCGCCACCGATCCTCGCGCAGCGCCATGGCCTCCGACCCCCGCTCTTCCTCCGTCAAGCTTCCCGCCGGCATCTGGGTGCTGGGCTTCGTCAGCCTGCTGATGGACATTTCGTCCGAGATGGTCCACGCCCTGCTGCCGCTGTTCATGGTCGGCACGCTGGGCGCCAGCGCGCTGGTGGTGGGGCTGATCGAGGGGCTGGCCGAGTCGACGGCGCTGATCGTCAAGGTGTTCTCGGGCGTGCTCAGCGACCACCTGGGCAAGCGCAAGGCGCTGGCGGTGTTCGGCTACGCCCTGGGGGCATTCACCAAACCGCTGTTTGCCCTGGCCCCCGGCATCGGCGTGGTGCTGACGGCGCGGCTGCTGGACCGGGTCGGCAAGGGCATCCGCGGGGCACCGCGCGACGCCCTGGTGGCCGACATCGCCCCGCCCGAGGCGCGCGGCGCGGCTTTCGGGCTGCGCCAGTCGCTGGACACGGTGGGGGCGTTTCTCGGCCCGCTGCTGGCGGTGGGGCTGATGCTGCTGTGGCACGACGATTTCCGGGCCGTGTTCTGGGTCGCCGTGGTGCCGGGGCTGCTGGCGGTGGCGCTGCTGGTGCTGGGCGTGCGCGAGCCGGCGCGCCCGGCCGGCAGCGCCCGACTCGGCAATCCGATCCGGCGCGAGAACCTGAGGCGCTTGGGCCGCGCCTACTGGTGGGTGGTGGCGGTGGGCGCGGTGTTCACGCTGGCGCGCTTCAGCGAAGCCTTTTTGGTGCTGCGCGCGCAGCAGGCCGGCATGGCCGTGGCCTGGGTGCCGCTGGTGATGGTGGCCATGAACCTGGTGTACGCGGCCAGCGCCTACCCGTTCGGCAAGCTGTCCGACCGCATCAGCCACCGCGCGCTGCTGGGCGCCGGCCTGCTGGTGCTGGTCGCCGCCGACCTGGTGCTGGCGCTGGGCCAGCATTGGGGCGCGGTGCTCGCCGGGGTGGCGCTGTGGGGCGTGCACATGGGCATGACGCAGGGCCTGCTGGCGACCATGGTCGCCGACACCGCGCCGGCCGATCTGCGCGGCACGGCGTTCGGGTTTTTCAACCTGGTCAGCGGCATCGCCATGCTGGCCGCCAGCGTGCTGGCCGGCCTGCTGTGGGACCGGCTGGGACCGGCGTTCACCTTTTACGCCGGGGCCGGGTTTTGCGTGCTGGCGGGGGTGGCGCTGTCTGTCCGGAAATGAGCGGCTTGCCCCTCATGTGCCAATAGAACGGCAGTAGACCAGCGCCCATCCATCCTGTGCAGCTATTATTTTGGAAGCGTGTACAGCGGAATATCGTGCGCCCGCGCCAGCGCGTCGAGTTGCTTGCGGGTCTTGCCGGCGGCCCAGGCGGTGATGGCGGCGTGCGATTCGGGCGCGAAGGGCGCGCGCGCGTCGGGCTCGGGCAGGCCGGCCACGCTGAACAGGGCGCGCGCGAAGTGCGGCTCCAGCGCGGCGATGGCCACGCGCCCGTCCTTGCAAGGGTAGACGCGGTAGCCGGCGTGCGCGCCGCCGACGGCGCCGGTGGGCAACGTCAGGCCCCAGGTGCGCGGCAGGGCCAGCCATTCGGCGGCCTGCGACAGCGCCACCTGGCGGCATTGGCCGCGCTCGCTGGCGCGGGCTTGCAGCAGACAGGCCAGAACGGCTTCGCTGGCCATCAGGGCGCCGGCCATGTCGGCCAGCAGCGAGGGCGGCAGGCTGGTGCCGGCGACCAGGCCGGCTTCGGCCAGGTAGGTCAGATCGTGCCCTGGCTCCTCGGCGCGTTCGCCCGGGGCACCGACGATTTCGACCAGCGACAACTGGGGGTGTGCACGGTGCAGGCTCTTCCAGCCCAGGCCCAGCTTGAGCAGGGCCGAGGGGCGAAACGAGGTCAGCAGCAGATCGGTCGTGGCCAGTTCCTTGGCCAGGCGGGCCTGGCCGCGCTCGGTTTTCAAGTCCAGCTGCAGCACGCGGATGTCGGCGTGCAAGGTGGTGTAGGCGCCGATGTCGTACTGGCCCATCGGGTCGCCCGAGATGGGGCGGCCGGTGGCCGTTTGGCCGGGCCCGGGCGGCTCGATCTTGAGGCAGCGCGCGCCCAGGCCTTGCAGGCGCAGCAGCGCCGCCGGTCCGGGCAGGTTGAGCGCCAAGCTGACAATGCGCGTGCCGCGCAGGGGTTGAAAGCGGGGGGAGGTGACCATCGACCCATCCTATCAAAAATATAGCGCCACGTCTTTATCGGGCGCCGGGGTGATGGCAATTTAGCGCAAAAGTCGTGGGTGGCCGGCTTTCCGAGAGTGGCCCGGCCGGGTCAGTTCACAGCGCCACCAGTTTCAGCCCCGCGTACCCCAACAGACCGGCCAGCAGGGTGCGCACCAGGCGCTCGGGCGTCTTCACCATCAGGCGGCTGCCCAGCCAAATGCCGGGCAGCGAGCCGGCCAGCAGCAGGCCCAGCAGCGGCCAGTTGACCGAGCCGATGCTGGCGTGGCCCAGGCCCGCCACCAGGGTCAGCGGCACGGCGTGGGCGATGTCGGCGCCGACGATGCGCGGCAGCGGCAGGCGCGGGTAGAGCAGCATCAGCGCCGTCACGCCGATGGCGCCAGCACCCACCGAGGTCAGCGTGACCAGCGCGCCGATCACCGCGCCCAGCAGCACCGGCAGGGACCAGTGGCGCGCGCGGGTGGGCGGCGTGTCGTCCGCCGCGGCGAGCTGGCGCGGGGTGGCTTTGCGTGCCAGCGCCTTGTACAGCGTGGCCACCGCCGTCAGCAGCAGGGCGACGCCCAGCACGCTGGTCATCAGCTGTTGCACCACCGGGTCGGCCGCGCCGCGATCGTGCAGCACCCACAGCGTGATGAGCGAAGCCGGTACGCTGCCGGCCGCCACCTGGCCCACCACCGGCCAGTCGACCAACCCGCGCCGCGCCAGGCTGACCGAGCCACCGGCCTTGGTGACGGCGGCGAACAGCAGGTCGGTGCCCACCGCCAGGTGCGGCTTGACGCCAAAGAAGAAGATCAGGATCGGCGTCATCAACGAGCCGCCGCCCACGCCGGTCATGCCCACGATGGCGCCGACCCCGAAGCCCGCCAGAACGAATGCAAGAGATTCCATGGGGGGCGACTGTAGGTGGGTCGTTACGACGCAGGAACGATTTCTTTGTGGGTTGCTTATCGCTGGTGGTTATAAGGCGCCCCCAATCGGGCCGCTTTCCTACGGCGGATGGGGCGGCGGCGGGTTATGGTGAGGCGTTGGCCCGGGCGGGCCCACACCCCCAACACCACAAGGAGATGCCCCGTGATCAAAGCCAGCGTGATGTACCCCTACCAGGAAGGCGCACGGTTCGACCACGCCTATTACAAGGACAAGCACATGCACCTGGTCAAGAGGCTGATGGGGCCGGCTTGCCTGTACTACTCGGTTGAAAAGGGCATCGGCGGCGCGGCGCCGGGCAAACCGCCGCTCTACGAGGCCGTTTGCCACATCCACGCCGAGTCGGTCGAGGCTTTTCTGGCTGCGTTTGGCCCGCACCTGAAGGAGATCTCGGGCGACGTGCCCAACTTCACCGACATTCGGGCGGTGATGCAAATCAGTGAGGTGATGGTGGAACGGGGGGAGTGACCCCCCCCCCCGAAGCACCTGCGGCGCCTCCCCCCAGGGGGCGGGCCGCTTCGGGGCGGCCGTGCGCGGAGGCCCCTGGCGTGGCCCGCTCCACGGCCTTCTGAGAAGGTCGATGCTCCTCGGGGCACCTGTGACGAAGGTCAATCGCTTCGGGTGGCCCTTGCCATGACCTGCTTCGCGGCCCGGTGATGCGTTCGGGAGAGTGATTTACAGGCTGCGTGTCAGGCCGCCGTCCAGGCGCAGGTTCTGACCGGTCATGTAGGCGCCTTCGTCGGAGGCCAGCCAGGCGACCAGCGACGCCACCTCGGCGGCGCGGCCGTAGCGCTGCATGGGGATGGCGGCGCGGCGCTCGGCTTTCTCGGGCAGGCTGTCGATGAAGCCGGGCAACACGTTGTTCATGCGGATGCCCTCGGCCGCGTGCTGGTCGGCGTACAGCTTGGTGAAGGCGGCCAGGCCGGCGCGGAACACCGCCGAGGTGGGAAACACCGGATCGGGCTCCACCGCCGCGAAGCTGGAAATGTTGACGATGGCGCCGCCCCGCTGCCGCTGCATCACGGGGGTGACCAGGCGCGTGGCGCGGATCACGTTCATCAGGTACACCTCCATACCGGTGTGCCAGGCCTCGTCGCCGAGGTCCAGCAAGGCGCCCTTGGGGCCGTGGCCGGCGGAGTTGACCAGCACGTCGATGCGGCCCCAGCGTTGCAGGGCGCCATCGACCAGGCGTTGCAGATCGGCCGCCGCCAGGTTCGAGCCGGTGACGCCGAAGCCGCCCAATTCGATGCCCAGCGCCTCGCCCTTGCCCGAGGACGACAGCACGCCGACGCGAAAGCCGTCCGCCGCCAGGCGCCGCGCCGCGTCCGCGCCCATGCCGCTGCCGCCGGCGGTGATCAAGGCGACTTTGTCGGTGTCCATGGGAAGTCTCCGTGCTTGGAATGGAAAGCACGAATGCTAAACGCGGGGCGCGGTTCCCACCGTGGCCGAGCGCGGAAAACCCAGCCGGTTGGGTTTGAAAAGCTGGGTTTCGTGCCTCAACCCAGCCCACCGCGTGGATTTGAGTGGGACGAAAAGCCGCGGAGCAGGCCTGCCCAGCGAACGCCGTGGAAGGGCTTGGCCCGTCCACTGGCGTTGTCCCCCCTCCGGCACGAGAGGGGGGAAGGCGCGCCAGCGCCTCAGGGGGGAGTGCTCCTCACCTGCCAAAATCGAGCGGCAGCCCGACGTAGTTCTCGGCGATGGTGGTGAGGCCTGCCTCGGAATGCATCAGGTAGTCCAGCTCGGCATTCTGGAACTTGGCGGTGATCTTCTCGTCGTGCGAGAAGCGGTGCATCAGCTGGGTGAACCACCAGGAGAAGCGCTCGGCGCGCCAGATGCGGCCCAGGCACTTGCGCGAATAGTCGTCGATGCCGGCCTCGCTCTTGTCCTTGTAGAACTCGACGATGGCGTCGAACAGGTACTTCACGTCGGTGGCGGCCAGGTTCAGGCCCTTGGCGCCGGTGGGGGGCACGATGTGGCCGGCATCACCGGCCAGGAACATGCGACCAAAACGCATCGGCTCGGTGACGAAGCTGCGCAGCGGGGCGATGCTTTTCTCCAGGCTGGGGCCGGTGACCAGCTTGTCGCGGCCTTCTTCGTCCAGGCGCAGCTTCAGCTCTTGCCAGAAGGCGTCGTCGGTCCACTCTTCGACCTTGTCGGTCAGCGGCACTTGCAGGTAGTAGCGGCTGCGCGTCTTGCTGCGCTGGCTGCACAGGGCAAAGCCGCGCGGGCTGTTCACGTAGATCAGCTCGTCGTTGACCGGCGGCGTGTCGGACAGCAGGCCCAGCCAGCCGAAGGGATAGACCTTCTCGTACTCGCGGATGGCGCCGCGCGGCGCGCTGGCGCGGCACACACCGTGAAAACCGTCGCAGCCGGCGATGAAGTCGCAGTCGATGCGGTGTTGCTGGCCGTCTTTTTCGTAGGTGACGTAGGGCTTGGCGCTGTCGAAGTCGTGCACGGCGGTGTTGCTGACCTCGTACACCGTCTTCAGGCCGACGCTCTGGCGCGCATCCATCAGGTCGCGCGTCAGCTCGGTCTGGCCGTACACCATCACGTTCTTGCCGCCGCTGTACTTGTTCAGATCGACCCGGTGGCGCTGGCCGCCATACAGCATCTCGATGCCGCCGTGCACCAGGCCTTCCTGGTGCATGCGCTGGCCCACGCCGGCCTCGTCCATCAGGTCGATGCAGACCTGCTCCAGGATGCCGGCGCGGATGCGGCCCAGCACGTACTCGCCCGAAACGCGCTCGACGATCACGGCGTCGATGCCGGCCTTGTGCAGCAGTTGGCCCAGCAGCAAGCCGGAGGGGCCGGCGCCGACGATGGCGACCTGGGTGCGGGTGGTGGTCATGGGGTGTCTCCTTGTAGGGTGGGGGTGTGAATTCAGTATGTAGCTTAGGCATTGGGCGCTTGCCGCGCCAGTGCCTGAGGGGCAGTTTGCGCGATCATCGAACCAACTGTGCGATCATCGCGCAACCATGTCCACGTCACCCCCACCCCTGGCCCAGGCCGACACCATTGCCGGCCTGATCAAGGGCATGGCCGTGCTGGAGAGCTTTGGCACCGAGCGCCAGCGCCTGAACGCCACCCAGGCGGCCGCGCGCGCGGGCCTGACCCGGGCGGCCGCGCGCCGCCACCTGCTGACGCTGGCGCACCTGGGTTACCTGGAGACGGAAGGCGGTGTGTTCTGGCTGGGCGCGCGTGCGCTGCGGCTGGCCGGGGCGTACCTGGCGTCCTCACGCCTGCCGCGGGCGATTCAGCCGGCGCTGAACCGCCTGGCGGCGCAAACCCAGGACGTGTATTCGGCGGTGGTGCTGGACGGCGACGAGGTGGTGATCATCGCGCGCAGCGCCGGGCTGGTGAGCTCGGCCGCGTCCTCGCGCTTGCTGGCCTACGGCATGCACCTGGGCGCGCGCCTGCCCGCGCACGCCACCTCGACGGGGCGGGTGCTGCTGGCCGGCTTGCCCAAGGCGGCGCTGTCCAGTTGGTTGCGCGGCCGGCAACTGCCGCGCCTGACCCCGCACACCACCACCGGCCAGCGCGCCTTCCGCGCCTTGCTGACGGAGGTGGCGCACCAGGACTACTGCATGGCCAGCGACGAGCACGAGCTGGGCGTGCAAGCCGTGGCGGTGCCGCTGCGCAACGCCCAGGGCGCCACCGTGGCGGCGCTGAACGTGATCGCGCCGCCCGGGCGCTTTGACCCGGCGGCGGTGCAAGAGGCGGTGCTGCCGCGCCTGCGCGCGGCGGCCCGGGATCTGCGCGCGGTACTCTAAATTGCTATAAAAAAATTAGCAACAAACTCAATTCTGACGCCGGGGTTGGCCGAAAAATTGTCAAAACCGCCCTCATACCCCCAGGTGCTGGGTCAGCAGTTCCGGGTCGGCCTGAATCCGCTCGGAGCTGCCTTCGAACACCACCTGGCCCTTGACCAGGATGACGTTGCGGTCGGTGACGCGGGTGACGTGCTTCCAGTTCTTGTCGACGATGATGCTTGGGAGAATGACGTTACAGACGGGCCAGATTTCCTGACTGGGTCAGCCAGTGGTGGGAGGACTGGCTCTTTGCCTGAGGAGGGCCCATGCGCATAGGGCGACAGGCAGAGCGATCAACAGGTAGCTTAGTCTGAAGCTGCCGCTGGTGCCGGCGACCAAGCCGAATACCAAGGGCCCCACCACCACGCCCAGGAATGTGAATGCCAGGGAACCACCGGTGGCGATGCCGGCGGCCCCCGCAGGGGCCTGTCGAGCGACCTCGGCCAGGTATACCCCGTTCCATCCGGTGGCGGAGGCACCAAACAACGCAAGCAGAGCCATCAAAACGACAGAAGGAACATTGGCCTGCAGCAGTCCGGTACCGACCGCGCAGGAAGCCATGATGAGAGCCAGCAATGCCAGCATACGCAGTGGTGAAATCCAGCGATCCGCCAGCCAACCCCACAATATGCGTCCCACCACGCCCCCCGTCTGGGATACGGACAAGGCCGCACCCGCAGCGACCAGCGTCAACCCGAGCTCCGCATTCAGATAGGTCACGAGGTACGCCGCCAAGCACATCTGAAGAGCTGAAAACACGAAAGATACGGCAGCCAAGCGTCTCAGCTGGCCATCGTGGATGACCAGGCTGATGGGTTGCCAGAGTTGTGAAAAATTGATTCGCCGATCGGGTTGGCGATCGTTGTCCAGATCCCGGCGTATCCACTCGGCCGCGCAGGCGCAAATCAGGCACGCCGATGCCACGCTCCACAGGGCGGCGCTCGAACCCGCACCCAGGACCATCGGGGGGACCAGGGCGCCGGCCATCACGCCACCCAGCGGCACCCCTGTTTGCTTGACGGAGAAGAGGAGTGACGCGCGCCCCGTGGAGGCCGTGGTGCGCACGAGGATGTGAGAGCTTGCCGGAGTGATCGGGCCATAGCCCAGTCCTATGAGGACGGCGGCGGGTAGCGCAAGCGCCGGCCAGGGCGTGCAGGCAAGCACAATCAGTCCGGCGGCGCAGAGCAACAGACCGATCTGGCTCACACGCATGGCACCCCAGCGTAGGACGAACGATCCCGCGCACATGCTGGAGGCCATCGCACCGAGGTAGATCACGGAGACAAAAAAACCAATCAACGAAACGGATACGCCCATCTGACGCGCCATGGCAGGTGCCATGGCCGGGACTGTCAACACCGCCATCGACACCATGGCTTGAATAGCCAAAGTTACCCCGAGGACCACCCAGGCACTGGCCGGGCGCGCAGCCTTGTCTTGCGACATGTCGGATCCTTGCCGTTTGCTTTCCTTCACGTACTTGCGTGAAGCACCAGTGGGCGACGGCATACCCTCTGGCATGGTTTAGGGCAGTGCTCTATTGAACTGAATGACCTAATCCAACTTTGCGCCGGATGCTTTCACGACCTCGCCCCACTTCTTGATATCGGCGTGGAGCAAAGCGGCGAACTGAGCAGGGTCGGTGGCGAAGGGCTCCGCACCTTGAGCACCGAACTTGTCGATCACGTCCTTGGACTTGAGCAACTCATTGACATCCATGTTGATCTTGCGTACCACGGCAGCAGGCGTCTTACCGGGTGCGAATAGGCCGAACCACGGGTTGACGTCAAAGTCTTTGAAACCGGACTCGGCGATGGTGGGGATGTTCGGAAACGACGGTGAGCGCTTGGCACTGGTGACCGCCAACGGCATCAGTGTGCCCTGCTTGATGGAGCCGGCTACCGAGGGAAGGCTGGTAAAGACCAGATTGATCCTGCCGCCCATCAGATCCTGCATCGCAGGCGATGCGCCGCGGTACGGCACATGCACCAGCTTCACGTTGGCGGCGTCGTTGAACATTTCCCCCAGCAAATGATTCACCGAGCCATTGCCAGCTGAACCAAAGGTCAGCCGCTGCGTTTTTGCCGCCGTCACCAACTCCGAGACGTTTTTGAATGCAGCGTCAGGCTTGGTCACCATCACAAAGGGAAGGGTGGCGAGGGTGGCCACCGGCGTGAAGTCTTTCTCGGGATCAAAAGGTAGGTTCTTATAGAGTGAGCCATTGATCGCGTGTGAGCCGACGTAGCTCATTAAAAGCGTGTGGCCGTCCGCGGGGGAGGTCGCTACCACCTCCATGCCGACGTTGCCCCCGGCCCCGGAGCGGTTCTCCACGAACACCGTCTGGCCCCATTTCTCGGTCAGCTTCTGAGCGATGATGCGTGCCAATGTATCGGAGGCGCCCCCGGGTGTTTGTGGCACGAGTATTTTGACCGGGTGTGTCGGATAGTTTTGTGCCACAGCGATCAAGCCGAAGCATGCCAGAAACAAAGGCAACGTGAACTTTAGGATGGAACGGAACATGGGTGTCTCCTTTTTTGGATAAGCGCTGGTGATTACCAACGCGCGAGTTCGCCAAGCACGGCGTCAATTTGCTGGGGCATCGGCTTGCTCAAGGTCGACTGATCGAGTCCGGATACGGTTTGCACCAGGCGTCTCTCGACGAGGCGGCGCAGTCGATAGCGGGCTCTGCCGTCGAGCACCTGTTCTTGGAGACCCTTTTGGATCATCCATGCGTGATGACGATCAATCTCTTGCGACAACGCTGCGATGCTCCCTGGTTGTTGGGATGACGTGAGAACGACTGGGGGCCGCCACTCGTTCTCATCCATGCGTGTCATCGCGGCGATGCGCCGTATGTCGGCGACCATCCGTTGAGCCCCGGGGAGATCCGCCTTGTTGACCACGTAGATGTCGGCCAACTCCATGATTCCTGCTTTCATGGCTTGAACGGTGTCGCCGCTGTCGGGAAGAAGCACCAGTACCAGTGTGTCAACCTGCGCGCGCGCGGCGTATTCGGCCTGACCGACACCGACGGTCTCAAGCAGCAGTTCGTCGAACCCGTGCGCGTCCATTGCATCGAGCATTTCTGGCAAGTTGTCGGACAAGCCATCAGTGGCCGCGCGCGAGCCTATCGATCGGATGTACAGGTCAGCGCTGCCAGGAAGATCGTCCATGCGGATGCGGTCGCCGAGGATCGCTCCGCCCGACTTCGGGCTGCTCGGATCGACGGCCAACACGCCGACGCGAAGTGGCGTCTTTGACTGTGTTAAGCGGTGAAGCGCCAGTTGACCGCAGAGGGTGCTTTTTCCTGCACCCGGGGCGCCGGTTAGGCCAATGCGGAACGCACGGGTCTTTGGCGGTGCCGCGCATGGACGCTGAACCATGTCCTTGACACTTGCGTTTGCAAGTGCCGTCAACGTTTTTCCTAGCAAGAAACGATCGAGTGGGGCACGCCCGGAGCCCTCTCCGTTGGTTCGGGTCTTCATGTCGATTGGTCTCCGACGGATCGCAGGACAACGTCGCGATGCTCATTCAGAGTCGGCGGCACCAGATAGCGCGGCTGGAAGCCATCAAACCTTATCGGACTTGCAATTGCACGCAGCGGATAGGGCTCATTGCCCGTTTCATCGGTCAACGGCACAATCATTTGGCGAGAGGCCGTCAGTTCACTGCTCAGGGCTTGCGCAAGCGTACCTACTTCAGAGGCCACCAAACCAAGTGGCACCAGGCGACGGACCCATTGGGCGGCTGTCGCACCCATCAGCACTTCGCTGATGGCGGCCAGTACCGTGTCCCGGTTCCCACGGCGGGCAGCCATGGTGGCGAACTCCGGAGCACTCTCCCATTCTGGTTTTCCAACTTCGGCACAAAATTTGCGCCAGAACTTGTCGTGCGTGATGAACAGCGTGAGCCATCCTTCCGCCGTGGGGAAAATCTGAGCCGGCACCATGTAAGGGTGCGATGAGTTGGCCAGGCGCTCCATTATTTCGCCCGCATTCAACGCCGCCCCGGCCAGGTAGTTCAACTGCGACAGCATTACGTCGTACATCGCGACGTCCACCTGGCCACCTTTGCCCTCGACGATCTTTGCAAGCAGACCCATCGCCGCAACCATGCCGGCCGAGTTGTCGACAGCGGAATAGCCTGCCTTGGTGGGCGGCGCCGATGGGTCGCCGGTCAAGGCCATCACCCCCGTGAGTGCCTGGATCACGTAGTCGTAGGCTGGGTTCTCCGCATATGGGCCGTCTAGGCCATACCCCGTGAGCGCGACGCACACAAGCTTTGGGTTGCAAGCACATAGACTTTCATATGTCAGCCCCAGCTTGCGAATCGCGGATGGTCGCAAATTGGTGATCAGGGCATGCGCGGAGCTCGCAATCTGCTCAAATTCTGATCGACCCTGGGGTGTCGCAAGGTCCAGTACCACACTCTGTTTGCTGCGGTTGAGACTCGCAAAATAGGCATTGTGCGGGCCGATGGAGTGGGGGCTGATTTTTCGCCCTATGTCGCCTTCTGGTGGCTCAATCTTGATGACTTGCGCGCCCATGTCCGCCAGCAGAAGTCCGCAGTAAGGTCCGGCCAACATATGACCCACCTCGATGACTCGGAGGCCCGCGAGCGGGCCTTCCTTGTGGGCTTTCGGGTTGTTCATGTCAGCGCGACCGCGAGTTGCTGTACCACCGTATCCAGAGGCATGTCAGCAGTGAATACCGCCGCCACGCCGAGAGCGTGCAGGTGCTCACGGTCCTTGCCAGGGATGGTCCCGCCGACAAACAGCTTGACGCCCGACGCGTTGCGTTTGGTCAGTTCCGACACCACGTCGGCTACCAACTCCTTGTGGCTCCCCGACAGAATGCTTAGACCAACGGCGTCAACGCCTTCATCCACCGCGACCTGTGCGATCTGATCCGGGCTTCGACGTAGCCCCGTGTAGATGACTTCCGCTCCGGCGTCTCGAAGCGCCAGCGCGATGATCTTCGCACCAATGTCATGACCATCCAAGCCGGGCTTGCCGACCAGGATGCGGCGCCCCGCAAGAGGCCCTCTGTTGAGTGCTTGGCTCATAAGTTCACTGGCTCCTTGAATTCGCCCCACTCTTTCTTCAGGCACGCCACCATCTCTCCGACGGTGGCATAGGCATGACAGCAATCCACGAGATAGGGCATGACGTTTTCTGTGTCGTTGGCGGCGGCCAGCGCGAGCTTTGCCAGCGTTTCATCCACCTTGGCTTGACTGCGCGAATCGAGTGTTCGTTGGAATTTTTCGAGTGCGCGCCCAGCCACGGTAGGATCAAGCGTGAACACATCGCCGACGCCAATTTCTTCGTCTGGTTTGTGGAAGTGATTCAGTCCCACCACGACGTTCTTGCCGCTGTCGATATCCAGCTTGCGTCCAAGTCCACGCTCCGCCAGACGGCGCTGAATCCAGCCTTCCTCAATGGCCTTTGTTACGCCACCGTAGGCTTCGATTTCGCTCATGATCGTGAGGATCATTTCTTCCATCCGATCCGTGTGTTGCTCCAGCACGTAGCTCCCTCCAAGGGGATCGACGCTGCGGGCGATGCCGCTTTCGTAGGCAACGATCTGCTGGGTACGCACGGCCAACTCAGCACTGAACTCGGTCGGGATCTGAAAGGCTTCGTCCAGCGCGCAGGTAAATATGGACTGTGCGCCACCAAATACCGCGGCCATGGTTTCCACTGCCACGCGCACCACGTTGTTGTGGGGTTGAGGGGCCACCAAGGAAGACCCTCCGCAGACGACGCCGAAACGAAAATGCTGCGCCTTGGGATCGTTTGCTCCGTAGCGTTCCTTCATGAAGCGGGCCCATAAGCGCCGCCCTGCACGGAACTTGGCAACCTCGTCGAAGAAATCCATGTGCACATAGAAGAAGAACGACAGGCGCTTGGCGAATTTCTCGACATCTCCGCCGCGTCGATTCAGTTCGTCGACATAGGCAAGGCCATTGGCCAGCGTATAGGCCATCTCTTCCGCTGCCGTTGCACCGGCGTCGCGCACATGCGCGCCAGCAATGCTGATCGGATTGAAGCGTGGCGTGATGTCGTTGGAGTAGAGGATGCTGTCGGCGATCAACCTCATCGAAGGGCGAACCGGAAAGATCCAGGTGCCTCGGGCGACATACTCTTTCAGAATGTCGTTCTGAATCGTGCCGGTCAGCTTGGATCTGGGCACGCCTTGTTTGTCGGCGACCGCCAGATACATGGCGTAGATGATGGCGGCAGTTCCGTTGATCGTGAATGAGGTCGAGATCTTCGAAAGATCCAGGTCTTTGAAGAGAATCTCCGCCTCAGAAAGGTTGGACAGCGACACCCCTACCTTGCCGATCTCTGGGCGTGCCATGGGGTGTGTAGGGTCGTACCCGCATTGCGTCGGCAAATCCAGCGCCACGGACAATCCAGTCTGTCCCTGCTTTAAAAGAAACTTGTAGCGCTCGTTGGATTCTTCGGCTGTCCCGAAGCCGGAGTATTGGCGGATGGTCCACAACCGCCCCTGATAGCCGTCAGGGAAGATGCCGCGGGTGAAGGGGTACTCTCCCGGCTTCCCGATGGCATTTGAGTTGACGACACTGGCATCGACGTACGGTGGTACTTCGATGCCGCTTCTGCTCACCGTATCCAGTTGTGGATCAGCGGGCACATTGGGCGTGTTCGCCGTGGGGGATTCACGTGTGTTCATGCTGTGGTCTTCGTCAAAAGTCGGTCGGCTGCACGCCAGTGCTCGTCGTGAAGCCAAGTGCGCAACAGGTGCTGCTGCTCGACGCTGCGATGCGCTGCCCATCCGTTGTCAAATCGAGCCGCAATAGCTTGAGCCTTGATTCCACGCAGTACCAGGGGGGGGCAGCGATTCAGGGGGTCTAGGAAGGCGGCCAGATCGGTGCCCTCGGCACCGTCATGGATGACGGCGTCCGCCAGCCCCCAGCTCATGGCGGTGGTTGCGTCGATCAGTTCAGCGCGACTCATCATGCGCATCGCACGTGAGGGGCCGACCAGGCGGAACAGATCTGGCCCGCCACCCCAAGCGGAGGTGATGGCGAGCCTTGCCTGGATATACCCAATCCGCGCATGGTTGCCTTGCATCCGCATGTCGCATGACAGCGCCAGTTCGGCGCCACCGCCGATTGCGTCGCCATTCAAGTACGCAAGCACCGGCACCGGACACCGCCGAATGGCGTCCAGCGCACCGCCCGCCTCTTCCATCATGGCCGTCACCGCAGCTTCGTCGCGCACGGCGGACAGCTCGCGGAGATCACCACCGGCAGCGAAATACTTCTCACCCGCGCCACGAACAACGATGTATCGGGTGCTCTCGCGCTGACCCGCGTGGCGCACCGCCTCCGCCAGTTCAGTCAGAACTGGGCGCGCCAATGCGTTGTGCTTCGGCTGACGGTTGATGGTGATCCAGACCGCACCGTGCTCACGCTCTTCGATCGTCACGTGCTGCTCACACGGTGCCGGTTTCTGCCGCAGATTTGTCTTTTGCATGAGGGTCATGGTAGATTTAAGAAAATTCTTAGTAAAGAAAGAAAATTCAAAATACCGAACAAAACTAAATTGAAGGAGGCGTAGTCTTGAAATTAGATCAAAATGTTCAAAATATCGAACAACTGAGTGCTGGCCCTGAGCCCATTTCTAGATCGGCAGCAAGTGGCACCGCGGTGACCGCGGTGGAGCGTGTGCTTGATGTGTTCGAAGCCTTTCAGCGGATAAAGAAGCCGCTGTCGTTGACTGGGGTGGCGGAGATCACGGGCATCCCGAAGAGCAGTTGCCATGCCATCGTTGGCACGCTCATCGCTCGCGGCTATCTGTATTCGCTGAGTCGCCCGCGTGCGCTGTACCCGACGCGTCGTTTGTTCGACGTGGCGCGTGAAGTTCAGGCCAACGATCCGTTTGTCGACCATGTCACTCCTTTGCTTGAGAGCCTGCGTGACACCTCGCGGGAGACCGTGATTCTTGGTAAGCGCCAGGGTGAAGCCGTGATCTACCTGCAGGTCTTTGAGAGTCCTCACTCCATTCGCTATTCGTCGCAACCTGGACAGTTCAAACCGCTGCATTCCAGTGCGATCGGCAAGGCGCTTCTTGGCAGCTTGCGGGAGTCGGATTTGCGCGCGCAGCTGGTTGGGCGTGACTTTGCTCGCGTGACCTTGTCCACACTGACCGATGCCGATGCGCTGATCGCGGATGTTCTGGAGGGACGCAAACGTGGTTACTTCGTCACCCGCGGAGAGAACGTGCCGGACGTGTGGGGGGTCTCGGCGTTCTTGAGTGCGTACTCAGAAACTTTGGCGGTGGCTATAGCGGGGCCGCGACATCGAATGGAGCACAAGGTACTTGAGCACGCACAGCTGCTGCTGGCCACCTGTGGCGTGATTTCCCGTCAGTGGGCTCAGCGGTGACAGATGCGGTCGTATCGGATGGCTCTGTGACTCAGACTGATTCGGCCTGCAGCGGGCTTGTCGCCAAAGCTTCGATCCATCGCACTCCTTGCGGATCGGGCGATATGGTTTGGCGGACATGGGCGCCTGAGTTTCCAGCCGGTACCGAAAGTCTGGTCCTTCTGATCCATGGCGGGAGCGGAACCTGGAGGCACTGGCTGCGCAATATTCCGGCGTTGTTGGACGCCGGCCATACCGTGTGGGCTCCAGATTTGCCGGGGTTTGGGGATTCTGATGCCCCGCCCGGAAACGGCGATGCGGATTCTGTCGTCGCGCCACTTGTTCAGGGCATGCATCTTTTGTTTGGGGGAAAACCCTGCAGGGTGGTTGCGTTTTCGTTCGGGTCATTGGTGACAGCCCTGTCGGCGGCGACCCACCCCGAAGTCTTCTCGCGCGCGCTCTTTGTCGGCATGCCGGTCCTGCCATTGCCGCATGGGCGAGGCATTTCCACACGCAGTTTGCGTAATGTCCATACCGAGATCGAGCGAAACGAAGTCCACCGTGCGAACTTGGCCGCGATCATGATTCATGATCCAGCGCGCATTGACGACGAAGCAATCCGAATTCAGGCGGCCAGTGCGCCGCTTGATCGCATGCGCAATCGCAAGCTCGTGACGACGGACCTATGCCAGCGCACGTTGAAAAAGTTACAAATGGGCTTTGAGTGCGTCTACGGCCAACAAGATGTCCTGTACCGGGATCAATGGAGGCAAGTGCGCCAGGCCGTTGAGACGTGTTCCACGTCTCAGGGGCTTCATTTCATCGACGACGCCGGTCATTGGGTGCAGTTTGAGCAGGCAGAGCGCTTCAATAAGCAGATGCTGACGTGGCTCAGGCTTCACTGCTGAGTCTATGTCGCACCTGAACCGCCCCGGGATTGAACTGATCCCCAGAAGTTGGACGGTCGCGAAAGTGTGGACCTTCTCCTCGGGCAACGACCACTGCCGAGCCAGCAGCTTTGCGCCGCCTTCGCCCGCCAAGAAGCTCTGGACAACCACAAGCTTGAACTCAGCTCTGTACTTCTTCATGAAACCCCTTGAAGTCCGTCCAACTTCTTGGGGTCAGTTCAATCCCGGGGCGGTTCAGACCGCCTGCAGAGCTCATGACTAGGAGCGCGGGCGTAGTTGACCGCACGAGCCGCCAATGACCAGATCCCATTCCAGCACGACACGTCGTGCTTGTGGTGCAGCCGTTCCCTCGATGCGGTCCAGCATTAGTTGTACGGCAACTTCGGCGCTGCGGTGATAGTCGTAGCGCAGCGCCGTGACAGGTGGGTACATCAGCTCCAGCTGTTCAGTAGTACCTATACCAATCATTGAGAAGTCGCGCGGTACCTCTAACCCTCGACCGCGCACAACATGAAGAGCGCCGGACAGCAACTGCGTACCCAGCGCGATGAGCGCGGTGGGCGGCGAGGGTAGCTGTAACATTCTCTGCACGGGCTCGCGCGACGAAGCTAGCCATGATTCCGGCATGTAGATCAGAGCTGGGTCGAACTGCAGCCCGGCCGCGCCCAGCGCGGCCTTGTAGCCGCGCAGTTTCTCGCGGCCCGGTGCAAGGTTGGCGCCAGAAACCAACATGGCGATACGCTGGTGACCGAGCGCAAGCAGGTACTCCATTGCCTGATGCATACCACCAGCGTGGTTCATCAGTACACAGTCATAATCCTCACCAAGATCGCGTTCGACAATAACTACGGGTAAGGTGGTCTTGCCGAACGGACAGTCAGTCGGGTCGGGGTACTCGAAGCTAGGTGAGGCGATGATTCCCTCCAGCCGCCGGTTCTCAAAAAAAGCCACCAGTTCGCGATCGCGAGTCGGTCGCTGTGAACTGCCCACCAATAAGGAATAACCGGCTGATCTCATCAACTGCTCCACTTCGCTCAAGTGCGCAGCCGGAACTGGATTGGCGATCGTTGGTAGGAGATAACCGATAGTCTTGCTGCGGCCGGTACGTAGGTGGCGTGCAGTGAAATCTGGTTCGTATCCTAGCGCCGTCACCGCATCGAGTACATGCTTCCGTAGCTCGACGCTAGCGTAGCCGCTATCGTTGAGTACGCGCGATACGCTACCCACAGAAACGCCAGCGGCGGCTGCAACGTCGCGTACAGAAACGCGTTTAATCATGGTTTTCCAGCATAAAAACGTTCCACAGGATTGCTGTGCGCTGATGAGATCCCTAAACTGAATTCACGCTATGGAAACGATTCTACATTCGGAGCTCTATCAGGCTCCAGCACAAGGAGAGAAGTCATGCGTTCGCTGATATCTATTTTCATCACCACCGCAGCGCTGGTCGCCGTATCACCCAGTGCCGCAATAGCTCAAGAATGGCCGAGTCGATCCGTGACTTTTTTGCAGCCCTACGGGCCGGGCACCAATCTGGACGCCATTACGCGTTACCTCGCCACAATCATGGGCGCGCAGTGGAAGCAGTCAGTGGTGGTGGAGAACAAGGCAGGGGCCAATGGTGTGATCGGCACAGAGCAGGCAGCTCGGGCTCCTGCTGATGGTTACACGTGGCTGTTTACCGGTCCCGGTCATTTCACCAATGAAGTGCTGATGGGCAGGGTGCCGTTTGATCCGATAAACGACTTTAAGCCTGTAGCGAGACTAGCCAGCGTCATGTTGGTAATGGTAGTGCCAGCTGATTCTCCGTTCAAATCGGTCGGGGACATCATCGAGGCCGCGAAAAAAAATCCTGGTCGCCTGAGCTACGCATCTGCTGGTAGCGGCAGCTCTCAACATCTGTCTGCTGCTGCTTTCCAGTATGCGGCCGGTGTGCAGTTCCTGCACGTTCCGTACAAAACGCAGGCAGCTGCGCTGACGGACACGTTGAGCGGCCGGGTGAGCTTTACCTTCACTGCT
This sequence comes from Pseudomonadota bacterium, assembly GCA_020161215.1. Classification (GTDB taxonomy): domain Bacteria; phylum Pseudomonadota; class Gammaproteobacteria; order Burkholderiales; family Burkholderiaceae_C; genus Ottowia. Next base: position 23,632 of record JAIUOM010000013.1, read on the forward strand.
CTCGCCACTGCGAAGACCCAGATGGCGTCAGGGCGAATCCGCGCACTAGCGGTCACTGGACCACGCCGATCGCAGTCGCTGCCAGAACTTCCCACTGTCGCCGAGTCAGGTTTGCCGGGCTATGAATTCTTCTCGTTCAATGCGGTGTTTGTTCCAGCCGGTACGTCTGACGATATCGTGCGCAAATTCTCAGATGCGTTGGCCAGTGCGACTCGAACTGTCCAGTTCACCGAAATGGCTAAGGCGCAGGGATTCGAGAGCGATTTCGCGGATGTGAAAGCATGGTCGAAGGCGGTGCCGGCCGAGAGTAAGAAGTGGCAGGATCTGATCCGCATCAGTGGAGCGAAGAATGAATAGGCTTCCTGGATACCACGCACCCAGTGCCACCATCGACCGTGTGCTGCGCGATCGTAACGCTCAATGGGGCAAAAAAATTTTCCTGACGTGGCTGCAGACTGGCAGCACCCTGTCGTACAGGCAACTCGACGAGCTTACTCTGCGTGTAGGAGCGGGCATAACCGCTGCAGGGGTATCGGCACGCGGCCATATCGGTGTGTTTATGAATAACTGTCCAGAGCAGCTGCTGGGCATTCTCGGGCCGGCGCGGGCAGGCTTCGTTTCGGTCCCACTCAACGCGGCTGCCAGGGGGCAGTTGCTGGCGTACTTCCTGGACCATGCTGACTGTGTCGCGCTGATTGTGGAGGAGGAACTATTGCCGCATTTCTTAGAGATACGTGAGCAAGTGCCGCGTGTGCGGCACGTATTCGTCGCGCGACCAGATCGTGAGAGGAAGGCGGAGTCTACACCTCAACCTGCTGACATAACCTTGCACGAATTCACAAGCCTGACTACCGCCCCTGCTGCGTTGTCTGGTGAATCACCTGATTTCAAGGATCTGGCGATGCTCATGTTTACTTCTGGCACTACGGGACCATCGAAGGCGATCATGTACACGCACGCCCAATTTGTCTACTGGGGCATGGATGTCGCTCACCATCACGAGTACACGTCTGATGATGTGGCTTATGTATTTCTCCCGCTATTCCATGGTAATGCGTTGTTAGGCAGCACTATGGGTTCCCTGATGTCTGGTGCGGCCATCGCCCTAGCACCGCGTTTTTCGGTCAATCGCTTCTGGACGCATATCCGCTCAAGCGGTGCGACAGTTTTTAATGGTGTGGGTGCGGTAACCAATTTCCTATGGAAACTGCCACCATCTCCGACTGATCGAGATCATGCTGTCAGGCGTTGCCATCTGGCACCCGTACCCAGTTTCGCCCACGAGTTCGAGGCGCGCTTCGGAATGACCGTAATGAGTGCGTTCGGTCTGACCGACTACTGCTTGGGTGCTGCCTACAACACAACAAGCCCACGAGGCAAACTTGGCTCTTGCGGGCAGGCACGTGCGGGTGTGGAAATACGTATCGTCGACGAGGATGATTTTGACGTGTCGCCCGATACACCCGGCGAAATCGTCCTGCGTAACAACAATCCTTGGGGCGCTTCGCTTGGCTATTACAAACAGGCCGAGGCCACGGCCGCGAGCCGGCGCAATATGTGGTTCCATACCGGAGATCGCGGCCGGATGGACGAGGACGGCTACCTCTGGTACACCGACCGCATAAAGGATGCGATTCGCCGCCGGGGAGAGAATATCTCGGCATTCGAGGTTGAGGAAGTCATTCGAACTCACCCGGCGGTAGACGATGTCGCGGTCTACCCGGTGTGCGCTGAGACCAGCGAAGACGAAGTGGCCGCTACTATCACCCTGCGGCCTGGTGCAGCTGAAAGTTTCAGCTATGAGTCATTGCTGATCCACTGCAGCCGAAATTTAGCTTACTTCATGGTGCCACGCTATGTTCAAGTGACACAGAAGATGCCTGCAACGCTGAGCCAGAAGATCGAAAAATATAAGCTGCGCCGCGAGGCGGAAGCCGATCTTTCGGCGCTGTGGGATCGTGAGCGCTCAGGTGTTCAGGTCACGCGCTGAATACCGTTCGAGGAATAATGATGCGAATTAGAACTCAGCCTACAACTTCTATCGCTACTTCCGATGAGCGCCGCATCTTGGTCCGTGGACAGGATCTGGTACAGGACCTGATTGGCCAGGTGAGCTTCACCGAGATGTTCCTACTGCAATTGACCGGAAAGCGGCCGCCTAAGGCTCACGTCCGTATCCTCGATGCAGTACTGACTACGTTGATGGAGCACGGTATTACACCCAGCGTAATCGCCTCTCGGCTGATTTATCATTCCGCGCCGGACGCATTACAAGCAAGCGTTGCCGCAGGTTTGCTGGGTGTGGGCTCCACATTCATCGGCACTATGGAAGGCTGCGCGGCTGATTTGGAAGAGGTCTTGTCGGCACCGGAAGGTATGGGAGAACGAGCATACGCTATTGTGCAGCGCTACAGGAATTCTGGCAAACCGGTTCATGGATTCGGCCATCCACTCCACAAACCGGACGACCCTCGCGCCGCATGTCTGCTGGCCATAGCCGAGAATGAGGGCGTCGAGGGACGCCACATCGCGGCGTTGAGAGTGCTCGCCACACAGGTGGATGAAATCTACGGTCACCACATTACGATCAATGCGACAGGCGCTTCTGCAGCACTTCTGGGCGAGATCAATATTCCACAAAAGATAATGCGCGGAGTCGCTGTGGTCAGCCGATCTGCCGGACTGGTGGGGCACATCTGGGAGGAAAGTCAGAACCCGTCGGCAGCCTTTATTTGGCAAACGGTGGACGAAGCCATTCCTTTTAAAGCACAAGACTGATACTGGACACGTACCGTGTTGATCAGAATGCTCCGGTGTCACACCCCCAGGTGCTGTGTCATCAACTCGGGCTGTGCACGAATCTGTTCTGAGCTGCCGTCGAACACCACCTCGCCTTTAACTAGGATGACGTTGCGGTCGGTGACGCGGGTGACGTGCTTCCAGTTCTTGTCGACAATGATGCTGCTGATGCCGCTTTGGCGGATGACGTCGCAGATGCGCCAGATCTCGCGCGCGATCAGTGGCGCCAGGCCTTCGGTGGCTTCGTCGAGGATCAGCACGTCGGGGTTGGTCATCAGCGCGCGGCCAATGGTCAGCATCTGCTGCTCGCCGCCCGACAGCTGCTGGCCACCGTGGTTCAGGCGCTCCTGCAGGCGCGGGAAGGTTTCCAGCACGCGCTCGTAGGTCCAGTCGCGCTGGCCATGCGTGCCGGCGCGCGCGGCCATCACCAGGTTTTCGCGCACGCTCAGGTTGCCGAAGATGCCACGGCCCTCGGGCACGTAGGCGATGCCCAGCTGCGCCACCTCGTAGGGCGGGCGCCGGGTCATGGGGCGGCCCTTGATCAGCACGCCGCCGGCGCGCGGCTTGACCAGGCCCATGATGGATTTCAGCAGGGTGCTCTTGCCCATGCCGTTGCGCCCCATCAGGCCGATGGTTTCGCCGCGCCGCACCTCGAAATGGATGCCGCGCAGGATGTGGCTGGCACCGTAGTAGGTGTGCAGGTCGATGGCGTGGATCAGCAGTTCCGGATCGCCCTCGGGCCGCGCGGGGGTTTCGCCGTCGCGCGGACGCGGCGACAGCGGGTTGTTCGGGTCGTCCTGGACGTTGGCGTTGGAGGCGGTGGCCATGTTCAGTGCTCCTCGCCAAGGTAGGCCGCTTGCACGCCGCGGTCGGCGCGGATCGCCTCGGGCTCGCCGCTGGCGATGACCACGCCGTTGACCATCACCGTCAGGTGGTCGGCCAGGGTGAAGATGGCGTCGATGTCGTGCTCTACCAGCATCATGGCGTGCTGGGCCTTGAGGCGCAGCAGCAAGCCGACCATGCTTTCGGCTTCGGCCACGCCCATGCCGGCCAAGGGCTCGTCGAGCAGCAGCACCCGCGGCGCGGTGGCCAGGGTCATGGCGATCTCCAGCTGGCGTTGCTCGCCGTGGCTCGCGGCGCCAGCGATCTCGTGGCGGCGCGCGGCGAGGCCGGCCAGCTCCAGCGCGTGCTCGGCGCGTTCGTTCACCGCGCGGTTGCTGGCGGCGCGGCCGAGCCAGCGCCACGGGTTCCAGGGCTGCTGGGCGGCGCGCGACTGCGCCGCCAGACGGATGTTTTCCCACACCGTGAAGCTGGGGAAGATGTTGGTCTTCTGGTAGCTGCGGCCCAGGCCCTTGCGCGAGATCTGCTCGGGCGAGGCGCGGGTGATGTCGTGCCGGCCCAGGGTGATGACGCCGGAGGTGGGCGGCAGATCGCCTGACAGCAGGTTGGTCAGCGTCGATTTGCCGGCGCCGTTCGGGCCGATCACGCAATGGATGCGGCCCTGCCACAGCTCGACCGACACTTCATTGACGGCCGCCAGGCCGCCGAATTTCTTGGTCAGGTTCCGGGCGCTGAGCAGCACTTCACTCATGACCGCTTCCCTTGCGCGCGCCCAGGCGACTCAGCAACCCCAGCAGGCCGCGCGGCGCGAACACCACCACGCCCACTATGAACAGGCCCATCCACAGCTGCCAGTGCTTGCCGATCCTGAAGTCGCCCACGGTGGGCAAATCCTTGAACAGCTCCAGCATGAACTCGAACGCGAAGGCGCCGACGATGGCGCCGGCGAAGTTGCCCATGCCGCCCAGGATCACCATCATGATGGCGTGCGCGCTCATGTGGAAACCCATCAGCTCGGGGTTCACGAAGCCGGTCTGCGCGCCCCACAGGTAGCCGGCCAGGCCCGCCAGCGCGCCGGCCAGGGTGAAGGCCGTCAGCTTGTAGCCGAAGCTGCCATAACCCACCGCGCGCATGCGGTGCTCGTTGACCCGGATGCCCGCCAGCGCCCGGCCGAAGGGGCTCCAGAGCACGCGGCGCAGAAAGGCGTACACGACCAACAAGCAAGCCAGCACGAAGTAGTAGAAGGTGCGCTTGTTCTCCAGGTCGACGAAGCCGGCGTCGGGCTTGAAGTAGATGTACACGCCGTCCGAGCCGCCCAGCTTCAGCGCGGCGTCGCCGAACAGCTTGATCTCCTTGTTGTCGAACACCAGGTAGAACAGCATCTGCGCGAACGCCATCGTCACCATGATGAAGTAGATGCCACGCGTGCGCACCACGAAGAAGCCGATGATCAACGCCGCCAGCCCCGCCGCCGCCACCGCCAGCGGCATGGACCACCACAGGCTGACCGCCGCGCTGTCGGAGGAGGCCAGCGCCAGCGCGTAACCCCCCAGGCCAAAGAAGGCAGCGTGGCCCAGCGAGACCAGGCCGGTCACGCCCTGCAGCAGATCCAGGCTCATGGCGAAGATGGCCAGGATCATCATGCGCGTGACCATCTGCTGGTAGAACTCGCTGCCGAAGAAGGGAAACGCCGCCAGCGCCAGCAGGCCCAGCACCAGCACCAGCTGCACGCTGCGGGGCAAGGTCTCGAGGTGGGGTTGCGGAGCGCTCATGAGCCGCCGCCCGGCCGCCCGAAGGCGGCGAAGGCCCCCTCGGGGGGCAGCGAACCACACGAAGTGGGGAGCGTGGGGGCCAATGAGCCGCCGCCCGGCCGCCCGAAGGCGGCGAAGGCCCCCTCGGGGGGCAGCGAACCACAAGAAGTGGGGAGCGTGGGGGCCAATGAGCCGCCGTCCGGCCGCCCGAAGGCGGCGAAGGCTCCCTCGGGGGGCAGCGAACCACACGAAGTGGGGAGCGTGTGGGCCAATGAGCGGCCGCCCGGCCGCCCGAAGGCGGCGAAGGCCCCCTCGGGGGGCAGCGAACCACACGAAGTGGGGAGCGTGTGGGCCAGTTTCATTGCTTGAACAGTCCTTCAGGTTTCCACAGCAGCACGGCCGCCATCAGCATGTACACCAGCATGCCCGCCACCTGGGGCAGCAGCACCTTGCCGAAGGTGTCGACAAAGCCCACCAGCAGCGCCGCGATGAGCGCGCCGCGCACCGAACCAATGCCGCCGATCACCACCACCACGAAGCACATGATCAGCACCGACGAGCCCATGCCCGGGTACACGCTGGAGATGGGCGAGGCGATCATGCCCGCCACCGTGGCCAGCGCCACGCCGATGGCGAACACCACGGCGTGGATCAGCTTGATGTTGATGCCCAGCGACTCGGTCATGTCGCGGTTGAAGGCGCCGGCGCGGATCTTCATCCCCAGGCGTGTCTTGCCGATCAGCAGGTACAGGCCGATGGCCAGCAGCACGCACACGCCCATCATGAACAGGCGGTAGACGGGGTAGGACAGCGTCTCGGTGAGCGGGATCGAGCCGGCCAACGGCGCCGGAATGGTCACCCCGTGCACGTCGTCGCCCCACAGCAGCGAACGCATTTCCTCGAAGATGTAGATCAGGCCGAAGGTCATCAGCACCTGGTCGAGGTGGTCGCGGTGGTAGAAGTGGCGAAACAGCACGCGCTCCAACACCAGCCCGAACAGCACCGACAGCAGCGTGCCGACCGCGATCGCGGCGGTGAAGCTGCCCAACTGGCTTGACAGCGAGAACGCCAGGTACGCGCCCAGCATGTAGAAGCTGCCGTGCGCCAGGTTCACCACCCCCATGATGCCGAAGATCAGCGTCAGGCCGGCGGCCAGCATGAACAGCAGCAGCCCGTACTGCACGCTGTTGAGCGTCTGGATCAGGAAAGTGGCGAAGTCCATGAGCGAGCGGCCAGAGAAAGAATCAGCCCAATAAATCAGATGGCCGCGGAGCAGGCCGAACCAGCGAACGCCGTGGAAGGGCTTGGCCCGCCCACTGGCGTTGTACCCCTCCGGTACGAGAGGGTGGAAAGCGCGTCAGCGCCTCAGAGGGGTGACACCCCTGCCGGTGGTGTCATCCTAATTTACAACCGGCCCCCGAATCCGCCAAGGCCTTGGCTGCCACGCCCAGCACTTTATTGTCGCCCTTCTCGACCACGCGCAGGTAGATGTCCTGCACCGGGTTGTGCGCACGGCTCATGGTCCACTTGCCGCGCGGGCTGTCGATGGAGGCGCCTTCCATGGCTTTGTACAGCGCCGCCTTCTTGCTCATGTCGCCCTGCACGGCGGCCAGGCCCTGCAGCAGCAACTGGCCGCTGTCGTAGCCCTGCACCGCGTATACGTCGGGCTGCAGCTTGAATTCCTTGGCGTAGGCGGTGCGGAACTGCTTGTTGCGCGGCAGGTCCAGCGAATCGGCGTAGTGCAGGGTGGACATCACGCCTTCGGCGGCGGGGCCGGCGGCGTCCAGCACGCCCTCGGTGAGAAAGCCCGAGCCCCACAGGGGAATCTTGCCCTGCAGGCCGGCGGCGGCGTAGTCCTTCATGAACTTGGCGGCACCGGCGCCGGCAAAGAAGCAGGCCACGGCGTCGGGTTTGAGGGCCGCGATCTCGGTCAGCAAGGCCTGGAATTCGACGTTCGGGAAGGGCAGGCCCAACTCCTTGACGATGGTGCCACCGGCCTTGGTGTAGCTTTCCTTGAAGCCCTCGAACGCTTCGTCGCCCGCGGCGTACTTCCAGGTGATCCAGACGGCCTTTTTCAAGCCCTTGTCCATCATCGGCTTGCCCAGACCCATGGTCGGCTGGCTGTTGGTGAAGCTGGTGCGGAACACGTTGGGCGCGCACAGCGCGCGCGTGGCGGCCAGCACGCCGGCATTGGGGATGATGCTGAGCACACCGGTGTCGCGCGCGACTTTCTGGATGCCCATCTGCACGCCCGAGTGCACGGTGCCGATGATCACGTCGACCTTGTCGCGCTGCACCAGTTTTTGTGCGTTCTCGACGCCCTTGGACGGCTCGGACTCGTCGTCCACCTTGAACCACTCGATATCGCGTCCGCCCAGCTTGCCACCTTTCTCGGCGATGGCCATGCGCACCCCGTTCTCGATGGCCACGCCCAGCTGCGCATAGGTGCCGGTGTAGGGCAACATGAAGCCCACCCTCAGCTTGCTGCCCTGGGCGCGCGCGATCTCGGGCAACAGCAGGCCGGTGGAGCTGGCGCCAACCACGGCGGCGCTGCGCGAAAGCATGAGGCGGCGGCTGAGGCCACGGGGTGAAGCGTTCATCGGGCAACTCCTTTAGATGTCAAGTAATCGAGGCATTGTGAGCCAGTTTCGGCGCCACCGGTCCCCCGGCTTTCCCTAGCGCGGAGGCTGCCATGCGGCCTGAAAACATGAATTAAAATGCCTATTCGCAGGCAGTATAGTTCTTGTTTTCAGCCCGGAGGCTAGGGTTTACCCAAGGGCATGAGGGCTGCCGCCGCCCCAGCCGCCCCTGGGCGGGGTGGGCCGAGTTCAGACCTGGAACAGCGCGGCCAATTGCTTGCGGTCGCGCCGGTCCTTCCAGTGCCAGACTTCGCGGCCTTCCAGGCTGAATGGGCCCCAGACGGCGATGCCTTGCCCGTCGCCGCAGCCCATCACACGCAGCCGCGACACATCCAGCGGTGCCTTGCGGAACGAGCCGCCATCCAGCGCGGTGCGCAGATTGGCTTCCAGCACCGGCCCGACTTCCGGGGGCGCATCCGGAGGCACGATGAACACCTGGCGGTGGCTGTTGCTCTGCAGGCGGGGGTTGACCAGCGGCTGGCCCAGTTCGTCGGCCTCCAGGCCGGCGTTCAGCAGCCAGGCCGGCAGATCGGCGCCGCCGGCCACCAGGGGGGCGTCGCACTGCAGGCTGGCGCCACTGGCCAGTTGCAGGCTGGCACCGTCCAGGCTGAGGCAACTGTCTTGCAGCACGGTGATGTGCAGCGCCTTCAGCCGCGCCAGCGCGCGCCGTTGCAGCGGCGCCGGCTGGTCGCCCAGCAGCGGCGCCTGGCCTGCCACCAGGGTCACCCGGCTGCCGTGCGGCGCCGTCAGCGCGTGCGCCGCGGCCAGTGCCAGTTCCACGCCGGCCACGCCGTCGCCGATCACGGCCACCTGCAGCGCCCGCTCGCGCGCCAGCGCCAGCAGTTGCGGCCACAGTTGCACGAAGGTTTCCAGCGGGTGCACGAACAGCGCGTTGCGCCGCGCGCCCGGTATCAGCGCGTCGATCCGCTCGCGGTCGGCGGCCGGCTCGACATCGATCGACAGCACGTCGTAGCCCAGCGCGTCCTGGCTGGACAGCTGCACCCGGCGTGTCACCGGGTCGAGTCCGAGCACGTGGGCGGGCACGAACTGCGCGCCGCTGGCTTCGATCAGCGCGTCCAACGGCACCCGGACGTCGTCCAGCGCGTACTCGCCGGCGACGTGGCCGGCCAGCATGCTACTTTCGATGTAGTGGGGGTGCGACGCGACCAGGCTGATGGACAACTCGCCCGTGCGCTGCCGCGCCAGGCCCTTGAGCACCTGCAAGTGCGATCGACCCGCGCCCAGCAGAACCAGGTGCTTGCGTGAGGGGTTCACGGACATGGGGCCGAGTGTAGCGTCCTGCCCGGGGCTGGCATCGTCGGGTCAGGCGAACGGGTGTCGTGGGGCGGCCGCATGAGGAGGGGCTCAAGCATGAGATCGGATTCGGTCGGGCGACTTCTGCGCGGCGCAACCGTCGGAGCGGGCGGTCCGGGTGGACCCGCACGCCCTCGTCTTCCGGGGTAGGGCTCGCCGGCTCGTACTGGGGCGCCGCTTCCCTGGCGAAGATACTCGTGCCGATCTGTGATTGAATACCGCGCAACGCACCACAGCCCAAGCCAGTCTTTCGGTCCCTACAGCCACGGCGTCAACATGCTTCGATTCATGCTTGCTCACCGTATCGCGCTGCGCAGCTTTCTCACTTTTGCTCTCCTCGCGATCTTGCTGCCTATCGTGCTGGCCAGCGGCAGCCTGTTCTACCGCTCGGCCGTCGTGGCGATGGAAGAGTTTGCGTTGCAGTTGGCCGATGAAGTCTCGGGTCGTGTGCGCGAAAAAGTGGTGTCTTTCTTCGATGTGCCGCAACGGTTGGTGGCTTTCAACGTGGAGCAGGCGCGCGCGGGGCATTTGATGGTGCAGCAACCGGATGTGTTGATGCGCCAGTTCATGCTGCAGATCGATCAGCAGCCGCAACTGACCTTTATCTCGATGGGCATGCCCGACGGCCAGTACTACGCCGGCAGCAGACCACCGCTGGGCGGCGACCGCGCGTTGCGCATGCTGCGCGCCCGAACCGAGGACGGCCGGGCCATGGAAGTGTTGCGGGTCGACGCCGTAACCCGACAACCCACGTTGATCTCGCGCAGCGAGGTTTTTTTTGATGCGCGCACCCGGCCGTGGTATCGGTCGGCAATGGCCAACGATGGGATCTCGTGGTACGCCCCCTACCGTTACAAGATCAACGATTCACAGGGCGCGTACGCGGCGATTGGCATGGGTGTTTCCGCCCCGGCGTACTCGCGTGATGGCCAATTCGTGGGTGTCCTGACGGCCGATGTGGCGCTGTCTCAACTCAACGAATTTTTGACAACCGTGGCGTCGGAGTCGGGTGGCAAGGCCTTTCTGGCCGAGGCCTCGGGCGAGTTGCTGGCCATGTCCTCGGACGGGTCATCGGCTGACGTTGCGCCGCTGGCCGAGGGGCATCGCGCGCATATCGATGAAAGTCACGATCCGGTGATGCGCGCGTTGGGGCAGTACATTCTGCGCAGCGGTCGAGCCGACGGCAACCACTTCGTGGAGGTGGATGGCGTGCGCCATCTGGCGCGCTGGTGGACGCACGCCCTGCACCGCGGCCCGGTTCTGACCATGGCCATCATCCTGCCCGAGAGCCGATTCAACACGCCGTTACGCGGCGTGCTCCGCAACACCATCTACACCACGGTGGCGGTCATGTTGGCGTCGGTGCTGTTTTCGTTGTTCGTGGCCAGCCAATTGGTTCGGCCTCTTCGAGTGCTCAGCGATTGGGCGACTCGCTTGACCCATGCCGACTGGAATGCCACGGCCCCAAAGTCGAGCCGAATTCTCGAGCTGCGGTCACTGGCGGACGCCATGGGCTACATGGCTGGGCACTTGAAGGAGCAGACCCAGGACTTGGAGCAGATGGTGGCGCGGCGCACGCAGGAGCTGGAACGCGCGGTGGCGTCCACTCAGCAAGCGTTGACCGACCAGCGCCACTTCATCGCCATGTTGTCGCATGAGGTGCGCTCGCCGCTGGCGGTGATCAACACGGCCGGGCAGCTGCTGTCACTGCGTTCCAAGGAAGCGCCGATGCAGCAGGTGCTGGCGCAACGTATCTTGCGGGGGTCCGCGCGCCTGAGCTATTTTTTCGACAATTGTCTGACTCAGGATCGGCTCGACAGCCACAATTTCGCGCTGGAGCCCGCGCCGGTTGACGTGGGTGAGCTGTGCCTGTGGGTGACCGAGAACGGTGGGCAGCTTTCCGCCGAGCACCTGCTGCACCTGGAGGTCGAGCCCGGTCTGTCGTCGCTGAATGGCGATCCGGTGCTGCTGAGGGTGATGCTCATGAACGTGCTGTCCAATGCGTTCAAGTACTCGGAGGGTGGGACCACGGTGTCTCTCAGCGTGCACCGTGAGGGGCCAATGTGCCGCTTCACCATCGAGGACGAGGGCCCTGGCATTCCGCTGGAAGAGCGGAGATTGGTGTTTGAAAAATACTGTCGGGGACGCGCGGCGGAGGGCAAACCCGGTGCTGGGCTCGGGTTGGCCTTGGTGCAACGCATCGTCGAATTGCACGATGGAATGATCGAACTGCAGGCGCGCCAGCCCCGAGGGACGCGTTTTGTGATCGACATTCCGTTGCTGGTCGGTCCGGTGGCTTGAATGCCTCGCCCTGGACGTATGCGGGAGGTGCTCATCCCATGATTCACTCCAAGCCCAGCATCGCGATCGTCGAGGACGATGCCGATCAGTTGCACAGCGTTGAGGAGTTCTTGCTCGACTTGGGGTACAGCGTCTGGGGAGCGTGCAGCGCGGAGGAGTTCTACAAGGGATTTACCGCCCAGCCCGTTGACGTGGTGATCCTGGACCTGGGCCTGCCTGGCGAGGACGGGCTCAGCGTGGCCTCGCTGCTCAGGTCCAAGCCCGAGGTCGGGGTGATCATCCTCAGTGCCCGTGATGCGCTCAGCGACAGGCTGGCGGGCATGCGTGCCGGGGCCGATCGCTATCTCGTCAAGCCGGTCAACTTGCTGGAATTGGCCGCGAACATCGACGCCACGGCAAGTCGTCTTGCGCCCAGGGCGATGGCTTCGGGCGCGCCGACGGCCGCGACCACCGTGCCTGCGGCGTTGTCCGGGCCATGGGTGCTGGCGATCAAGGATTGGGTGCTGTCTTCCCCCCAGGGCCAGGGTCTGCGGCTGACCACGCACGAATTCATGTTCCTGCAGCAGTTGATGCGCGCCGACGGCCAGCCGGTGTCCAAGCGCGATCTCGGCACCCATCTGTTTGGTGCCCGCGCTCAGAACGGCGCGGACCGGCTCAACCTGCTGCTCACGAGGTTGCGCAAGAAGGCGAGCGAGGCGTTTTCCGAACCCCTGCCGGTCAAGACATTGCACCAGATCGGTTATGCCTTCACGGCCACGGCACGGCTGGCGCAAGATTCGGCGCCGAGAAGACCGAGTGAGTGGGGTTAACCCCGTGTGGTCGTGAACTCAAATGAAAGCTAATGAAAGTTCACGAATGAGGTTTCCTGGACACCATGGAGGTGGCATCCATTGATCCCCACCACCTACCGGAGTCCTCCATGCAACGTCGCCATCTCCTGCAAGTCTCCGCGCTGAGCGTGCTTTCAGCCTCCGCCGGCCTGGCCCGCAACGCGCTCGCCCAGACTCCGGGTCCCATCCAGTTCGGTTGCCCGGTCCCGATGTCCGGGCCGTTCGCGGCCAACGGGAAATTCGCCGACATGGGCATGCGTTTGGCCATCGAGCAGTACGGCAAGGCGCTCAACCGTCCGCTGGCCTACACGCTGCTGGACACCGAGGGCAAGCCCGCCACCGCCGTGCGCAAGGTCCAGGAGGCCGCGCAACAACAGGGCGCCCGTTTCTTTGCCGGGGGCATCCTGTCGGGGGAAGCCCTGGCCATGGGCAAGGAGGTCGAGAAGGCCGGTGGGCTGTTCGTGACCACGGCGGGCGCCGACGAAATTACCGGCACGGACTGCAACGCCGCCACTTTCCGCTGGTCGGTGCCGACGTTTGGCGCCATCGAGCAAACCGTTCGGCCCATGATCGAGGCCATGCCCAAGGCCAAGCGCTGGTACACCATCACGCCGCAGTACGTGTTTGGCGACGGCTTGCTGTCGGCGGCCAAGAACATCTTCAAGGAAAAAGGCATTGAGCACGTCGGCAACAGCTACCACTCGCTGACCGAGAAGGAATTCAGCGGCTACATCACCAACGCGCTGAGCGCCAAGCCAGACGTGCTGCTGCTGCTGAATTTTGGCGCGCAATGCGCCGACACCCTGCGTCAGGCCGTGAGTTTTGGCATGCACAAGAACATGACGATCCTGGTGGCCTGGGCCTCGGGGCTGGAGCAGTTCGAGTCGCTGGGCGCGGATCTGTGCGACGGCATCTACTTTGGTGCCCAGTACTGGCACACGGTGGACTCGGAGCTCAACCGTGATCTTGTCAAGCGCACCAACGACAAGCTGAAGATGAACCCCAACTACAGCCTGGCCGGCTCCTACATCTGCACCAAGCTGCTCATCGACGGGATCATCAAGGCGGGGTCGGTGGAGCAGAAGGCCGTGATCGCCGCGCTGGAGGGCCACAAGTACCAGGGCTTGACGGGCGAGGAGGAAGTGCGCAAGGCCGACCACCAGGTGCTCAAGAACTACTACCTGCTCAAGGGCAAGGCCAAGGCCAAGATGAAGAACAAGGACGACTACGTGGACGTGCTTGGCTCGGGCAAATCGTTCCTGCCGATCGATCAGACAGGCTGCAGACGCGCCTGAGGCACCGCCGCCTGAGATACCCAATATAGGTCCCGCGGAAGGTGCGCGGGGCGCCCGTTTCGTGAGCCGCCGCGGCCCCAGGAGAGGGCTCCGCTGGCGGTTTTCTGGCTAGGCATTTCATGAATATCTACCTGCTACAGGTCATCAATGGGGTCGGCATTGGCATGCTGTACTTCCTGCTGGCGGTCGGCTTGTCCATTGTGTTCGGACTGCTCCGATTCGTGAACTTCGCGCACGGCGCGTTCTACTTGTTGGGGGCGTATTTTTGCTACCAGATGACGCGCTGGGGCATGAGCTTCTGGCTGGCCTTGGTGGTGGTGCCCCTGGCGGTGGGCGGCATAGGCTGGGCGACGGAGAAGCTGATCCTGCGCCATGTGTACGCCACCGACCATGAGTTCCACATCCTGGTGACCGTCGGCCTGGCGCTGGTGGTTCAGGAACTGGTGATCCTGCAATGGGGTCCGTTGGGCGATAGCGTGGCCGTCCCGGACGCACTGCAAGGGGTGGTGATCTGGGGCAATTTCGTGTACCCAAAATACCGGCTGTTCGTGATCGGCTTGACCGCGGTATTGGCCGTCCTGCTGTGGTGGGTGTTGGAGGGAACACGCCTGGGTAGCGCGGTGCGGGCAGGAAGCGAGTCGACCGAGATGGTTTCCCTGCTGGGCATCAACGTGCTGCGCATCTTCAGCCTGGTGTTCGGCCTGGGCGCGGCCACGGCGGCGCTGGCGGGGGTGCTGGCGTCACCGATCCGGGGCGCGGAGCCCTTCATGGGCGTGGAGGCGCTCGCAGTGGCCTTCGTGGTGGTGGTCGTGGGGGGCATGGGCAGCTTCAGCGGCGCGCTGTTGGGCGGGCTGATGATCGGCATCGTGCAAAGCGTCATGAGCACGCTGTGGCCGGAAGGCGCGCGCCTGATGATCTATGTCGCCATGGCGGCCGTACTGCTGCTGCGCCCGCACGGCCTATTGGGCCGCAAGGAATAGGGCCGCAAGGAATAGAGTCCATGAAAAAATACGCCTACTTCCTTCTGGCGGCGCTGGTGGTGCTGGCCATGCCATTGACCATGCAATCGGGGTCCCTGGCCAGCGAGGTGCTGATCTTCGCGCTCGCCGCCATGGGGTGCAACCTGTTGCTCGGTTTCACCGGTCTGCTGTCGTTCGGGCAAGGCATTTTCTTTGCCTTGGGCAGCTACACCGCCGCCCTGATGTTGACCCGCTGGCCCGTGCCCATGCCATTGGCGCTGTTGCTGGCCACGGCCATGGGTGCGCTGGGCGCGGCCGTGGTGGGCTGGGTGGCGATCCGCCAGCGCGGCACGTATTTCGTGATGCTGACGTTGGCCTTCTCGCAGATGTTCTATTTCATCGCGTACACGGCCACCGGTCTGACCGGGGGGGACAACGGCTTGATGGATATCCCGCGGCCCAACTTGTCGGTGTTGGGGGTTGAGCTGTGGGCACTGGCGTCACCGTGGCAGCTCTACGGTTTTATCGCAGCGATTTTTCTGCTGGTGTTCTGGCTGTTGCTGAAGGTGTCGCGCTCGACCTTTGGCCGCACCTTGTTGGCGGTGCGCGACAACGAGGAACGCGCGGCCGCCATCGGCTACAACCTGAAGCTTCTGAAGTTGCAGGCCTTCGTGATATCAGGGGCTGTCACGGGCCTGGCCGGCGCATTGCACGCCATGATGACGGGCCTTGCGCCGCTGTCCAACGCCGAATACCACACGAGCGAGATGATTCTTGTGATGACCGTGATCGGCGGCACGGGCAATTTGCTGGCCTCGTTGCTGGGGTCGGCGTTCTACCTGCTGCTGGCCGATTGGTTGTCCCAGCTCTGGCCGCGCTGGCTGCTGCTGCTGGGGCTGGCCTTGATGGCGGTCAGCTTGTGGATGCAACGGGGACTCTGGGGTCTCGGTGACTCGATCCTCCAAAAATTGCAAGGTCGGAGAGCGCCTGCCGCCACGGTGGACGCGAAGGGAGAGCAGGCATGACCGCCCACGCCCCGATATTGCTGGAAGCCATCGATGTCGAGAAGTGCTATGGCAAGTTCGCCGCGTTGGGTGGCGTCAACCTGCGGGTGCGCGCCAACACGGTGCACTCCGTCATCGGGCCCAACGGCGCCGGCAAGACCACCCTGTTTCACATGCTCACGGGCACCAAGGCGGTCAGTGGTGGGCGCATTGTGTTTGATGGACAGGAGGTCACGCACGAGCCCGATTACCGGCGCGTGCGGCGCGGCATGGCCCGGTCGTTTCAGGTCACCAGCCTGTTCCTGAGTTTGCCGGTGCGCGAGAACCTGCGCCTGGCCGCGCAGGGCGTGACACCCAGGCAGGCCCTTAACCCCTGGCATGAACCGGTGGGGCCGCGCGCGCTGTCGCAGGTGGTGGATTCGGTGCTGGCCAAGGTCGGTCTGGAGCGCATGGCCGGCACCCCGGCCGGCAACTTGTCGCACGGGCAACAGCGCCGGCTCGAAGTGGGCATGGCCTTGGCGGCCCGGCCGAAGGCGATTTTTCTGGATGAGCCGACGTCGGGCATGGGCATAGACGATCTGGAAGACATGAAGCAGCTCATCAAGGGACTGCGCGACCAACACACCGTGGTGTTGATCGAGCACAACATGAACATCGTGATGGATATATCGGACACCGTCACGGTGATGCAGTTGGGCCGTGTGCTGGCCGAAGGCAAGCCGAACGAGATCCGTGGCGACGATCGCGTGCGTGCGGCCTATCTGGGCAACATGATCACAGGGGGCAAGGGATGATTCTGGACGTCGACCAGGTGCACGCGCACTATGCCAAGAGCCACGTCCTGCAGGGGGTGAGCTTGCAAGTTGGCGATGGCGAGCTGCTTACCCTGCTGGGGCGCAACGGCGCCGGCAAGACCACCACGCTCAAGACCATTGCCGGGGTGGTGGCGCCCACCCAGGGCCGGGTGATGTTCCGTGGCCAGCCGGTGCAGGGCATGCCGCCCCATGCGATTGCCCGGCAGGGGGTTTGCCTGGTGCCCGAGCATCGAGGGATCTTCAAGTTGCTGACCGTGGAAGAAAATCTCCTGCTCGGCCTGCGCAAGCGGTCACCCTGGCAACTCGATGACGTGTACCGGATATTCCCTCGACTCAAGGAGCGGCGGCGCAACGGCGGCGGGCAGCTGTCAGGCGGCGAGCAGCAGATGCTGGCCATCGGCCGCGCACTGATGAACGCCCCCAAGCTGCTCATGCTGGACGAGCCGGTGGAAGGGCTGGCTCCGGTCATCGTGGAGGAAATCGTGGCCCAGCTCAAGGCCATCAAGGCGTCGGGCGTGGCGATTTTGCTGGTCGAGCAGAACCTGGAGGTGTGCACCCAACTGGCCGACCGGCACTGCATCCTGGAGCAGGGGCGCATCGTGTACACCGCCGACAACAAAGGTTTTCTGGCCGACGAAGACGTCAAGGACCGCTATCTCGGCGTGGGCCTGGCCTGAAGGTCGACGATCCGCGACGAACGTACCTGGATTTACGGCATGAAGCTCTTGATTGCTCGTCTGAACCACGAGACCAATACTTTTTCTCCAGTACCCACGCCGCTGCAGGCGTTCGCACCCGACTACGATGCCGCGGCCTTCCAGGCCAACGATGGCATGCGCACCGCGATGGCGGCCTACATCGATGCGGCGCGGCGCGTGGGCGCGCAGTGCGTTACCCCGGTGTCGGCCATGGCCAACCCCAGTGGCCCGGTGCACGCTGCCGCCTACGACGAGCTCACCGATCGCATCGTGGCGGCTGCCGCCGGCTGCGATGCCATCCTGCTGGACTTGCATGGCGCCATGGTGGCGCAGCATACCCCCGACGGCGAAGGCGATTTGCTGGCTCGGGTGCGCGCCGCGGCGCCCGGTGTGCCCTTGGGCGTGGCGCTGGATTTGCACGGCAACCTCACACAGAAGATGGTCGATCACGCCGACGTCATGGTCGGGTTCAAGACCTATCCGCACGTCGACATGTACGAGACCGGCGAGCATGTGGCTCGCCTGGTGCTGCGGATGCTGCAAGAGGGGCGGCGCCATGCGGTGCGTTGGCGACCGCTGCCTTTGTTGAGCCACACGCTGCGCAGCACCACGCTGGGCGGCGCCATGGCCAGGGCGGTGATGGCGGCGCGGCAGGCCGAGCGTGACGGCGTGCCTGCGCTGACGGTTTTCGCCGGCTTCTCGCTGGCCGACATCGAGGCCCCTTGCATGAGCGTGGTGGCCACCGTGGAGTGCACGCCGCTCGGCGAGGCGCTGTGTGCCGCGGCCCTGGACCGTGTGGCCGAGCTGATATGGGCCGAGCGCGAGGGTTACGTGTACGCCAGCGAGCCCCTGGCCGAGGCCTTGGCGCGTGCCCAGACGCTGGCGCGTGGCGCGGACAAACCGGTGCTGCTGCTGGACCACGGCGACAACTGCATGTCGGGCGGGACCTGCGACACCATGGATGTGCTGCAGGCCGCCTGGCGACAAGGCCTCACGGACATCGCCACCGGGCCGCTGTGCGATCCCGAGGCGGTGGCGCGGCTGGTGGACGCGGGCGTCGGCGCCCGGGTGTCGGTGCGCCTGGGCAACAAGGTGCCGCTGACCCGGCTGGGCCTGACCAAGACGCCGGTGCCGGTGCAGGGGACGGTGCGGGCCATCAGCGATGGCCGCTATACCGTGAGCGGACCGATCTACACAGGGCAGCGGTGCGCCATGGGCCGCACCGTGTGGCTGGACGCGGGCGACACACAGATCGTGGTGACCGAGCAGCCTCACGAGCCCTGGGACTTGGGCGTGTTTTCGTGCGTCGGCCTGGCGCCGAGGGACTACCGATTCTTGCTGCTCAAGTCGCGCATGTACTGCCGCCCGGTGTTCGTGCCCTTGTCGGCCGGCTTGGTCGAATGCGACAGCCCCGGCGTCACCAGTTCCGACTACCGGTTGTTTCCGTTTCAACACCTGCGCCAACCGGTCTATCCGCTGGGCGTCGTGACGAATTTTCCGTCTTGATTCCGCTACCTGGAGCCCTCCCTTGGACACCCCAACGACACCCGGCATCGAACACCTGCGCGTCAACGGCGAACGCCTGTGGGCTTCGCTGATGGAGCTGGCCCGCATCGGCGGCACGCCCAAGGGCGGCGTGTGCCGCCTGGCCCTGACCGAGCTGGACAGACAGGGCCGGGATCTGGTGCTCGGCTGGGCGCGCGAGGCGGGAATGAGCGTCACCATCGACAAGATCGGCAACGCCTTCATGCGCCGCGCCGGCCGCGACAACCGCCTGCCGCCCATCATGACCGGCAGCCACATCGACACCCAGCCAACCGGCGGCAAGTTCGACGGCAACTACGGCGTCTTGGCTGGGCTGGAGGTGGTGCGCACGCTCAACGACCACGGCATCGAGACCGAGGCACCGATCGAGGTCGCTTTCTGGACCAACGAGGAAGGCAGCCGTTTCGTGCCGGTGATGATGGGTTCGGGCGTGTTCGCCGGAGCCTTCACGCTGGCGCACGCCCATGCCGCCACCGACCTGGACGGCAAGACCGTCCGGGACGAACTCGAACGCATCGGGTACATGGGAAGCGAGGCGCCCGGCGAGCACCCCGTGGGCGCCTATTTTGAAGCCCACATCGAGCAAGGCCCAGTGCTGGAGGATCATGGCACGACCATTGGCGTGGTCGAGGGCGGGCTGGGCATTCGCTGGTTCGATTGCACGGTCGTTGGCATGGAGGCGCATGCCGGCCCCACGCCCATGGGCCTGCGCCGGGACGCCTTGCAAGGCGCCACGCGCATCATGCAAGAGGTGGTCGCCGTCGCGCTGCGCCATCCACCCGATGGCCGCGGCACGGTGGGCATGGCGCAGGTGTTTCCCAACAGCCGCAACGTGATCCCGGGCCGGGTCACGTTCAGCATCGACCTGCGCAACAGCTCCGACGAACGGGTGGACCAGATGGCGGCCGAGGTCAAGGCCTTTGCCGCGCGGGTGGCCCAGGAAAGCGGCTTGGAGGTGCGGCTTGAACAGGTCTCAAGCTACCCGGCACAACAGTTTCACCCCGATTGCGTGCAGGCCGTGGCCCGTGCCGCCAAGGCCCTGGGCTACAGCCACATGCCCGTCGTCTCGGGCGCGGGGCACGATGCGGTCTACGTGGCCAGGCTTGCGCCCACCGGCATGATCTTCGTTCCCTGCAAGGACGGCATCAGCCACAACGAGATCGAGCAGGCCGAGCCCGAGCACCTCACCGCCGGCTGCAACGTGCTGCTGCACGCCATGCTGGAGCGCGCTCAACAGGGCCGCTGATGGCGCCGGGGCGTTAACCCACCAGCGCCTGGGCGAACTCGCGCGCCTTGAAGGTCTGCAGGTCTTCCAACTGCTCGCCCACGCCGACGAAATACACCGGCACCGGCTTTTCGCGCGCGATGGCGCACAGCACGCCGCCCTTGGCCGTGCCGTCCAGCTTGGTCACCACCAGGCCGGTCAGGCGCACCGCCTCGTCGAAGGACTTGACCTGGGCCAGCGCGTTCTGGCCGGTGTTGCCGTCGATCACCAGCAGCACCTCGTGCGGGGCGGTGATGTCGGCCTTGTTGACCACGCGGCGGATCTTGGTCAGCTCCTCCATCAGGTGCTTTTGCGTGGGTAGGCGCCCGGCCGTGTCCACCAGCACCACGTCCTTGCCGCGCGCGCGGCCGGCGCCCACGGCGTCGAAGGACACGGCGGAAGGGTCGGCGCCCTGCTGGCTGATGATTTCCACCGCGTTGCGGTCGGCCCACACCGCCAGCTGCTCGCGGGCGGCGGCGCGGAAGGTGTCGGCCGCCGCCAGCAGCACGCTGGCGCCGGCGTCGGCGAAATGCTTGGTCAGCTTGCCGATGCTGGTCGTCTTGCCGGCGCCGTTGACGCCGGCCACCATGATCACCGTGGGGCGGTACACGCCCACCACCAGCGGCTTTTCCAGCGGCGCCAGCATGTCGGCGATGGCGTCGCGCAGCAGCCCCTTGACCTGCGCGGCGTCGGTGGCGCGCTGCTCTTTCACGCGGCGGCGCAAATCCTGCAGCAGGAATTCGGTGGCCTGCACGCCGGCATCGGCCATCAGCAGGGCGGCTTCCAGGTCTTCGTACAGCGCCTCGTCGATCTTGGCGCCGGTGAACACGGTGGTGATGCTGCCACCGGTCTTGCGCAAGCCGGTCTTGAGCTTGTCCAGCCAGCCGCCGCGGCTGGGCGAGGCGACGGTTTCCAGCACCATGTCCGGGTCGGCGCTGGCCGGCAAGGTGGGTTGAGGGTCAAAACTGGGCTTGGTCGGCGTCGAATCTTCCTGAATAGCTATCGAATCAGGAGTGATTGGCGGTTCGACGGAGGTGGCATGGGCCGGTGGACTGGCCCCCTCGGCATCGCCATCTGGCGCGGCGGCCAGCGCCTGCGCCTCCAGCTCGTCCAGGCCAAGCTCCGGCAGCGGCTCGGCGGTTGGCGCTGGGGCCGGCGTGGCCTCGGGTGCCGGCGCGGTGGGCGTGTCGGCGGGTTTCTTGCGGCGGAAGATGCTGAACATGGGCTACGTGTCTCTGGGCCTTCAGCCCACCACCAGCGGCCGCTCGCCGCGCGCCGTCACCCGCCCGATCACGGCGGCTTGCTCAAAGCCATGGCGCTGGAAGGTGGCTTGGACCTCGGCCACCGCCTCGGGCGTGCAGGCCACCAGCAGGCCGCCGCTGGTCTGCGGGTCGGTCAGCAGGGCCTGGTCGGCGGGGGCAAAGCCAGAGGGCAGGGCCACGTCGGCGCCGTAGGCGGCCCAGTTGCGGCCGCTGGCGCCGGTGACGATGCCTTGGGCGGCCAAGTCTCGCGCGCCGGGCAGCAGGGGCACGGCGGGCCAGTCGAGCTGCACGGTCAAGTTGGCGCCGCGCGCCATCTCCAGCGCGTGGCCAGCCAGGGCGAAGCCGGTGACGTCGGTCAGGGCGTGCACGCCGGGCAGGGCGGCGAGGTCGGGGCCGGCGGTGTTCAGGCGCGTGGTGTTGGCGATCATCTGGGCGTAGCCGTCGGCACTCAACTTCTCTTTCTTGAGCGCAGCCGAATAAATGCCCACGCCCAGCGGCTTGCCCAGCACCAGCACGTCGCCCGCGCGGGCGCCGGCGTTGCGCTGCACGCGGTCGGGGTGCACCAGCCCTAAGGCCACCAGGCCGTAGATGGGCTCGACCGAGTCGATGGTGTGGCCGCCCGCAATCGGGATGCCTGCCGCGCGGCACACGCTGGCGCCGCCGTCCAGGATCTTGCCAATCGTCTCGACCGACAGCACGCTGATGGGCATGCCCACCAGGGCCAGCGCCATGATGGGCTGCCCGCCCATGGCGTACACGTCGCTCAGCGCGTTGGTGGCGGCAATGCGGCCAAAGTCGAACGGGTCGTCGACGATGGGCATGAAGAAGTCGGTGGTGGCCACCAGGGCTTGGCTGTCGTTCAGGCGGTAGACGGCGGCGTCGTCGGCGGTCTCGATGCCCACCAGCAGCTCGGGCGGCATGGGCAGGCCGCCGGTGCCGCGCAGGATGCTGGACAGCACGCCGGGTGCGATCTTGCAGCCGCAGCCGCCGCCGTGCGACAGGCTGGTCAGGCGCGGCTCGGCGGCGCCGGGCACCGGGCAGGAGGAGGGGGCGGACAGCGTTTCACTCATGGCCGCCATTGTCGTTGATGGGCGCGCGCGGCGCCGGTGCTCAGCGCGCGGCGGGGCTGGCCAGCGGCATGCCCAGGCCGGTCAGCGACCATTCGTACACCCGCGTGTCGGTGCGGAAGGTCCAGATGCGCGCCGAACCGATGTCGATGATCTCGGTCACCATCACGCACCACAGCAGCGCCAGCAGGATGCCAGGCATGCGGCCCTTGCGGCGGGTCAGGCCAAACTGGTAGCCGACGGCGGCGGTGCCCAGGATGCTCAGCGCCAGCAGCAGCCCGATGACCTGCCCCGGCACCCGGTATTCCATGGCCTGGCGCATGATGGTGGAGGCGTCGAAGGCGTTGTTGACCGAATTCATCAGCGAGTTGACGGTCGGCGTGGCCGATTCGGCGACCCGCAGCTTGACGTTGGCCCAGATCTGGTTTTGCAGCGCCGCCGTCTCGTCGTTGAGCTGGCCGATCATCTGGCTGCCGCCGGGCTCGCGCACGTAGCGGTAGCGCAGATCCAGGTATTTCTTGAGGTCGGCCACCAGCGCGGGGGCCTGGGCGCCGCCGGCGGCCTCGGCCTGCAGCAGGGCGGTGCCGATGGCGTTGGCCTCCTGCAGGGTGGCGTTCATGCGCACTTCGTAGCGCGAGGTGGCGGACGAGAGGTTCAGCGCCAGCACAAAGGCCATCAGGCCCAACAGGCTGCCCACCACCAGGGCCGCGCCTTCGTCGGAGCCCTCGCCGATGCTCTTGCGCCGGCGCCGGCCGATGCGCAGGCCGAGTTCGTTGGCCGTCAGCACCGCCAGCAGCAGGATCCCGAAGAACCCGACCCGGTTGGTGCCCAGAAAATCAGCAAGGTGCTCGAACATATTGCTTTTCTCGTGTTTTGAGCTGTGTGGAGAAGCCGCGGCCTGGCCCGCGTGGGTTCGGGCGCCGGCACCTCTGGCGCCCGCCCGTCCTCAGGTCGGCAGGAATCATACCTTTTGGGTTAAGTCGGGCGGCGACCCGTGGTGGCTTGCCGATCCGCCGCGCGCCGAGCCAGAAAACGGTCATCGGTCGGCGCGTGAACATCCTGGGCAGCTATGAATCCAGGAGCGTTGAGGTGACAAATTGCCCCGATCGCCGTCCCTGGCGTTGCGTGGCCTGAACGGGGGTGTGACCGATGTCACGCCACGGCGCGCGCGGGCGCGGCGGGCGCCGCATGCGTGGCACAGTCGCGGCGCGGTGCGGGCGGCGTGCCGCCTGCGCATTTACCCACCGGAAGGACAGGACACGGCATGAACACCCAGGACATCTGGACATTTCTGACCACGCACGGCGTGGAATTCGGCATCAAGCTGGCCACGGCCATCGTCGCCTGGATCATTGGTCGCTGGCTGATCGGCCTGGCCGTGATGCTGATGGGCAAGGTTTTCGAGCGCGGCGGCAAGATCGACTCGACCCTGGCGCACTACCTGAAGTCGATCACCTCGGTGCTGCTGAACATCGTGCTGATCCTGGCCATCCTGGACATCTTCGGCGTCAAGACCACCTCGTTCGCCGCGTTGCTGGCCGGCGCCGGCCTGGCCATTGGCGCGGCCTGGAGCGGCATGCTGGGCAATTTCGCGGCCGGCGTGTTCATGCAGGTGCTGCGGCCCTACAAGGTGGGCGACTTCATCAGCGCCGGCGGCGTGACCGGCACGGTGACCGAGCTGGGCCTGTTCGCCACCACCGTCCTCACGCCCGACAACGTCACCACCATCGTCGGCAACGGCAAGGTGTTCGGCGACAACATCCAGAACTTCAGCGCCCAGCCGGTGCGCCGTGTCGACTGCGTGGCCAAGGTGGCCAACGGCGTGAACCCGCTGGACGCCATCGAGCGCCTGCGCCCGGCGATTGCCGCCATCCCCAACGTGGTCGCGCGCCCGGCGCCGGACATCGAGATCCTGGAGTTCACGCCCGAAGGCCCCAAGCTGTGCGTGCGCCCCTACACCCACACCGACCACTACTGGCAGGTCTATTTCGACACCCACAAGGCCATCGTCGAGACCTTCGGCAAGGCCGGCTACCCGGTGCCCGAGACGCCCCTGGCCTACCGCCAGCTGCCGGCCGGCGGCTGACGGCGCGTTGGCCCGCCACCCAGCACCCGCCCGCCGTGGCGGGTTTTTTGTGCCTAAAACCGGCTTCGGCCGGCGCGGAATCTTCCAGATCTGCTATCAAATCAGGTGCGACTAGGGCCCCTAGGCAGTGCCCCGGCCCGGGCGCGTGGCCGAGCTCGGCCACAATGGGCCGCGCGGCGGGGAACGTTTTCCGGCCTGCGTCACTCCCACCTCGCCATGACCTTGCCCATGCTTCTTGCCTCTCGCGCCGCGCCGCGCCGCCTGGGGGCCGCCCTGGCCCTGGCCGCCGCCCTGGGCGCCGCCGCCCCGGCCAGCGCCCAGCGCCCCGCCCCCACGCCGGACACCGCCGCCCAGCAGTTCACGCTGGGCAACGGCCTTTCGGTCATCGTCCAGCCCGACCACCGCGCGCCCGTCGCGGTGCACATGCTGTGGCTGCGCGTCGGCGCCATGGACGAGGTCGATGGCACCAGCGGCGTGGCCCATGTGCTGGAACACCTGATGTTCAAGGGCACCGACAAGCTCCAGCCCGGCGAATTCTCGCGCCGCGTGGCGGCCCTGGGCGGGCGCGAGAACGCCTTCACCAGCATGGACTACACCGGCTACTACCAGCAGGTGCCGGCCGCGCGCCTGGCCGAGGTGATGGCGCTGGAAGCCGACCGCTTTGCCCACAACCGCTACAGCGACGAGGAATTCGCCAAGGAGCTGGACGTGGTCAAGGAGGAGCGCCGCCTGCGCACCGACGACAACCCGCGCGCCCTGCTGGGCGAGCAGCACCGGGCGGCCACCTTCACCGCCTCGCCGTACCGCCGCCCGGTGGTGGGCTGGATGGGGGATCTGGACGCCCTGACGGCGCAGGACGCGCGCGCCTTTTACCAGCGCTGGTACGTGCCGGCCAACGCCACCGTGGTGGTGGTGGGCGACGTCGATCCGCAGGCCGTGCTCAAGCTGGCGCAACAGCACTACGGCGGCATTCCGGCGCGCGCCCTGCCCGTGCGCAAGCCGCGCCCCGAGCCGCCCCAGCCCGGCCTGCGGCGCGTGCAGGTGAAGGCCCCGGCCGAGCAGGCCGTGGTCTCGCTGGCCTTCAAGGTGCCGAGCATGGAAAGCCTGGCGCCCAGCCCCGGCAGCGACGACGCCCTGGCGCTGACGGTGCTGTCGGCCGTGCTGGACGGCTACAGCGGCGCCCGGCTGGACCGCGCGCTGACGCAAGGGGCCGACCGGGTGGCCGATTCGGCCCATGCCAGCAACGGGCTGTACGGGCGCGGCCCGCAGCTGTTCGTGCTGAGCGGCGTGCCGGCGCCCGGCAAGACGCCGGCGCAGCTGGAAGCCGCCCTGCGCGAGCAGGTGGCGCGTGTGGCGCGCGAGGGCGTGAACGAGGCCGAGCTGGCCCGCGTCAAGACGCAGTGGATCGCCAGCCAGGTCTACAAACGGGATTCGGTGATGGGCCAGGCCCAGGAGCTGGGCAGCCTGTGGGTGCAGGGCCTGCCGCTGGACGCCGACGCGCGCCTGATCGAGCGCCTGCGCCAGGTCACGGCGGCCCAGGTGCAGCGCGTGGCCGGGCAGTACTTCGGCGACGACCAACTGACCATCGCCACGCTCGACCCGCAGCCGCGCGACCCCCAGGCCAAGCCGCGCGCGGCGCCGGCCGCCCTGCGGCATTGACCCGGCACCGCACCTATTTTTCGCCCATGAAAACTCTTAAAACCATAGCTGCCCAGGCTGTATTGGCGCTGACAGTCCCCACTTTTGTCGGGCATTCCGCGCACGCCGCCACCGCCATCCAGCACTGGACGCAGCCGAGCGGCGCGCAGATCTACCTGGTGCAAAGCCCGGCCATCCCGATGCTCGATGTGCAGGTCGATTTCGACGCCGGCGGCCGGCGCGATCCGGCCGACAAGGCCGGCCTGGCCGACGTCACGGCGCTGATGATGGGCAAGGGCGTGGCGGCGCGGGACGGCCGCCCGGCGCTGGACGAAAACCAGCTGGGTGAGGCCTGGGCCGACCTGGGCGCCGGCTTTGGCGCCAACGCCGGCAGCGACCGCATGAGCTTCACCCTGCGCACCTTGACCCAGCCGCCCGAGCTGCTGCAAAAGGCCGTCGAGTTGGCCGCGCGCGAGATCGGCGAGCCGTCCTGGCCCGAGGCCGTGTGGCGGCGCGAGCGCGAGCGCCTGTCGGCCGCGCTGCGCGAGGCGCGCACCCGGCCCGGCACCCTGGCCGCCCTGGCCTACGACCACGCGGTGTACCGCCAGCACCCCTACGGGCAGGAAACCTCGCCCGAGACGCTGGCGCGCATCAGCCTGGACGACATGCGCGCGCGCCACGCCACGCTGCTGCCCTGCCGCGCCAAGCTGAGCCTGGTCGGCGCCGTGGACCGCGCCCAGGCCGACGCGCTGGCCACGGCGCTGCTGGCGCGCCTGCCCCAGGGCCAAAGCTGCGCCCCGCTGCCGGCCGTGCCCGAGGTGACGCCGCTGGCCGCGCCGCTGGACGAGCGCATCGCCTTCCCGTCGGCCCAGGCCCACGTGCTGTTCGGCCAGCCCGGCTACAAGCGCGAGGACCCGGACTTTTTTCCGCTGCTGGTGGGCAACCACATCCTGGGCGGCGGGGGCTTCACCTCGCGCCTGACCGAGCAGGTGCGCGAAAAGCGCGGCCTCAGCTACAGCGTGTACAGCGGCTTCTCGCCCGGCCTGCACGCCGGCGCCTTCACGGTCGGCCTGCAGACCCGCGCCGACCAGGCCGACGAGGCGCTGCGCGTGGCGCGCCAGGTGGTGCGCGACTTCGTGGCCCAGGGCCCGACCGAGGCCGAGCTGAAGGCCGCCAAGGACAACCTGGTGGGCAGCTTTCCGCTGCGCCTGGACAGCAACCGCAAGCTGCTGGGCAACGTCGCCAACATCGCCTGGCACGATCTGCCGCTGGACTACCTGGACCGCTGGACCGCGCGTGTCGACGCCGTGACCCTGCCCGACATCCGCCGCGCCTTCCAGCGCGTGCTGCAGCCCGAACGCATGGTCACGGTGGTGGTGGGCGGCGCGCCCTGAAATCGGCGGCCGCGCCCGGATTTTTGAGTCAAAACGACCGTTGGTCGGCGCGGATCAATCCTGAGTAGCTATTGAAAATATAGCGATCAGATGTAACCAAGAATCGTGGGCGGCTGATGCCGCATGTGCAGCGACAGGCCCAGCGCCGCCATGTGGTCGCTGTCGCGGCCCAGGATGCGCGCCGACAGGGGCAAAAATTCGGCCTCCTCGAACTCGGCATGGGCCTTGTACTGCGCCACCAAACTGGCGATGGCCTGCGGATCGATCTCCACCGGCTGCCCCTTGGCCAGCTTTTTCAGTTGCGGCTCCAGCGTGCTCCATTGGCGTTCGATGTCGCGGTGCTCGCGCGTCAGCTGATCGACCATCTGGCGCACCCGATCCAGTTCGGGGCCCGGCTGGGCGTCGCGCAGCACGGCCGGGAACAGCTCGCGCTCCTCGTCCTGGTGGTGCTCGAACGCCGCCGAGCGAAAAAACCCGACGAACTGCTCGGCGATCTGGCGCGCGCGCTGCGCCGGCGTCAGCAACTCGGGCAGCTCGCCAAACGCATCCAGCTGGCGCAGGATGCCGGCGTGGCACTGGGAGAAATCGGTCAAGGGCGCGTCGGTGTCGACGGGCGGGCGTTGGGGCGGTGGGCTCATCGGGGGTCTCCTGGTGTCGGGGCGACTGAAAGGGTAGACCAAGGTGGGCGTTTTGGGGCATTTGAGGGGCGTCAATCTTTCGGTTTCTTGACTCAGGTCAGGCCAGAACCCTGGCCGGGGCCGGCACGGCCGGTGCCGTCCGGCGCGGCGCTGAACGGCCCGCGCCGGCCGTGGGGCGCGACAATCCGGCCATGCCCCGTTCACCCGCTCCGCCCGCCGCCCGCCCGGCGGCCCCGCATGAAGTGCGCCTCATCGGCGGCCAGTGGCGCCGCACGCGCCTGCCGGTGGCCGACAAGCCCGGCCTGCGCCCGACGCCCGACCGGGTGCGTGAAACCCTGTTCAACTGGCTCGGG
>JAIUOM010000213.1 GCA_020161215.1 Pseudomonadota bacterium
AGTGGGGTCGCCTTTCTTTGGTTCCTTTCTTTGGCGAAGCAAAGAAAGGGACTGCGCCGCCGGGCGCACTTCCCGGCCGACAGCGCCCCCCACAGACACCGCTCCATCAGCTCAGCACAAGCCCAACCCGCTCGGCTGCCCTATCAAATAACTACAAATTTAATAGCGTATGAGCGTTTATCCACGCCGACATCTCGCCCAAAATCACATCAACAAATGCTCGCCCGCGTTGTCCCCACCCAGGATCACGTAGTTCACCTTGCGGATGTCCAGCAACTGCTTGCCCCCGGCGTAGCTGACCGAGCTTTGCACGTCCTGCTCCATCTCGGTCAGCGTGTCGGCCAACTTGCCCTTGATCGGCTCCAGGATGCGCTTGCCCTCGACGTGGCGGTACTCGCCCTTGTTGAAGTCGCTGGCCGAGCCGTAATACTCCTTGAAGCGCTCGCCATCCACCTCCACCGTGCGACCGGGCGACTCTTCGTGGCCGGCAAACAGCGAGCCGATCATCACCATCGTCGCGCCAAAGCGGATCGACTTGGCAATGTCGCCATGGCTGCGGATGCCGCCGTCGGCAATGATCGGCTTGGTGGCCACGCGGGCGCACCACTTCAGCGCCGACAACTGCCAGCCGCCGGTGCCAAAACCAGTCTTCAGGCGCGTGATGCACACCTTGCCCGGGCCCACGCCCACCTTGGTGGCGTCGGCGCCCCAGTTCTCCAGGTCGATCACCGCCTCGGGCGTGGCCACATTGCCGGCGATGATGAAAGTGTCGGGCAGCTTGGCCTTCAGGTGGTAAATCATGTCGCGCACCGTGTCGGCGTGGCCGTGCGCGATGTCGATGGTCACGTACTCCGGCACCAGGCCTTCGGCGGCCAGGGTGTCGACGGCGGCGTAGTCGGCGGCCTTCACGCCCAGCGAGATCGAGGCGTACAGGCCCTTGGCCTTCATGCGGCGCACAAAGGCCACGTTGTCCAGGTCGAACCGGTGCATGACGTAGAAGTAGCCGTGCTCGGCCAGCCAGGTGCAGACGTTCTCGTCCACCACCGTCTTCATGTTGGACGGCACCGCCGGCAGCTTGAAGCGCCGGCCGCCAAAGTCGATGCTGGCGTCGCATTCGCTGCGGCTTTCCACGCGGCATTTGCGCGGCAGCAGCAATACCTGGTCGTAGTCGAAGATTTCCATGAGGGTCCAAGCTCCATTCGAGGCAAAAGGGTTGCAGGAAGGGCGCTTGGCCTGGCCGCCGGTCTGGTGCCGCGCGCCGGCGTGGGGGCCGAGCGGGCACAAAAAACCGGGCCAAGAAAATCTTGGGCCCGGTGCTTGATTCTAGGGCTTTTGTCGGCGGCCCGCTGGCGCGGGGAAGGCGGAACCGGGGGGGATGGATCAGCTTCCTACAATCCCCGCATGCTGTTGCAAGAGTCCTCTCCGCTGCTCGCCGGCCTCAACCCCGAGCAACTGGCCGCCGTCACCCTGCCGCCCGAACCCGCCTTGATCCTGGCCGGCGCCGGCTCGGGCAAGACGCGCGTGCTCACCACCCGCATCGCCTGGCTGCTGCAAACCGGGCAGGTTTCGCCCGGCGGCGTGCTGGCCGTCACCTTCACCAACAAGGCCGCCAAGGAGATGACCGCGCGCCTGACGGCCATGCTGCCGCTGAACGTGCGCGGCATGTGGATCGGCACCTTCCACGGCCTGTGCAATCGCTTTTTGCGTGCGCACCACCAACTGGCGAACCTGCCGCAGGCGTTCCAGATCCTGGACACGCAAGACCAACTGTCGGCCATCAAACGGCTGGTCAAGCAGCACCAGGTCGATGAAGAGCGCTTTCCGCCGCGCCAGTTGCAGTGGTTCATCGCCGGCTGCAAGGAAGACGGCCTGCGCCCGTCCGACGTGGAGGTGCGCGACGCCGAAACCCGCCGCAAGGTGGAGATTTACCAGTTGTACGAAGACCAGTGCCAGCGCGAGGGTGTGGTCGATTTCGGCGAGCTGATGCTGCGCAGCTACGAGCTGCTGCGCGATCACGAGGCCGTGCGCCTGCACTACCGGCGGCGCTTTCGCCACATCCTGATCGACGAATTCCAGGACACCAACCGCCTGCAGTACGCCTGGATCAAGATCATCGCCGGCCTGCCGGCCGAAGGCGGCGGTGGCGCCATTCTGGCCGTGGGCGACGACGACCAGAGCATCTACGCCTTTCGCGGCGCGCGCGTGGGCAACATGGCCGATTTCGTGCGCGAATTTGGCGTGCGGCACCAGATCAAGCTGGAAGAAAACTACCGCAGCCACAGCCACATTCTGGATTCGGCCAACCAGCTCATCAGCCACAACCAGCGCCGCCTGGGCAAAAACCTGCGCACCAGCCAGGGCGCCGGTGAGCCGGTGCGGGTGTACGAGGCGCCGACCGATTTCGCCGAGGCCGAATGGGTGGTCGATGAACTCCGCCAACTGGTCAAGGGCGAAGGCCACGCGCGCCGCGAAGTCGCCGTGCTGTACCGCAGCAACGCGCAAAGCCGGGTCATTGAAACGCAGTTGTTCAACGCCGGCGTGCCCTACCGGGTGTATGGCGGCTTGCGCTTTTTCGAACGTGCCGAAATCAAGCACGCGCTGGCCTACCTGCGCCTGTTGGAGAACCCGCACGACAACACCAGCTTTCTGCGCGTGGTCAATTTTCCGCCGCGCGGCATCGGTGCGCGCACGCTGGAGCAGTTGCAAGACGCGGCCCGCGCCAGCGGCACGTCGCTGGTCGATGCCATTGGCCAGCTCAGCGGCCGCGCTGGCGCCAATCTTGGCGCCTTTGTCGCCAGCATCGACGTGCTGCGCGAGCAGACCGCCGGCAAGACCTTGCGCGAAATCATCGAGCTGATGCTGGACGCCAGCGGCCTGATCGAGCATTACCGCAGCGAGCGCGAAGGCGCCGACCGCATCGAAAACCTGGAAGAGCTGGCCAGCGCGGCCGAGAGCTTTGTCACCCAGGAAGGCTTTGGCCGCGACGCCGTGGCGCTGCCGGTGGACGAAACCGCCGCCCTCGGCCAAAGCCCCGCCAGCCAGGGCCTGGACCCCGACGCGCCGCTGCTGAACGAACCCTTGCCCCAGCCGCCCGCGCCCGTCGACGCCGCCACCGGCGAAACCCTGAGCCCGCTGGGCGCCTTCTTGACCCACGCCGCGCTGGAAGCCGGCGACAACCAGGCCCAGGCCGGGCAAGACGCCGTGCAACTGATGACCGTGCACGCCAGCAAGGGTCTGGAGTTCGACGCCGTGTTCATCACCGGGCTGGAAGAGCAGCTGTTCCCGCATGAAAACGCCCTGAGCGACGCCGACGGCCTGGAGGAAGAGCGCCGCCTGATGTACGTGGCCATCACCCGCGCGCGCAAGCGCCTGTACCTCAGCCACGCGCAAACGCGCCTGTTGCACGGGCAAACGCGCTACCACCTGCGCAGCCGCTTCCTGGAAGAGCTGCCCGAAGAGTCGCTGAAGTGGCTCACCCCGCGCCAGGGCGGTTTCGGCAACTTGCCCGTGCCCGGTGCCGGCGGCGTGCCCCAGCCGGCCTGGGGGCGCAGCGCTATTCACCCCGCCATGCTGGCCAAGGCGCCGGCCGCCGCGCCGGCCCCGCGCGCCGCGGCCGGCCACGCCGGCATCGTGCCGCGCGCCAAGGTGTTTCACAACAAGTTTGGCGAAGGCACCGTGCTGGCCGTGGAAGGCGCGGGCGACGACGCACGCGCCCAGGTCAACTTTCCACGCCATGGCCTGAAGTGGCTGGCGTTGGCGGTGGCCAAACTCACGGTGCTCGATTAACTTCTGTTTTTATAGCAAAATGTCAAGTATTGACGCCGGCAAAGGGTGGTTTTAGGGCCGATTTGGCCAGCGTCTTCACGCCACCGCGGTGGTACGGCCCGCGTCACATGCCCAGGGCTTTCAGGGCCAGCCCGAGCAGCGCGCACGCGGCGATCACGGGCACCACCGGGCGCTGAAAACGCATCAGCGCCAGCGCCGCGCCCAGCGCGATCAGGGCCGACACCGCGTCAAAGCGGCCACCCAGGCCGTCCGGCCACAGCACGTGGGTGCCGAAGAACAGGGCCAGATTCAAGATCACCCCCACCACGGCGGCGGTGATCGCCGTCAGCGGGGCGGTGAACTTCAGGTCGTCGTGGGTGCTTTCGACCAGCGGACCACCGGCCAGGATGAACAGGAATGACGGCAGAAAGGTGAACCAGGTCACCAGGCAGGCCGCCACCGCGCCGGCCAGAAACAGCGCGTCCGGGCCGAACACCGCCTTGCCGTAACCGCCCACGAAAGCCACGAAAGCCACCACCATGATCAGCGGCCCGGGCGTGGTCTCGCCCAGCGCCAGGCCGTCCATCATCTGCGTGGCGTTCAGCCAGCCGTAGTGCGCCACCGCGCCCTGCACCACGTAGGGCAGCACGGCGTAGGCCCCGCCAAAGGTCAGCAGCGCCGCCTTGGTGAAGAACCAGCCCATCTGCGTCAGCGTGTGCTGCCAGCCCAGGCCAGCGGCCAGCAGCCCCATCGGCACCAGCCACAGCACGGCGCCCACCGCCAGCACCCGCAGCAGGGCCGCCCAGCGGAAGCGGGCGTGCGCCGGCGTGGGCGTGTCGTCGTCGATCAGCGCTGGCCCGAAGTGCTTCGGCCCGCCCTTGCCGTGACCGCCACCGGCGCGGAACTTGTCCGGCGCGATGCGCCCGCCCAGGTAACCCAGCAGCGCCGCCCCCGCCACGATGGCCGGAAACGGCACGTTCGCCGCGAAAATGGCCACGAACGCCGCCGCCGCGATGGCCCACAGCCAGCCGTTCCTGAGCGCCCGCATGCCGATGCGGTGCGCCGCCTGCACCACGATGGCCGTCACCGCCGGCTTGATGCCGTAGAACAGGCCGGCCACCAGCGGCATTTCGCCAAACGCCACGTACAGCCACGACAAGGCGATCAGTATCAGCAGCGACGGCAGCACGAACAGCGCGCCGGCCACCACGCCGCCCCAGCCGCGGTGCATCAGCCAGCCGATGTAGGTGGCCAG
>JAIUOM010000014.1 GCA_020161215.1 Pseudomonadota bacterium
AGACTTTGGCGCGCCAGCTGGACGTGCCCTTCGTCATGGCCGACGCCACCACGCTGACCGAGGCCGGCTACGTGGGCGAGGACGTCGAGAACATCATCAGCAAGCTGCTGCAAAGCTGCAACTACGATGTCGAGCGCGCCCAGCGCGGCATCGTCTACATCGACGAAATCGACAAGATCAGCCGCAAGGCCGACAACCCCAGCATCACGCGCGACGTGTCGGGCGAGGGCGTGCAGCAGGCGCTGCTCAAGCTGATCGAGGGCACCCTGGCCAGCATCCCGCCGCAGGGCGGGCGCAAGCACCCGAACCAGGATTTCCTGCAGATCGACACCACCAATATCCTGTTCATCTGCGGCGGGGCCTTCGCTGGCCTCGAGAAGGTGATCGAGGCGCGCACCGAATCGTCGGGCATCGGCTTTGGCGCCGCCGTGCGCAGCAAGCAGCAACGCTCGCTGTCCGAGGTGTTCCGCGAGGTCGAGCCCGAGGATTTGATCAAGTTCGGCATCATTCCCGAGTTGGTCGGCCGCATGCCGGTGGTCGCCACCCTGACCGAGCTGACCGAGGACGCGCTGGTGCAGATCCTCACCGAGCCGAAGAACGCCCTGGTCAAGCAGTTTGGCCGCCTGCTGCAGATGGAAGGCGCCGAGCTGGAAATCCGCCCGTCGGCGCTGAAGGCCATCGCCCGCAAGGCGTTGGAGCGCAAGACCGGCGCGCGCGGTCTGCGCTCGATCCTGGAGCAGGCGCTGATCGACACCATGTTCGAGCTGCCGCACACCGCCAACGTGGCCAAGGTGGTGCTTGACGAGACCACCATCGAGGACAACCAGCGCCCGCTGCTGGTCTACCGCGAGGCCGCCAAGAAAGCCTGATTACTGGCTTTTTCCGCCTTTGGCCGGCGTGGCCTCTTCCTGACCAGCTATTGAATCAATAGCGCGCCACGCCGTTTCACCCACTGCCCTGGGGGAAACCCCCGGCCAGGCCCCCACGGCCCGATGTTCCGGTTGAAAATGGGGGCCTGAGCCGCCATGTGGGGCTGAATCACCCGAGGATTTTGAATGTCCGGAGCCACCCCCTTGCCCACCACCCCGATCGACCTGCCGCTGCTGCCCCTGCGCGACGTGGTGGTGTTTCCCCACATGGTCATCCCGCTGTTCGTGGGTCGGCCCAAGAGCATCAAGGCCCTGGAAACGGCCATGGCCGCCGACCGCCGCATCATGCTGGTGGCGCAAAAAACCGCCGCCAAGGACGAGCCCTCGGTCAACGACATGTTCGAGGTGGGCTGCGTGTCCACCATCCTGCAGATGCTCAAGCTGCCCGACGGCACGGTGAAGGTGCTGGTGGAAGGCCAGCAGCGCGCCACCGTCACCCACATCGAGGACGGCGAGGCGCATTTCGTGGCCACCGTCACGCCGCTGGAGGCCGAGGGTACCGAGAAGGACAACGCCGAGGTCGAGGCGCTGCGCCGCGCCGTGATGCAGCAGTTTGACCAGTACGTCAAGCTCAACAAGAAGATCCCGCCCGAGATCCTCACCTCCATCGCCGCCATCGACGAGCCTGGCCGTCTGGCCGACACCATTGCCGCGCACCTGCCGCTCAAGCTGGAGGCCAAGCAGCTGGTGCTGGACCTGGTGAGCGTGAAGGAGCGCCTCGAAAACCTGTTCGAGCAGCTCGAGCGCGAGGTCGACATCCTGAACGTCGACAAGCGTATCCGCGGCCGCGTCAAGCGCCAGATGGAGAAGAACCAGCGCGACTTCTACCTGAACGAGCAGGTCAAGGCCATCCAGAAGGAGCTCGGCGAAGGCGAGGAGGGCGCCGACGTCGAGGAGATCGAAAAGAAGATCAAGGCCGCCCGCATGCCCAAGGAGGCGCGCAAGAAGGCCGAGGGCGAGCTGAAGAAGCTCAAGCTCATGTCGCCCATGTCGGCCGAGGCCACCGTGGTGCGCAACTACATCGACGTGCTGGTCGGCCTGCCCTGGAGCAAGAAGACCAAGATCAAGCACGACCTGGCCTTTGCCGAGAACGTGCTAAACGAAGACCACTATGGCCTGGAAAAGGTCAAGGACCGCATCCTCGAGTACCTTGCCGTGCAGCAGCGCGTGGACAAGGTCAAGGCGCCGATCCTGTGCCTGGTCGGCCCACCCGGCGTGGGCAAGACCTCGCTGGGCCAGTCGGTCGCCAAGGCCACCGGCCGCAAGTACGTGCGCATGGCCCTGGGTGGCATGCGCGACGAGGCCGAGATCCGTGGCCACCGCCGCACCTACATCGGCGCCATGCCGGGCAAGGTGCTGCAAAGCCTGAACAAGGCGGGCACGCGCAACCCGCTGTTCCTGCTGGACGAGATCGACAAGCTGGGCATGGACTTCCGGGGCGATCCTTCCAGCGCGCTGCTGGAGGTGCTGGACCCGGAGCAGAACCACACTTTCTCCGACCACTACGTCGAGGTCGATTTCGACCTGTCGGACGTGATGTTCGTGGCCACCAGCAACTCGATGAACATTCCGCCGGCCTTGCTGGACCGCATGGAAGTCATTCGCCTGTCGGGCTACACCGAGGACGAGAAGACCAACATCGCCATCAAGTACTTGCTGCCCAAGCAGATGAAGAACAACGGCGTGAAGGACGAGGAGCTGGCGGTGGAGGAATCCGCCGTGCGCGACATCGTGCGCTACTACACGCGTGAGGCAGGCGTGCGCTCGCTGGAGCGCGAGCTGTCCAAGATCTGCCGCAAGGTGGTGAAAAGCCTGCAGCTGAAAGAAATGCAGCCGCAGGTCAAGGTCACCTCGGACAACCTGAACGACTTCCTGGGCGTGCGCAAGTTCACCTACGGCCGCGCCGAGCAGCAAAACCAGGTCGGCCAGGTGGTCGGTCTGGCCTGGACCGAGGTGGGGGGCGATCTGCTCACCATCGAGGCCGCCACCATGCCCGGCAAGGGCAATGTGCAGCGCACCGGCCAACTGGGCGACGTGATGAAGGAATCGGTCGAGGCCGCGCGCACCGTGGTGCGTTCACGCGCGCGCCTGTTGGGCCTGAAGGACGAGGTGTTCGAAAAGCGCGACATCCACATCCACGTGCCCGACGGCGCCACGCCCAAGGACGGCCCCAGCGCCGGCGCGGCGATGACCACGGCCATCGTCTCGGCGCTCACTGGCATCCCGGTGCGCGGCGAGGTGGCCATGACCGGCGAGATCACCTTGCGCGGCGAGGTCACCGCCATCGGCGGCCTGAAGGAAAAGCTGCTGGCCGCCCTGCGCGGCGGCATCAAGACCGTGCTGATCCCCGAGGAGAACGTCAAGGACTTGCAGGAGATCCCGGCCAACGTGAAGGAAGGCCTGAAGATCATTCCCGTGAAGTGGATCGACAAGGTGCTGGAAATCGCCCTGGAGCGCCAGCCGGCGCCCCTGACCGAGGACGAGGTGACCCCGGCCGACACCCCCGCGGCCGAGGCCGCACCGGTGGTGGCCGCCGCCGCCGTGGCCAAGAAATCGGTCGGTCAGCGGCGCGGTGCGGTCAAGCACTGAAGGTGTCTCGAAGGGCGGCAAAAAAGTCTAAAAAATTTGCAGCCCCTTCCCAAAACAGGCAAAAGCGGTATATACTGCAAGGCTTGCAACGCGGGAATAGCTCAGTTGGTAGAGCGCAACCTTGCCAAGGTTGAGGTCGCGAGTTCGAGCCTCGTTTCCCGCTCCAATTTATGATCTACAGACTTCCACTGGGGTCTGTAAGTCGTTGAAAAAAGGAGCTTCGGCTCCTTTTTTCATTCCAGCAAAAGCCACGGAAATCCACCGACAGCCAGCGTTTTTGAGGCCAAAAACAAGGCCAAAGAATACGGGTGGTTCCGGTGCCGGGTTCTTGCTGGGGTTGGATCGGGATGACCAGCAGCATCGGGCCTAAGTCCAAGACTTAGGAGCTTCGATGATGGCACTCTCTGATCTGACTGTGCGGCAAGCCAAGGCCGCTGACAAAGCCTACAGCCTCCCCGACACCGATGGCCTCGGCCTGGTGGTTGCCCCTACCGGCGGCAAATCATGGCACCTGCGCTACTACTGGCTCGGCAAGCAAAAGCGCATCTCCCTGGGCAACTA
Organism: Pseudomonadota bacterium; assembly: GCA_020161215.1. Lineage (GTDB taxonomy): Bacteria > Pseudomonadota > Gammaproteobacteria > Burkholderiales > Burkholderiaceae_C > Ottowia. Next base: position 4,080 of record JAIUOM010000014.1, read on the forward strand.
CCCCGAGATCGGCCTGCGCGAAGCGCGTACCTTGCGCGACGAAGCCCGGGCGCTCCTGGCCAAGGGCATCAACCCCCACACCGACCGCAAGCAGAAGCGGCACGCGGTCAAGCTGGCGGCCGATTACACCTTCAAGGCCGTCTTCGATGCCTGGGTCGAGCATCGCCGCAAGGAACTCAAGGAAGGTCGCCAAAGCACCCTCTCGCAGATCCTGCGGATTTTCGGCAAGGACGTGCTGCCCACCCTTGGCAAGATGTCGATCTACGACATTCGCCGGCCCCAGCTTCTGGGCGTCCTGGCAAGGATCGAGGAACGCAAGGCCTTCACCACAGCAGAAAAGGTCCGCACCTGGTTGAGTCAGTTGTTCCGCTATGCCCTCGTGATCGTCGAGGGGCTGGAAGCCAATCCGGCCTCCGACCTGGATGTGGTGGCGGAGCCCAAGCCCCCGGTGAGCCACAACCCGTACCTGCATCTGCCCGAGCTGCCAAACTTCCTCCAGAAGCTCCGGCGCTACAACCCGCGTGGCTGGCAAACCCAGCTCGGCATCCGGCTACTGTTCCTGACCGGTGTGCGCACCGGTGAGTTGCGGCTGGCAACCCCGGATCAGTTCGACCTGGACCGCGGCCTGTGGATCATCCCGCCGCAGATCGTCAAGCAGCTTCAGGACGAGATGCGCAAGGCCGGCAAGCGCCCCCAGGACGTGCCGCCCTACATCGTGCCGCTGTCCCTTCAGGCCATCGAGATCGTGCGCTACCTCTTGGGGGTGATGCGGCCCGCCCAGGTTCATCTGCTCACACACCGCAGCGAACTTAAGAAGCGCGTCAGCGAGAACACCCTCAATGCCGCCCTGAAGCGGATGGGCTACGAGGACCAACTGACCGGCCACGGCATCCGCGGGACCATCTCGACGGCGCTCAACGAGATCGGTTATCCCAAGATTTGGGTGGACGCTCAGCTCTCGCACTCCGACCCGAACAAGGTGAGTTCGGCCTATAACCACGCCAAGTACGTAGAACCGCGACGTCGGATGATGCAGGACTGGGCCGATCGCCTCGACCTGCTCGAGCAGGGTCAGGTGGAAGCCGCCAGTGCTCACCTCACCATTCGTATCGAAGGGGTGCCGGCGATGGCAGAAGACGAGCCTGTTGCCGCCGCCGCTGTGTTCCCTGAAGGCTCTGTGCCGCCTGTAGTGGCTGCTCCCATCGTCGTGACTCCGAACGACGCCGGAAGCACGTTCCAGCGACTGTCGCAGGTGCCTCCGGCGCCCACGCGGGCGCCGGAACCGGAAGTGTCCGCAATTCAGCGCGAGCGCGAGGAAATGCTTGCTATGTACGAGTCACCGAGCTGTCTGCCAGTGCCGCTGTTCGGCAAGCTGGCTGGGAAGTCCAAGGATCAGATCAACCGCGAGTTGAAGGCCGGCAAGCTGCTATCCATCAGTTTGGGCAACCGCGGGCAGCGCGTTCCCGACTGGCAACTGGTGCCGCTCAAGCACAAGCTGGCGCAGGTGCTCATGAACCAACGCCCGCACGCGGATTCGTGGGACCTGTACCGCATGCTGACCCAGCCGCACCCGGACCTGGGTGATCGCGCGGCCATTGATGCGGTCACGATGACCAACGTGCCCGCGATTGTCCGGGTCATCATGGGCGACTACCGGCACCATGCGGATGCGCCCGAGACTGTTGCTCCGCGGCCCATCCCTGAGGATGTGGGGCAGAGCGCCCGTCGGCTGGTGGATAGCACAGTGGTCTTTGAAGGGGCCTAACCCTTGCGCTTCAACCCATGGTCGGGGTGAGGCGCCCGGGGGTCACCCACTACGCGAACCAATTTGCAGCGCTCTGCGCTCGTACCGCTCAGCAACGGGATCAGCACGCGCGTAGGCTCGTTGCAGGTACGTCACGACCGGGTAGGGGCCACCAACGAGCGGTCGCATGCGGATTCCCAACCCGTGAGCACGCGCGATGCGCGGTTGCGCAGATAGCCCAACGCTGTATCCGCCGGCAACCCACAGTGCCGCCATCTCGAACGAAGTCACCCACTGTATGTTGTTCTGATCCACCGGCATGAGGGAGGCCTGCCTCTCATCCAGCAGGGGGCAAGCCTCCGCCTGCCAACGATAGACGGGGTACGCTTGGAGATCGGCGATGGTGAGTTTCTCCTGGTCAAGAAAGAAAAACCGCGGCGGCATGGCTACGGCCATGTTCTCGGCCCACACGGGTTGCGTGCTGAGGGCCGGTCGCTGATCCCCTGAAGCGACATCCCTGCGTCGTAGCGGCCTTCATGAAGGCCCTGAAGCAAAACGTCACTTGAAACCTCGAAGAAAGTGAGAGTGACGTCTGGCTCTTCCGCGCGTTGCCGCGCCAAAAGCGCTGATAGTTGTGATGAAGGTACGCCCGGCGCTACCGCAAGCCTGAAACCGGGGGAAGAATTGGTGGCGTCGTGCATGAGAGCACCCAAGGAGAAAGTTGGTCAAAACAAGCCAATGTGATACGCATGGGTTAAATTTAACGTGGTTAAATTTCAGTGACTGTTCAACGCATTCTGCTAATGCAGAAGCGTGCAGTTCAATGGGGTCGCCCCAAGCACAACCAGATATGAAGCCGAGCCAGCCTTGGCGTTCGGCAACGCTGTGCGCGCCTTTCGCTTGGAACTGAGTGTTGCTCAGGAAGAACTGGCCGCACTAGCCGGAGTTGAGCGTTGGCATATGGGCAAGATTGGGCGGGGGGAACACTTACCCGCGTTGGCCTTGGTACTGAAAATTGCAGCCGTGCTCAAGATAAGCGGCACCGAACTGATGGCCGCGACCGAGCACAACATGCAGCTCCGCTGCTGAGTCTTAGGGCTGGTTTCCGCGAATTAAGTGCCCAAACCTTCGCGCAGGCGAAAAATAAATCGTTCCAGTGAGGCTGTCACATCGCCGCTGTCGGATCGGAGTAAATAGGTCGTAATGACCGCCGATTCCACGGCCAAGGGGCGGACTACGACATCGGGCCGCTGGCTGACTGGTACTTTACTTGCTGCCATGAAGCCGACACCATAACCGGCACCGACCAGCGTGAGCATCATCTCCAGTGAGGTCGCACGTTCAACGACGTTTTGCCGGTGTTCCAGAGGTCCAAGGAGTCGTGCCAATACGCGGCAGTAGCCCTCGCAGACCCGTGGGTCGCACAAGACGAGCGGATGGCCATCGAGCTCATGGAGGGGCACTTCCTTATGAGCGAGCAGTTCGTGCCGGGCCGGCACGGCTATTACCAGGGGATCTCGCCAAATCGGCTCGGCAATGATGCCCTCGCCGACATCTGCTGTGTGCGCGAAGCCGATCATGAAGTCGCCAGAGCGTAGGCCGCGCAACTGGTCCGCCAACGGAACTTCGGACAGGCGTACTTCGATTTCCGGTTCCTCGGCTCGGCAACGGGCCAAGAACTCCGAGAACCGAGGATCGGTCGCACCATCGGAGACCGCGATACGCAGGCTGCCACGCGCACCTGCTGCGACGGCCTTAGCATTCTCTCGCGCCTGTTCGAGAACGGTGAACAGCCGGCGGGTATCTTGCAGGAAGGCGGATCCAGCTGCAGTCAGCTTCGTCCCTCTGCGGTCTCGATCGAAGAGAACAACCCCCAGATCCTCCTCCAGTTCTTTGATCGCTCGGGACAATGGCGGTTGTTCGATATGTAGGCGCTCAGCCGCGTGGCTGAAGTGAAGTTCCTCTGCCAAGACGGCAAAATAGCGAAGGTGTCTCAATTCCACTTCAACTTTCCTTGGTAAGGTAATCGCCTTCGCCAGGCTGGAAGAGGCGCTTTCCATCGACCCAAAGCGTCCTTCTTTGGTAGGGGCGGGGTAATGGCCTCCAATGAGATTAGGCTGAGCAACTACCAGTTAGCCTCCGGCCGCTTCATCGGATGCTCCCAGATTCCCTATGCGTCGAACATCCACGACCAAGACATAAAAGCTATGCAGCGGATGTATGGGCAAGGGGGCTAACCTACCCCGCCTTCACATACCTCACGCACATCGAACGACGTGCATCCGTGGAGCGGAATGGCCTTAAGGCACTCTGCGTCATCTGTCGTTCCAAGCGTCCTGTAAGTGTGTCCAGGCGTCCAAAACCTTGAACCCGCGTCGCACAGCCGTTCCGTTTTGAGTTCGGATTAGTGGGTGTGTCCGTCGTGACCAGTACCAGTAAGTGACGGTGCTTGTCTGTCGCACCTTTGGAGTGCATAAGCCCCAGCCCGGAGAATGCCGGGAGGGGAGCATGAATTGAACGAGAAGCAAACGAGAGCGAAGTACACGCTGGAGTTCAAGCAGGAGGCAGTGCGGCAGGTCAAGGCCGGGCGTGCTGCGTCGGCCGTGGCCACGACGCTGGGCATGCCCAAGGCGAGCCTGACGAACTGGGTGCGGGCCGATGCGAAGGGCCAGTTGGAGGTGAGGTCCGAAGGCAAGGCCACAACACTGACGGTCACGCCCGAGCAGGCGGAGATTGCGCGGTTGAAGGCGCAGGTAGCGCGGCTGACGATGGAGCGCGACATCGCAAAAAAAGCCGCGGCGTACTTTGCGCAGGACGTGCTGCAAGGTACGCCTGGATTTTCTGGATGAAGGGGCGCTGGCCGATCACATTGATGTGCGAGGTTCTGCAGGTCAGCGCCAGCGGATATTTCCGCTGGGATGCGTCGAGGCGCGATACCAAGCACGCAGGGCGCAGGCTGCACAGCGATGAGGCCTTGTTGGCTCACATCCGGGCCATCCACGAGCAGTTGCGCGGTGAATATGGCTGGCCGCGCATGCATCGCGAACTGCTGGCCCGCGGCCTGCGCGTGGGCAAAGAGCGGGTGCGCCGGTTGATGCAGCGCCACGGCATCCGGGCCAAGGGTAGGCGCAAGTTCGTGGTGACCACCGACAGCGCGCACCGCTTGCCAGTCGCCCCGGACCTGGTGCAGCGCCGCTTCACGCCGGCAGCGCCCAAAGTGGTGTGGAGCGGCGACATCACGTACATCGCTACCGACGAGGGATGGCTGTACCTGGCGGCCGTGCTGGACCTGCACAGCCGCCAGGTGGTGGGCTGGAGCCTGCAGGCGTACATGCAGACCTCGCTGGTCAAGGATGCGTTGCTGATGGCTTGCTTTCGCCGTCGACCTGCCGCAGGCCTGATCTTTCACAGCGACAGGGGCAGCCAGTACTGCAGCCAGGATTTTCAGGACACTCTGGGCGCCCGGGGCATACGCAGTTCGATGTCACGCAAGGGCAATTGGTGGGACAACGCTCCCACAGAGAGCCTGTGGGGACGGTTGAAGACGGCCTGCGTGCACGGCCAGCGGTTTGCCACTCGCATGCAGGCAAGGCAGGCCGTCATGGACTGGATCGCCTTCTACAACCACTCGCGGCTACATTCAGCACTGGGCTACCTCAGTCCGATGCAGTTCGAACAACGCTGGTTGGCGGCGCAGCGCAAATCTGCCGCTTGATGATCGGGCTACGCACTCCGGTTTTCAGGGGCAACCTCACTCAGGACAAGATATGGATTGTTTGGTGGCACGTCATGAAAGAGCCCACCTGCATCCTCCAGAAGATAGCCGTGCAGCCTCCGAACCTTACGCGGACCGGTAACCTCGCAGGTCCAGATGTTCAAGCCGCTCGGCTGCTTCCTATGCAACTGAAGTTTCTCGAAGCGCTTTTGTACCCACTGCCAATCCTGTTGGCCCGCGTGCCTAGCTAGCAAGCTCACTTTCGGATGTTCTTGCGCATAGCGTTGGAACACACCAGGGCTGACCAAGTACGCAGTGCCACTCACCGTATGCACGAGTGCCTTTGCATCATTGATGATGAGCTGCCGCGCGGCGATCCCGTATTTCAGCCACGCCACGAAATGCTCCCCGGATGGCTTCACTGCCGACGAAGCTGACGCAGGCATGTGTACAGGTGGCTGAAGAGATATTGTTGTGGTCACTGGCATGGGAGCGTCGAAAACCTGCCCCGGGATCTCCTCCGCATCTTGGCCGGCGCCGGAAGCGTCGCCCAAGCCCACCATCGCCAGCATGTCCTCCATGACGTTGAGCACGGGCTGGGCCGCAGGCGACGAAACGGTGGCGGTACTACTGCCTGCCCAAGGCGGAGGCTCTTGACTTTCCTGAGCCGGTTTCGCCACGGCAGTAGGTGGGATGGCTGGCGTGCCGGCATCGCTTTCCGCGGAGGCCGCGCCGATCTCGACCGAACCTGCAAAGGGCACTGGCCGTTCGCCAGAGTCCCAGATCAGCGCGGGAGTGAGACGCAGCAGGGAGAACGAGTGGGTCCAGCCGGTCGTGCTGGTCACGGTTGCGCGCCAGACCGCTTTGCCGTCCGATGTAGGCTGCAGCATGCCGTGATCCTGCAGCACGTTGAACACGGCGGTGTTGTTCGCAGGGATGCCATCGATGCCCTGGGATAGCAGGTGCGCGCGTAGCTTGTCGGAGACCGTCTTGCTCACCAGCCATAGCGCGTCCTCGGTGAGCCAGCCATCGGAGGCCTCGGGCTGGTTCAGCTTCAACTCTTCCTTGAGTAGGTAGCGCAGCCCATCAAGCAGCTTGCGTTGCAGCGCATGCTTGGGCGCGGCCGTGGCGCGGGCCGGATCACCACCCAGTTCCTGGGCGACCGAAGCGCGGTCGGCCTGCACGACAAGTTCGCCCAGTATCCCGGCGTGTTCGTACTGGCCGGCCAGTACGTACAGCAGCGGCCCCCATAGGGCGGGATAGCCACTGAGCCAGTCCAGGAGATGGGCATCTAGCAGTTGGTGGTAGAGCAGTCCCGTCGCGGCACTGTGTAGTCGGTACTCGCGATCGTCACGGTAGCGGAATCGGTACGGCTGGTGCAGTGGACCATGCCACGGGTGCCAGGTGCTGCCGTCGACCAGCTTGACGTGCAGATCGACGGCGATCTTGCCGATGTCGTGCAGCAGAGCGGCATAGGCGACAGCGGCGGTCCAGGCCTCGGACTGCACCGCTTGATCTTCGGGGCTGGCGCCGATGGGCAGCAGATGGGACTGCCGCAGCTTTAGGCTGTAGGCGACGATCTCCAGGCCGTGGTCCAGCATGCCGCCCGGGTAGGCATGGTGGTGGCTCTCCGACGCGGGGAATTGCTGGACCAGTTCGGCGTAGCGCTCCAGGGGCGCGCGGTACAAGGTGGTGAATTGCGTGCGCGACAGCGACGTGCGCTGCCAGATGTGTTCCAGCAGCTTCTGTCGGCGTGGCGTCGCCAGCAGAGATGCGGCCGGTTCTGGTCGCAGCAGCCCTTTCGGGGGATTGGTGACGGGGGTTGGCGGTGGAGCGGCGGCGACCGAGGCCCGTTTTCGCTGGAACAGTGAGAGCATGTATGTCCTCTGTTGGCGGGCCGACCGGGAGGCCTTTTTGCCTTTTCGAGGTAGAGCCTTTCCTCTTGCGCCCCATTCCCTTGTCCTTTCGGCCCTTTGGCCCTTTGGCCTTTAACCATTTGGGTATAGGGTGCGGCGCATCGATCGTCCATCGTCAATGTGGGGTGCAGGCGGTCGGATTGATGCGTGAAGGCGGGCTGTTCCCACCCTACGATGGGCCGATTCTTGGACCCGGGAGGACGCCATGAGGCCCCACATTGACAACGTAAGGAATTTTCCTTACGATTCAGACATCGTAATCAGGAGAGTCGCCATGCCTGCCATCCACGAAATCGCCACGCTCACCTCCAAAGGCCAGATCACGCTGCCCAAGCCCATCCGTCAGGCGCTCGGTGTCGATGTCGGCGGCAAGCTCGCGTTCGACCTGCGGGGCAGCGAAGTCGTCGTTACCCGTGTCGATGCCGAGCACGAGGACCCTGCCATCGGCGCGTTCCTCAGCCTGCTGGCGCGCGACATTGAAGCGGGTCGGAACATCCAGGGCCTGCCCGAGGATCTGGCTCGCGCCATGCTGGAGCATGCAGGTCACGATGTGAACCTGGGTGAGGAGATCGACGGGGCAGTGGAACTCTGATGCAACGGCATGGCTGGGCGCTGCTGTTTCACGACTGCGTGATCGAGCAGTTGCAGAAGCTGCATGCGGCCGCACGACGAGCGCAGGAGAACGACCCGAAGGGATTCGAGTCCAACGCCAACGTCAAGCTCTTTCGGGCCTTGAGCCAGTTGATGATGGATGTGGTGCCCGGTGATCCCGCACGCGACGAATACCGCCAGGGCAACACCCTGGGGCCTGCCCACCGCCACTGGCGAAGGGCCAAGATCGGGAGGCGGTTCCGGTTGTTCTTCCGGTACGACTCCAAGGCGAAAGTCATCGTCTACGCCTGGGTCAACGATGAGCAAACTCTGCGGTCTTCCGGGAGTAAGTCAGACCCCTATGCCGTGTTCGAGAAAATGCTCGGGCGCGGAAATCCGCCAGACGATTGGAACGCACTGGTGCGGGCAAGCAAGCAGAACTGGAGCAAACTGGAATAGCTATCCCCATGTAGCAGGAGACGACCATGAGCACGACGACAACACGCATCAGCACCGCGGAACGGCTTGGCCGTAGCTTCGGCCGTGGATGGCGTGCCTATGCGCGCGGTGAGCGCCGAGTGCCGAGATGGCTGGTCTCCAAGGGCATGCCGGTGGCTGGTGCTACCGCGCTGCTATGGATAGTCAAGCTGGCTGCGCTGGGACTGCTGCTCTACGTCGCCTTCTGGTTCGCAGTCGTGTTGCTGGGGGTGGCGGCGGCGGGGTGGGCAATGGATCAGCAACATCCCGCTGAATATGACTACGAGTTGCAGTACCCGACCATCGAGGAATTGCGGGCTGCACCAGGCTACGATCCCAACCTACACAACGATACATCCCACGAGATGTACCAAGACGACTGATACCGAAGGTGCATTGATTACCTGAGCTTGCCGCCTGAGATGGTTCCAGCTCCTTTACCTCCCGCGCTGCCTGCATCTTTTGTTGCAGTGGCGAAGGTATTGGCGATCGCGCCAGCACGGACGCCCACCCAGGTGAGCGCACCGATCCAGAACGTAGGAAGTACCAGGAACATCGTCGCCATCACGAAATTGAGCAGCATGTCTCCAAAGGCATTGTTCAACCCCATTACAGGGTCGAAGTTTGAGTGCGGGCGGTTCCACCCGAAGCCCCAACCATAAAGCGCATCGAGGATGGTGCTGTCGATCCAGCGTGCGAGTTGGAACCAGAAATCGACGAAGAACAAGGAAAACTGAACGACGCTGATTGTGATGACTGCCTTCAGCTCGTAGGTCCCGATGACCAACACCAATGGAATGCAGATGACTAAGGCCATCTTGAGCAGTGATAGGGCCATTGGAAGGGCTTGACGCACCACGTCCATAGCCGGGAAAAAGCCCATCGATCCCATCGCCATGCCTACGTCGCCGGCCGCGCGCGTGATGACGTTCGGCAAGGTCTTGTCGATCTGGCCCCCGTAGTCCGTATAGACGCTACCCTGGTTCAACTTCTGTTGCCTCGGCGACGCGATGGTGCGGATCACGGAGTCGTCCACCTCGGCGCGGCTCAGGAACCCGGCCCAGCCCGCCAGCCGCGTGAGCAGGCTCGGGTCCACTTGGCCCAGCAGTCGTGCGCGCAGGCCGTTGCTACCGTCGGCCCACCATTGCCTGCAGGTCGGATAGCCACCGCCGCTGGATATCTGAGCCAGCCCAGCATCACGGTTGCTGTCATAAGGCCAGTCATCGCGCGGCGTGCTCGACCGATAGTTGTCGTAGAAGCCGGCTGTGTCCGTGAAGAAGCGTGAGCCGATCCAGGTGACATCATGCATCTGCGCCTCGTCGAGTTGCGGGCGCTGCATGAACAGCTTGGCGCGTGCCGGTCCGTAGCAGTCGTGCGTGAAATCAGCGACCTCCTGAGCCAGCACGGGGTCGTCGATGCGCGTGGCGTCGATCTCCATCCTCATCTGCCGTAAATCAGTGCCGCAAGGGATCGCCGCCACGGAAGCACCCGTGACCGCACGCGAGAGCGCGTGCATGAAGGCCCACCACACCGGCAGCTTGGCGCTTTGGTTGTTGAGCGTCGAGAAGGACTGCGACCAGCCTGTGTCGGTCGGCTGCGGCACGCTGACCTGGCACTGCGCCGAGCGTGAGCTGTCGTACCGGATGGTGTTCAGATCGACGTCGATGAAAGGGATGCCGGCGAACATCACCACCACGATGGCGACGAACACCCGGTTCTCGATGCGCGCAGCCGACAGCACGCCCTTGTTGCCTTCGTCCGCGCCTTCGGAGCGGGCCTTGAGCCATTCCTGCACGATGATCGCGACGAAAGGCAGCGCAAACACCCCGCTGGACACCAGCACGGCCCAGATCCCGTTATGGACGATCCAGGACACGAGGGTGAGGTAGTACTCCAGGTAGTCGGTCGTCAAAAGCGTCATGGCCTGAATCTCCCCTCAGCCCTGCATCAGCAGACTGGCTTCCAGCACCATGATGGCGACGACACCGGCGATCTCGCTGCGCACCAGGCGGCGCCGCGCCTGCCTGTCTGCGCCGTTCTGGTCCTCGCGCGCGAGCAGCCGGCGGCGCATCCAGATCCATCCGGAGGCCGTCGCGCCGTACAGGCACAGCCGCCACACCAGGAAGTAGCCCGCGGTTGCGGTCAGCCACTGCTCCCAGCCGGCAACGCTGCCGACGAGATAGATGCCGACGACGTTGGCCCCCACGGCAGCCGCGACAAGCACCACCGTCCACAGCAACGCCTTCGCCGCACGCCGGCTGAACAGCCAGCGTGGGTGCAGCCAGGTCGCACGCATCGGGCTCACGGCCGGCCTCCCGGGTTGCCCCTCTGCAACTGGTCGAGGCGGTCGGGCACCGGATCGCCCTCATAGATACCGCGCGAGCCGGCGGCGCGGGTGCCGTGGCGCTGGATGATGGCCATCGGCGAGTTGTTGGCCAGCTCGCGGCGCAGCTCCAGTTCGGTCTTGAGGTTGCGGACCTCCTGATCGAGCGTGTTGCTCTCGTGGTTCACCGCCTCGACGGCCAACTGGTTGGCTGCCACGTTGGGCTCCTTCTTGCCGGTCAGCAGGGTCCGCTGGAGCAACAGGGCCTTCTCCAGCACCGAGGACAGCGCCACTTCCGATGCCAGGCGCCGTGCCAGCAGATCCTGGTCCGGCTCGTCGCGCAGGGCTTCGATCACGCCGCGCGTGATGGGCAGCGAGCTGCTGCCGGCCGTGCGCAGGTTCTCGAACGTCGTGTTGCGCGTCCCCGAGATCAGCGCCTGCAAGGTTTCCAGCTTCGCCTCGTACTCCTCCTGGATCAGCGGCGTCAGTCCGACGCCGGGCACAGTCTCGGTCTTGGTGCAGGAGTCGCACGTGCGCTGCACCTGTTCCCCGAGAACCCGCGTCGCCCATTCGATCGCCTGCTGCGGCGAGGTCCAGGTCTGGCACGACAGGCTCGCGCAACTGGCTGCTGAGATGGACGACGTGTCGGTCACGCCGCGGCCGTTGACGAGGTTGTAACCCGCGCGGGTAACGTCGCCGACCACCCGGACGGCAGGTTGGCCCGCGCCGCCGGCATTGCTGCCGCCCACCCAGGGCACGCCGTCGTTGCCGCGGCGCGTTTCGGCCTGCTCGATGGCCGACACGGCGTCCGTGCTCGCAACCGCATCACGCAGCGCCATGCCTTCGGCCATCTGGCTCCAGCCCAACTGGCCGCCAGCCGTGTCGGCCATCTTCTCGGCCATGGCGCGACACGTCAGCTTCGAGCGGTCGAAGTCCAGCCGCGCCTGCAGCACGCCATTGGTCAGCAAGTTGTACAGGCCCGGATCGGCGCGCTGGATGATCAGCGCAGGCAGGGATGCCACGGCGCTCGTGGCGCTCTGGATCACGTTGCCCATGATCTGCTGAAATCCATTCGTGATGCCGTTGAGCTGATTGCGCAGCGTGGTCTGAATGCTCATGTCGCCGCAGATCAGGTTGCTGTTCCAGCCCACGCCGACCCCGATCGAGCGCATGCCGGCCGCACGGCCCATGGAGACCGCGCTGCCGCCGCCGATCGAGTACATGACGTCATCGCCGATGACGGGGCCGCTGGCCTGGAAACCGACAGGCTGCGCCAACGCCAGGCCGCAGCACAGGGCGAGCGCACCAGCCAGCAGGCGGCGCACCTTGGTGGAGAGGTTCGTCAGTTCAGGACGCTTCATCGCCGTCCCCTCATTGGAAATCGACGCTGCCGAGGAACACTTGGCCCCGGCGTTCGCAGCAGGCATAGGGCCGCCAGAGCGCCCAGGCGTAATCACCTTGCTGGGCCTGCGTCAGGGTGCCGCTGCGCGGGAAGACCGTGCAGGACGAGGACAGGACGGGTGTGAGTTCCTGCCACTTGCCCGTCGAGGCGTCGCCTTCGACCAGTTCGCCAGCCGGCCAGTAGCCGGGCCGCGAGTTCGCGAGCAGCGGCTGGTACACGTGCAACTGCCCGCGGCGCGTGACGACATCGCCCGCACGCTGGGCCACCACGGCACCGGCCTTGTGGTCGTCCGTCTGGTGCAGGAAACCGCCGCGTGGATAGACATTGCCCCAGAGGTTCAAGGTCGAGCGCGCGCCGATCTCGCGCATGCCCGGGACCAGCGCTTCCGGGTAGGCCATCTCGGGCACGTTGTAGCGCCAGGCCAGTGTGTCCAGGGTGCTGAGCAGATACGGCATGAAGGCCGTGCCTGCGCCTTCGCAGAAGTAACCCGACGACGAAGCGAACTCACTGATCACCTGTCCGCCCGGATGGCCGATGACGTCCGCGTTCTTGAATTTGGCGAGATTGTTTTCGTGATCTTCGTTGGTCGTGCCGTCGCCCCCAGCCTCGGCGGAAGCGTTCGGCGGACTCATCGAGCGCACCTCCGTCCACGGGTTCTCTCCAGTGTTGCTGTAGCTGGAGACGACCGCATCGGGCACGTAATGGCGCACCTTGACGGACGTGCGCACCGTGCAGCCTGTCCAGGTGCAGTAGAGCCAGTAGCAGATGCCCACCACCCGGTACTCCAGGCAGTCCGGCGACATGACGGACGAGACGATGGTGGCGGTGTTCAAGGCGTAGCTGCCCGTCGCGCTGGCCAGCAGCAACGAGGCCACGGCGACGCGCAAGCGGCGGGGAAGGTCGAATGGACGATGCATCACGGGTGCTCCTTGCGGTATCGGGCGATGCGTGCCAGCGCCTGGTCCAGGTTGGCCTCGCCATAGACCACGTAGCGTTGGTCCACCACGACCGCCGGGAGGGTTGTGATGCCAAGGCTCCAGGCATCGGCGACGCCCTGATAGGCAGTTTGCAGACGGCGTTGAAGGGACGGACCTCCTGCCTTCAGGCGACGGCGCAGGATGGACTCGGCCTGTTGCAGATCATTGGGCAAGCCCGCCGCCAGTTCCGCCTCGATGCGTCGGGCTGCATCCAGCTCGATCACGCGCGTGGGTGAGTGCGTACCCTGCAGCGGCGCTCCGGACTCGGTGATGGCCCAGATTTCCTGGGCGACGGAAGCGCCCGACCACAGTAGAGTCGCCGCGAAGACCAACGCGGGTCTGGACGTACGTGGATGCGTGGACGCGAAGGGGAGCATGGCGGGGTTCCAAAAGATGGATGACCCCGGTAGTCCAAATCAAAGCGCTGTTGCAGGCCATGAACAATGCGCAGCGCGGCGTGCCCCTATTGGTCCTGGTGACAACACATGCGGCTTGACCGCAGAGCTGCTGCAGGCGCTGTTGGAAGGAAAGGCGCAGTTTGCGATCGGATATAAACCGAGGACCGCAACCTTCAAACCATACCTTCGATATGAATCGCGTCCAACTCGTTGAAATCCTCGCTGCCAAGAACGACCTGTCCAAGGCTGCTGCCAATGCGGTTCTCGAGACCTTGATCGACACCGTTCAGACGGCCGTGAAGAAAGGCGACGCCGTTCAACTCGTTGGCTTTGGCACCTTCAAGTCCGCCAAGCGCGCGGCGCGCAGCGGCAAGAACCCGTCCACCGGAGCCGCCCTGAAGATCCCGGCTGCGACCGTGCCGAAATTCGTTGCGGGCGCCAAGTTCAAAGCCGTAGTCGATCCTAAGGCCGCCAAGCGCAAGGCCGAGAAGGCTGGCAAGTAAGCCCGCCATGGATACTCCGATTGATCTCCACCCAATCCACCGGCGACGGTGCTATCGACCATGACTGCGTTCTCTGAATCGTTCCGATCGGAAGTTGCGCGCATTGCGCGCAAAGAGAACAAGGGGGAGATGAGCTCCCTGCGCAAGACGGCAACGAACCAGCGCGCAGAGATCGCGACGCTCAAGCGCGACCTCAAGGACTTGGCAGGGCAGGTGCGCAGCTTGGCCAAGGCATTGCAAAAATCCCTGACAGCGGCCGAGCGCCAACAACCCCGGCGGCAGTCCCCGGATTCGTCCGCAGGGACGCCGGCGGCTGCGAACCGAAGAGGCCGCGCGTTCGTCTTCAGCCATGAGGCGCTGGTCGCCAAGCGGCAGGCGTTTCACATGACCCAGAAAGAGATGGCGCAGCTGCTCGGCGTGTCGTCGCTGAGCGTCTACAAATGGGAAACCGGTCGGGTCACGCCTCGCGAGGCGCAACTCGTGCGCGTGCGCGAAGTGCTCCAGATGGGCGTGCGCGAAGCCCGCAGGCAGATTCCGGAGTGAAGGCCGCGGATCGCCTTCCGACAGGTTGGCTATCGCGGCATGTCGCCATCGCCGTCGGCGTGGGCTGGTGGGTCCACGGAATCCGTGGGCTTGGCTTCGCCGGGATCGCGGGTGACGAGCATGTCGATCGCCGACAGCAGTGAATCGCCCGGCACCGGGCCAGGCAGCACCAGGCTCCTGCCGCTCGTGCGATCGACCAGTCGCAGCGAAGGCGTCGCCGTGATGCCCGACGCAGTGGCTTCCCCTGCCTGTGCCTGCACGGCCCGCGCGGAATGCTCGCTGCGCATGCACGCCTTCAGATCCTCGGACATGCCGGGAAACGCCTCCAGGTCCGCCACGCCCTGGCCGTTGCCGCGCGTGTTGGCATAGACCCACTGGACCGCCGTCCAGAACGCCTCGTGTCCTGTGGCCTGGCCGGCGCATTCGACCAGGCGCGCCTCCTGGCTCGCGGCGGGTTCATGGATGGACAGCGGCATGTGGTGCCACTGCAGGCTCACGTCCCGGTGTGCATTGATCCACTGCCGAAGCTGCGGTGCGTACGCCTTGCAGTACGGGCATTCCAGATCGGCGTAGAAGATGATGTTGAAACGCGCCTCCGGACTGCCCAACCGCCAGGGAGGATCGGCCTCCTGCGTGATGCTGGCCTGGGGCGAAGGCTGCGGTGCGGGCTCGCCGGGCGCCCTGAACATGAGCCAGATCAGCGGCGCCGCGACCAGCCCGGCGATCAGGGCCCAATGCCAGCGATGCCAGCGATGCCACCGGCGCGGGCGCCTGCGGAAGGCTTGCACCTGGACTGGAATGGAAGGACGTTTCTGCTTCATGGCACGCTCCGGCGATCACTGCGGCAGGTCCAGCGCTGGCGATTCGATGCCGCGCGCCTGGTCGATCTTCTCGGCCACCTTGAACGCTGCTTCCAGTTCGCTGATGCCGTACTGCTGCATGAGCTGGTAGCGCTCGGCCTTCTCTTCGGGTTCGGTTTGCGCGAGCGCGAGATAGAGGCTCGGCGGCACGGCGCGGAACAGCACTTCCATGCTCTTGGAGAGGATGACGCCCTCGGTGAACTTGCCGGCCTCCTTCCTGGAGGAGAGCATCAGCGCTTTCTGTGCGGGCGAGAGTTCGCGGAAGCGCGCGATCTTCTCCACCTCGTCCGGCGGCATCGACAGGCACACCCACCACTCGATCATGTTGAGCATGGGTTCTGCGGCGCGGGGCAGGTCGTCGATGTTCTGCGTCGCGAGCCAGAACCACGCGCCGAGCTTGCGCCACATCTTCGTGATCTTCACGACGTAGGGCGCGAGCAGCGGGTTCTTGGTGATGATGTGCCCCTCATCGGTGACGTTGATGATCGGGCGGCCCAGGTACTGATCGCGCTCGGCAATGTTGTTCACCGTGCTGATCAGACTGATGTAGGCGATGGAGAGCTGCGCGTTGTAGCCTTCGCGCGCATAGGTCGCGAGATCCACCAGGGTGATGTCGGCCTCGGGCCAAGGCGTCCCGTCGCGGTCGAACATCTCGCCGTCCGTACCTTGGCAGAACATGTCCATCGCATCCGCCATTTCCAGCAGCCGCACGCGCCGCATCTCGGGCAGCGTGCTGTCGTTGCCCCGCGCGCGCAGCGCATCGCGCACGTCGCGCGTGAGCACCGTGCGCTTCTCAGCACTCTCGCCGTGGCAGCGCTCGGCAGCATCCAGAATGCACTGGCGGATCAGCGAGCGATCGGCCCGGGTCATTCGGGCTTCTTCCTTGTCTTCGCCACCCGTGATCATCAGCCGCGCGGTGATCTCCAACTCGCCCAGCACATCGCGCTGCTCGTCCGGCTCCATGGTCGAGGCATCGGGTGGCAGGTCTTCGTCCAGCGCATCGGCATCGAGCGTCTGCACGTCGCTGGGCGTTTCGATCAGCCGGCGTGCATCGGCGAATGGTGCCAGGGTCACGCCCGAGCCGGGTGCCAGCTTCACGCGGTTGACCGTCAGACCCAGGCGCCTGGCGAAGTCACTGAACAAGCCGAAACTGTTGCCAGCCTCCACGATGAAGAGACGCGGCCGGTAGATGGCCGTGACCTGGTTCAGCAGATTGTTGAGCGTGGCGCTCTTGCCGGAGCCGGTCGGGCCGAAGAGGAACAGATGGGCGTTCATCTGCCGGTCCAGGCGGTTGAGCGGGTCGAAGGTGATCGGACCGCCGCCGCGGTTGAACATCGTGATGCCGGGGTGCCCCGTGCCCTGGGCGCGGCCCCACACCGGCGACAGGTTCGCCGCGTGCTGCGCGAACATCAGTTGCGTGTACCACTTCTTGCGATCCTGGCTGGGGTTGTAGCAACACGGCAGCCAGCGCAGGTAGCTGTTGAGCGGTGCCACCTCGTCGTCCTCGCGCACGGGCTGCAGGCCGGCGTTGAGCATCACATTCGCCAGATCCAGTCCGCGCCGGTCCAGCTCTGCTTCGTCGCGTCCGCGCAAATAGAACGCCAGCGTTCCCCGGTAGAGCTTGTGCGCGCTGCCGATGAGGGAGCGGGCCTCGTGCACGTCCTTGAGCGTCTGCTCCGACGCCAACGTCTCGCCGACGGCCTTTCTCGCCAGGTGGTTGAGGTCCGATTCGAGGACATCCTGCGGTGTGGCGACCATCGTCAGACACATCAGGGTGTCTTCAGGCATCTGGTCGAACAGCGTGTTGATGGCATCCCCTTTGCGGATCTCGCCGGTTAGGTGCCCCGTGCCGGGCGGCATGCGCAGTCGATCGGTGATCAGCACGCGGTGCGGCATGCCGTCGAAATACCAGGTGCCATGCGCCACGTCGGAGCGCGGCTGGCCAAAGAACAGCCGCTGGCTGAAATCTCGCCCGCTCACCAATTCAATCTCGCCGTCTTCGGTCTCGTCTGGATAGCGCGCCAGCGCATAGAAGCGCTCCCGGTCCTCGGCCCTAGGCCCGAGCAGTGTGGGGCGCGGGTTGAACCACCGCAGCAGCCAGTCGTGGACGTCGGCCGCGGCCATGCGCCGGGCCTGAATGCCGGCGTTCGCCAAGCCACCGCTCAGGCGGTCGCAGACGATGCCCAGCATCTGCTCCGGCGTCTGGCCACGGCGGCTTGTCTGGCCCTGTCCATGCCCGGTCACGCGGCGATAGACCACCATGCGCACGCGCCGCGTCTGGCCGCGCCAACGCAGCCGCGTGACCACCGTGTCCTCGAACAGGCCACCCGGCTTGGCTACCGCGCGCAGGTGGTGGCCGAAGAAGCGAAGGTAGAACTCGGTGAAGGCCGTGCCGCGGGCGCGCGGCTGCACGTAGTCGCGCAGGTTCTCCATGTACTGGTCGAAGCTGGGTTCGTCCTGCGCATAGAGCTGCAGCACCCAGGGGTGCTCGTCCAGTTCATCGAAGCTGTCCTGCAGCGCGTTTTCGAGCGCATCGCGGGCATGCGCGAGCCAGCCGGGTTCCCGGCCCTCGGTGCCCAGCGGCACCAGTTCGTAGAAGGCCGCCACCGATTGCCCGTCCTCCAGCAGCATGGACTTCGACTCGGGCAGGAACTCCACCCAGGGCAGCAACTCCACGAACGACGGCGCGACGTCATAGAGCGCCTGTTCGTTCGCCACGGTCGCCGGCCGGCGGCCCTGGACCGCCGACCCGGGTTCGGGGATGCCGGCCTGACGCAAGGCCTCGACATGGCGCTGCCAGCCGTCCGGCTGCTCTTCACCGCCAGCGCCGGATGCGGCCAGCTTCGGCCAGGGGAATTTCCAGCGCATCAGTAGTCCTCCACCCGCTCGCCCGGCATGGCGTACTGGATGCGCTGGTACAGCGGGAAGACCGTCGTGTAGCCCGGCACGGGGACGGGGTCCGTGCCTGTAAGGTGCGGGTACACATACATCACGAGATCGGGATTCGGCAGACGCTGGAACTGGCGACGGACCTCATTGCGCGCGGTGCGCGTGTAGCGCATCTGTTCGGCGGGCGCGGCCTGCACGTCCGCTTCGGTCAGCGGACGGCGCAGGCTCTGGCGCGCATCCAGAAACTGCCTGCGTGCGACCTGACCGGTGCCACCGCCGCCGCTACCTGTTTCCTGCTGCCAGATGTCCATCATCGTGCGGTCGCTATGGGTCAGCAGTTCTTCCTTGCTGGTGGCGCAGCCACTGAGTACGGCGACGGCGAGGGCCAGCGCCAGACCCTTATTCAAGTTCGAGAGCATGGCTTTCTCCTGCGCGGTGATCGACCTTGCGGCCTTCGGGATCGAAGTCGATGGCGAGCGGTTTTTCGAGGTGGATAGCGACCTTGGCGCCGGGCTGAACGTACACCGCCGCGAACGCCTGGCCGTAGAGCTTGTTGACCCAGTTCGACATTTCCTGGACGCCACCGGCGAGAATCCGGCCCACGGCTTCCTGACCGCTGATGCCCACGGTGCCGATGGAGCCGTCCGAGCCGACGTAGGACATCTGGCCGCTGTCGCTTTCGATGAGCGAAGCCACGCCGGCACCAGCCGCCGTGATCAGGGCCTGCGAACCGAGGTACTGCTGGGCGTTGCTGCGCCGCTCCCCACTGACGCAGGGAATGCCATAGGGATCGCTGATCCAGCCCAGGCCATCGCGTTGCTGGTTGTTCTGCTGGTTGCCCTCGCGATCCTCGGGAATGGTGCGGATGGTTCCGTCATGAAAGACAAAGGTGATGCTGCGCACCTGGCCGCGCACGCACGACAGTGTCCAGTCGCCCGAGGCGGTGCCGCTGAACACGGCACCCGCCACATCGGGAATGTCGATGCCGTTGGCCGTGAGGTTGTCCGGTCCGACCAACACCTTGAAGGGGTACGGGTCGTTCACCGTGCCGTCGATCGGCACACGGCCGATCAGGGCCGTCATCGCCACCGACCCCATGAGGGTGGAGTTCGTCGGAACCGTATAAACAGCCTTGGCGGTCTTGACCCCGGCGGCGCGCGCGCCCGCGTTCGCGACGGTTTCCGCCGTGGTTTCCAGCGTGCGCTGCGCCGGGCCGAAGCTCGTGGGGAAGCTCATGGCACCACTGGACGAGGCGCGGCCCTCGGCCTTCTTCGCGTCGTCCGGTTCCACCCACCGCACACCGCCTTCCATCCCGGCCACTTCGCCGTCGCCATCGCCGTCACGCAGCCCCAGGCCCACTGGCAGGTCGGCGTGGCCGCCGCCGCGACCACCGATGCTGTCCAGGCGCCGCTGCAAGTCCGCGAGCAGGCCCTCGGTCTGCTGACGCTCGCTCGCGGCCTGCTGCTGGTCGCGGCGCAGGTTGGAGCGCTCGGATTCGAGCGCGGAATTGATGCGCTGGTCGATCGAGTTCTCACGCTGGCGCAGGCGCTGGTTCTCCTCGCGCTGGGACTTGTTGTCGGACAGCGCGGTCTGAAGCTCGGTGCGCAGTTGCTTCACCTGTGCCACCAGCGTGGCCACGGTATCGCGGGGGGTATCGCCCTCGATGCCCAGCGCCTTCATCTCTTCGGGCGTGAGCCGGCTTCCCGTTTCCGTCGGGGAGGGGGCCGAGGCCTCGCCGCCCGAGAACAGCCGGATGCCGATGAACAGCACCAGGAGCGCCACGGGAATCATCAGCCATTTCAGGAGTCCGTTACTGCGCATGGCGAGCCTCCTTGTTGTCGGTGGCTTCGGCTTCCGGATGCGGCAGATTTGCGGCGGGGTCGAAGCGGTGGATCGCCGGCAGCAGCGACTGCGCCAGGCCGCGCCCGCGCGTCACCAGGTACAGGACGGTCGTGTCCTCGGGCGTTCCGCGCGGGCCGAGTGTCTCGTGCTGGAAGGTGGCCGTGAGGAAATCGCCTTGCAGAACGCGCGGGTCGAGGGTGATCCAGCTACTGCTGCCGTTGGTGAGGCGCGCGGCGGTGACCCACTGATCCTCCAGGCGCCAGGAGGCGAGCGCGGCCGCACGCACCGGCAGCGACGGCATCAGCGTGCCCAGGTCCAGGTCGCGGCGCAGGTTCACCCGCATCACGCCCGGCAGCGGCTCGACCGTGCGCAGCGGCGCATAGAGGTTCTGCGCGGCGAAGCGCGTCAGCACGACCGGGACAGGGGTTTCGCGCCGCGCCGTCCGCGCGCCTGCCTGATCCTGGGCGAGCGTCGGGGGCGCGTCGGCACCCTGCGGCTGATCGCCATAGCGCGCCGGAGTGCTGTGGCCCTCGACGATGCGCACCGGCTCCAGTTCGGCTTCGCCGTCCTTGGCCGGCTCGGCAGCGATGTCCAGCAGGATCAAGGCGCCCGTGTCGGCGTCTTGCAGTTGCAGCCGCGTGGGTTCGATCGGCTCACTGGCGCGCAGGTACACCGCGCCGCCCGCGCTCTGCACGCGCAGGCGTTCGCCCACGCCGGCCGGCACGCCCACGCGGACGTTCCGGTCGATGAACACGATGCGTTCCTGGCCGACACGCAACGGCACCGCCAGCGGCATGCGTTCCCAGCGCAGGATCTCCAACGCATGGGCGGGTGCTGCGACCACGACCAGCAGTCCCAGCAGCGTGAGTACAGGGTGCTTCATGGGCTTCATGGGGTGGGTCCTCCTTGGGGCGCTGGCGGAGACAGGCCGCCAGAGGCCGGGCGCGTCGGCTCCGGGGTGTTGATGCGCTGGGGCGTGCCGTCGTAGCAGTCGAGCGCCAGGCCGAACGGGTTGCGCGAGGGATCGACGTCCACCCGCGTGACCTTGATGGGGTAGCGCACCAGGGCGCGCTTGACCTGCTCGGCGCCGTAGTACTCGTCGGCGCTGATGTCCAGCGTCACCACCCAGTCGCGGTCGGAGACGACGCGCACGCGGGCGGTGGGGTCGTCGCCATAGCCGCGGCCGGGGATCTCATAAATCCCGCGCACGCGCTGCCGCAGCTCGCCCGTGGAGCGGCGGTAGTCGTAGTCCGCCCGCAGGAAGGCCTGGCAGGATGGGGTGAGGTACGGCGAGAGCGTGTGGAGATTACGCGCGTAGTCCTCTTCGCCATTCGTCGGCCAGCGGTTGAGGGTCTGGAACACGTAGAACGTGAACGCATAGACCGATTCGGGCGGAACTTCCCACCACTTGCGGGTACTGCCGGAGCGCAGGTCAGGCGGGACGTGGATGGTCAGGTCGCGCGGAGCACTCCACCAGCCGCCACCCATGACCAGGGCGATGATGACCAATGCGCCCGCGCCCAGCCTCAGCGTCTTGATGTGCGCCTGCAGGTGGATGATCTCGTTCTTGAATCGGCTCATCGAGCGCTCCTGCGTGTGGTCCAGAAGCCCGAGCGCGAAATCAGCACGTGGCCACCTACCCAGCCGGCCGCGAGCGGATGGCGTGTCGCGATGCGCCACTGAAGCTGCCGGTACAGCCATGTGTCGGGACGGCCGCGCTTGAGCCGACGCAGGATGCCGCCCCCGATGAACACGCCGAGGGCCACGCCCAGGACGACGAACGTCGGCGCAATGGCGATCGTGCGGAACACCCAGGACAGCGGCGCGCCGACCAGCAGGCCGGCGGCGCCGGACAGGCCGCAGCAGATCCACAGCTCGTCGGCGGTGAGGCCGCGCACGACCACTGGATGGCGGTTGAGCCGGTGCGGAAGGAACGTGACCGTCCCGTCCGCACGGACGTGCTGCTGCTCGGACATACCGACCTCGCTTACAGGATGCCGGTGGCTTCGGTGAGCAGCCAGATGCCGATCACGAGCAGGACGGCGCCAATGGCGACCGTGAGGCCAAACTGGCCCCAGGTCTTGCGGCCGGTGTGGATTTCCGCGTAGGTGCCGTAGGCGTGGTAGCAGACGCCGATGAACATGGACGCCACCACGAGCAGGGCCACGAGCATGATGATGTCGTAGCCGTAGTTGCGGATCGTTTCCATGATGCCGTTGCCGGCGCCGCGCGTAGGGTTCTCCAACTGGGGCAGGCCTTGTGCGAACGACAGCGCGGGCAGCGCGGTGGCGCCCAGGGCCACGGCGGCGCGCTGGGCAAGACGGGAAGTGAGGATGCGGCTTTGCATGGTCAGGCCTTTCAGGTCAGGAAGATCAAGAGAGAAGGAAGAAACTCAGGACGAGGTACATCGCGACGAAGCGGATGCAGACCCCGAGGAACTGGCGCTGGTTGAGGCGGCTCTCGGACCACCCCACGTAGGCCGTTCGGATGGCCCAGACGCCCCAGACGAGCAGGACCGCGAACACGACGCCGACCAGGACGGTCGCCATCGTGGAAGGCGCGATGCCGCTGTTGGCTTGAAATGCCGAGACCTGGGCGCCGTTCATGGCTTGCCCCCCGCAGTCGTCGGCAATGGCTCAGTAGCCCGTTCGGTGCGGTAGTCGCCGGCCAGTTCGGGGGGCTCGCGCGGCTGGGCGCGCGACGGTGTGAGATGGGCCTGGATGCCAGCGCGCACGCGCGCCAGGTCAGCCAGCAGCCGCGGGTAATCGAAGTGGTAGCGCTCGCCCGGAATGACGGAGGTATGCGCGGCGCTGTGGACGACGGCGTGCTCCAGCGCGTCGAGCTGGCGCAGTGCGGCGACCAGCTCCTGGCGCTGCGCCGGGGACTCGGCCAAGGCCATCGGGGACTGACCCATCAGGAGGGCCGCCACGAGAAAAGTGGGCACGCCGCGATGCGCGGCGTGCAGCCAGGTTGAAACCACCATCGCGCCATTCCTGTGTGATCAGCAATGGCTCGATCGTGGAGGTCAGCACGACTTCAGACCGCAAACAATAGGAACTTGCAGGTGGCCGATTGATGGTCTTGCGTGCTCGCTCTGGCAGCGGCAGGGGACGTTATAAGTATTTACGGATGAATCCCCCGTCTCGACGTCGCAGAAGTTGCCCTAGAAGGTATTCGAAACTGGTCAAGGCCAGTTGACCACTTTCATTCCATCTCGGAAGTAGGACGCGTCCCGCCGCAATGGGCGGGCATCCACCCCGGAGACGCAGCCGTTGACGATGCGCGATCAAGCACCATCGCCTGCATGGAGATTCTGGTGAACGCGCCTTGCGTCTTGAAGCAACCGAATCGTGACGAAGCATGGTGCGCTTCGCAGTAGCGGCCGGAGAAACGCCTGCGCCAGATGCCCGCCTCCGCACCTGTGAACGCCGAGACCGTTCCCACGGCAAACAGCACGATGACCAGCCAGCTCCATACCGGGTCCTTGGAGCCATCGCGGAACATGTCTCGTGCGCGCTGCGCGCGGAAGGATGCGCTCCTGCTGTGGGTCGGCGCCGTCCACCCCTCGGTTGCCCCGCATGGCCGCAGGCCGCCCTTGCATCAGGATGCGCCGAGTAGTACGACGCCAACCGTCAGCAGAAGCCATCCAGCCAGGCGCCACCGGCCCAAGGGTTCGCGCAACACCAGCATCCCCAACTCCCTCTGTCAGTGTGGCCTGTATTGGGGCTGGATGTACGGCTTGATGACTTCTAACTGTGCCCCGCCGCGCACTGCTTTCACTACAACACCCTAGGCGATGCTGATGGTCGAAACGATGAAGCGGTTCTTCGAAAGGGCCGGACCCAAGGCGTCCGATCAACGAGCACTTGGTGCGCGGGCCGTCGTGCCCGAGCCATAACCGCTCAACTCGAAGGAGGATTGGTCGCGAGAAGTTTGTCAAGCTCTCCGTTGGCTTCGAGTTCGGCAAGGTCGTCGGAGCCCCCGACATGCGTACCATTGATGAATATCTGCGGCACGGTGTCTCGGCCAGACGCTTCCGTCATGGCCTGCCGGTGAGCTGGGTTTGCATCAATATCAAGTTCCTTCCATTGCACTCCTTTTTCCTTTAGGAGCGTCTTGGCCCGTCGGCAGTACGGGCACCAACCCGTTGTGTAAAGCAGTACATCAGGTTTCACATTGCATCTCCGATAATCAATGCTTAAGAGTGAGCTTTTCGCACCTCAGCCCAAGGAGAAGGTGAACGCTTTAGCGGCGGCATCGAATCCATCACTCTCATACCCGCGTGGCAGTGAATTTAAAATGCTCGGTACTGTAGATGGATGCCATCGGTGCACAAAAGGGGTGTTCCAAGCTTTGCGCGGCGTAGCCCAGGGCAATTGCGCGTCCTACCAGATCAACCGCCCGCTTGCGTGACTGGCAAGCTCAGCCATAGCGCTCTTCCCTGAACGGGTCACCGCGCATGTGGTAGCCGTGCAGCTCCCAGAACCCCGCTTCTTCCTCAGTCGTGAACTCAAGGCTACTCAGCCACTTGGCTGATTTCCAGAAATACAAGTGCGGCACCAACAGGCGTGCAGGTCCGCCGTGCTCGTGCGTCAGGGGTTTGTCGTCGAAGTGGGTGGCGACCATGGCGCGCCCTTGCGTCAAGTCCGCCAGCGGCAGGTTGGTGCTGTAGCCGTCCTGCGAGTGTGCAAGCACCCAGGGGGTGGGTGCTTGCACGCCGGCTGCGGCGAGAAGGTCGTCCACTGTGACGCCACGCCATCGCGTGTCGAACTTGGACCAGGTGGTCACGCAGTGAATGTCGACCACCTGCTCGCTCTGCGGCAGAGCCTTGAATTCGGCCAGAGTCCATTGGGCCACCAGTCGCGGGCCGACTTTCATGGTCAGCACCCATTCGTCATCGCTGCGCGGGCGCGGTGAAGGCCCATGGGTGAGGACTGGGAAACCTTCAGTCAGAGACTGTCCCGGCGGCAAGCGACCCCCGTGGTTGTCGACGCCGCGGTTTCGGCCAAGAAAAGATCGATTGATCGGCATCTTCGCTCCCTCTATTTAATTCACCACCAAGAGCTTGCGGCGGTCGATGATGGTAGGCAGGAATTCAGTGACGGTGGGGTGCACTGGCAGCGCCTCACGCACCGTGCGCCAGGTGCCCTGGCTGGCCATCACTAGGCCAATGGATTGAATGATCTCGTCGGCCTGGATGCCCAGCATCGTGGCACCCAGGAACAGGCCGCTGTCTTCATCGATCAGCAGCTTGATCACGCCCACGGTTTCACTCTCTTCCTTCGCCCGGCTCACGTCCTTCATCGCGTGCACGGCCTGCGAAATACGTCGACCCTCTTTTTCCACTAGGCGCTTGGCCTCGGCTTCGTACAGCCCCACGTGTGCCAGTGGTGGATCGGTGAACATGGCATAAATGCTGTTGCGCGCGTCGGCGCTACGTTGCCCGCCCGCGAGGTTCTCGGCCAGAACCTCCTGATCGTGGTAGCTGGTGTGGGTGAAGGCCCCGCGCTGGTTGATGTCCCCCAGCGCCCAGATGCCTGGTACGTCGGTCTCGAGCCGATCGTTGGTGGCGATGTAGCCACGCATGTTGGCCCTCAACCCCACGCTATCCAGCCCCAGATCGTCGGTGTTGGGCGCGCGGCCGGTAGCCACCAGCAGGTGGCTGCCGCCAATGATGCGACCGTCGGCCAGTTGAACACAGGTGCCGCCCTCGGTTTCCCCCGGTTTGACTGCCGCAATAGACACGCCGATGTAAACGTCGATGTCCTCGGCCTGCAGCATCTCGGTGACTGCAGCGGACACGTCGGCGTCTTCCCGTCCAGTCAAGCGCGGCCCCGTCTCGATGATGGCGACCTCGCTGCCGAGGCGGCGAAAGATCTGCGCCATCTCAAGGCTTATGTACCCGCCTCCGATGATCACCAACTTGCGGGGCAGCTCGCGCAACGCCAACAGTCCCTCGCTATCAAGGTACGGGTTTTCTGCCAGACCCGGAATTGGCGGCACGGAGGGGCGCGTACCCGTGTTCAGGATGATTTGAGGCGCGCGCAAAATGTGTTCGCCCGCCCGCACCAGGAACTCGCCACCATCGCGACCCGTTAGCCGGCCGTGGGCCTTAATGATGCGCAGGCCCTGCAACCCGCCGAGCCAGCTCTCGAGTCCGGATCGCGCTTGGTCGACCCTATCTTGCATGCGTTGCATGGCGACGGCGAAGTCGACGTTCACCGTGCCCACATTCACTCCGAACTCGGCAGCGCGACGGGCCAGGTAGGCCACTCGCGCCGACTTGCGCAAAGTCTTGGTGGGTGTACAGCCTCGGTTGACGCAAGTGCCGCCAAGGTCGCGGGCCTCCACCAGCGCGACATTGCGGCCGCGCTCTACGAGCTTGGCCGCCAGAAACGGCCCGGCTTGCCCTGCACCGATGACGATGGTATCGAAGTTCATCAGGACTTGACCAACGCCGCGGCGTTCATGCAGTAGCGCAGGCCACTGGGTTCGGGCCCATCGGGGAAAACATGGCCCAGGTGTGCGTCGCACACATTGCAGGTGGTCTCGATGCGCGTCATGCCATGGCTCGAATCGTAGTGATGCGCGATCAGCCCGGGCGCAAGCGCCTGCCTGAAGCTGGGCCAACCACTCTTGCTTCGGAATTTGCTCGAAGCGTCGAACAACTCGGTGCCGCAGCACACGCATCCGTAAAGACCGGGTTCGAACAAGGCACACATGGTCGAGCTGTGCGCAGGTTCGGTTCCCTTTTGCCGCGTGATGCGGTACTGCTCGGGCGTCAGGCGCTGGCGCCATTCGACATCGTCGAGCTCGAACCGCCGTGGCGGAGGTGGATTGTTGCCTTTCGCGTGCTGGATGACATCTAGCCAGGTGATGGTTCCTGCATCCGGCGTGGGCAAAGGCGGCGCCGACTCGGCGCGTTTGAGCTCGGCAATGAGTTTGTCGGCGTCGATGCGGAAGTGGTTGTAAACAACCGAGCCACTGGGATCGACGAGGATGAACCAGGGCGTGCCGCCGTTGCGGTAGCGCTGCATCAGCACCGAGCCGTCACCCACGCGACCGGCGCCGGCATCGTGGCCGAACGGTATCGGTAGTGCGTATTTGCGCTGGTTGACCGCTACCTGATCGAAGGTGTTGGACTCAAAGTCCTCGAACACCGTCTGCACCGCCGCGAAGCTGACGAAGGGCGAGCCGCGAAAGGCCTCGACCACACGGATCAGCGAGGGGAATCCGGTCAGGTGGCAGCCTGGGCAGGCATCCTGGAAACAGAAGATCAGCTTGAAGGCGCCGCGCATCTTGTCCAGCCCGTAGTCGGCGAGCGGCTGGCCGGCGGCGTCGATCCATTGCGTCACGCCCAGTTCGGGCGCGGGCTCCCCCATGATGCCTGCTTGCACGCTGTCGTCTTGCATGGTTGTTCCTCCGGGTTGGGTTGAGTGGTTGCGCTCGGGAATCCGCCGTTCAGGTGCCGCAGAAGGTACGGTAGTTTTCCGTCTGCTCTGCAGGCGCGGGCTCGGCCAACGCGCTGTCTGCCGCATGCTCGTCGAAGGGGTGTTGCAGCACCCGCAGCAGGCGCTCGAAAGGTGCCAGGTCATCGCGCTCCACGGCCGCCGCCAGCGCCGATTCGACGTGGTGGTTGCGCGGGATATAGATCGGGTTGGCGCTCCGCAGGGCCGCCGCGAGTTCGTCCGGGCTCTTGCCGATCGCCAGAGTGCGCTCCCGCCAGCGCTTCAGCCAAAGTTCCAGCGCTGCGGCCGCCCCTCCGAACAGCGTTCTCAGCGGCGTGTTATTGCCTTGCGCAGCGTCGGCCAGGCGGGCAAACGCGAGCGTGAAGTCGATGCGGTGCCGGCGCAGCAGCGTCAGGTAGTCGTCGGCCAGCGCGCGGTCGCCCCCACTGGCGTCGTCCAGGCCCAGCTTGAGCCGCAGGACGGTCGTCCAATGAAAGTCAAAGTGTTCGGCAAACGCCTGTACAACCGCGCCGGCGCGTTGTTCGGCAGGCTCGCCATCAGCGTCGATCAGCGTCAGCAGTGCCTCGGCCAAGCGCGCCAAGTTCCACTGCGCAATCGCCGGTTGATTCCCATAGGCATAGCGGCCCGAAGTGTCGATCGAGCTGAATACGGCCTCGGGGTCGAAGTGCTCCATGAAAGCGCAAGGGCCATAATCGATCGTCTCGCCGGAGATTGTCATGTTGTCGGTGTTCATGACGCCGTGAATGAAGCCCACGCCCATCCAGCGCGCGACCAAAGACGCTTGGCGCTCGGCCACCGCCTGCAGCAGGCCCAGGTAGGGGTCGGGGGTGCCGGCCAGAGCTGCATCGTGACGCGCAATGGCGTAGTCGGCCAGCCGGCGCAGCAGGGCCTGGTCGTCTCTGGCCGCGATGTACTCGAAAGTGCCTACACGCAAGTGGCTTGCGGCCACGCGCGTCAGGATGGCGCCAGGCAGGAGCTGCTCGCGCTGTACGGTCGCGCCGGTGGCCACCGCGGCCAGTGCGCGCGTGGTCGGGATGCCCAGGGCGTGCATGGCCTCGCCCATCAGGTACTCGCGCAGCACGGGTCCGAGTGCGGCCTTGCCGTCACCGCGACGCGAGAATGGGGTTCGGCCCGATCCCTTCAGGGCAATGTCACGGCGTCGGCCGCAGCGGTCGATGAGTTCGCCCAGCAGCAGGGCGCGGCCATCACCGAGTTGCCGCGAGAAGCTGCCGAACTGGTGCCCAGCATAGGCCTGTGCCAGCGGTTGCGCCTGCGCGGGAACGGCATTGCCGGCGAGCACGGCGAGGCCGGCGGCCGAGGACATTTCATCTGCGTCCAGTCCGAGCTCGTCAGCCAGTTCGCGGTTCAGCCGCAGTAGCCGAGGCGCTGGCGAGCCTGCCGGATTCGATCTCGCATACAGGCCCTCAAGTTCACGCGCGTAGCTGTTGTCGAACGGCATGTGCAACGCTGCTGGCGATGCCGGGTCGGAGGGCTGATCGTTCGGGCCAGTCGCGGTGGTTTGCAATTCAGTCTCCAGGTTCAAGGTGTAATTGGCAGGCGGCATCACTCGGCCTGAGACACTTCGCCGGCGCGGCCGAAGTCCCGCAACAGGAGCTCGTCATCGAGGCGGAAGTCGCTGTGAAGGACCTCCCCCAGTGGGTCGAAAACGATGAACCATGGTGTGCCGCGCGTCTCGAAATCCGCCATCAAGCTCGGATAGCGGTCCACGGCTGGGTCGTGACCGAACGGGATGGCCAACCCGTAGCGCCGCTGCGTCTCGCGCAAACGATCGAAAGTGTTTATTTCGGCAGCCGTGAACACGGTTTGCACGGCCGCGAAGCCGAAGCCCTGACCGGACAGTCCTTCAACCATCGCCTTGAGGGTCGGAAATCCGTGGCTGTGACCACCCGGACACCCGTGCTGGAAGCAAAAGATCACCTTGAAGTCGTCTCCGAGATCGGCCAACTCGAGTGGCCGGCTCGGGTTGCCATGCGCGTCGATCCACTGCGGCACTCGCAACTGCGGGGTGTTGAGGTGGACTTGGTCGTTCGTCATGGATTCCTTGAGTGAGAGTACGGTCCCTGATCGCACTGGATGAACGGGGCGAGCGCTCAAGCGCCTTTGGCCACGCGCTTGACCAGCTTTCACTGCGGGCGCGGGAAGTGACAGGTGTACTCGAACCCTGTGCACCACGTCCTGCAGGCCTTAGAAGCAACTTCGGGCGAGGATGGCAGTTTCTGTCGAGCTTATGTTGCGACTCCTTGTGGCCCAGACCATGCAATCGAATTCGCACGCCGGACTGGGTTATCCAACCCGTGCCGCTGCAGGCGACGCAATGGCGTTGCACAGGCAGTATCCTTTGGATCTCGCTCATTTGAACCGAAGGCCGGCGCGACAAGACGCCGGTGCGTCTTGATAAATACTCCGTGCGTCTGATTTTTTCTTCGTTGCCATGCTGAAGCTGGAGCAACCCGGGCTTGAGGGCTGCTTCGCGACCAACCCGCTATGAACGCGGGCGCTGCTCGTCCATTAGTGGCTAAGCAAGGTGTGTGACTCAGGGCGACGGGTTCGGCCACGCAGAGCGCCCCGAAGCTCAGGACGATAGGCGCTAAATGTCGGACTATCGGTAGCGCCAGCACCCCTACAGTTGATGATCAACGCATGCCATGGCGAATGGATCCATCGATGATCGTGTAGATACCGGCTTCCCCGGCTCGTGAGTCTGCGCGATCTTGGTTCACCATGTCCCGCTACCTCCCGCGCGGTCAAACAAGGCGGTATCCAGCGCGGCGGGTAAGGTGCAGGCTCCTCAGTGGCACAACGGACCAATTTGCCGCGCAATTTTGAGCAAAGAGCGTTAGCCTTGCTCTAAACAACATGATGCAGGAGTCTTCAACATGGTCACACGCAAATTCATCGGGCGACGGCCCACTGCAGCCACTGCCGACCGCCTGCCGCCAGGGCAGTTCAAGACAGATGGTTTTCCTGTGCTCTCGAAAGGACCGACGCCTCGTATCGACATGGCCGCTTGGCGGTTCACTCTGAGCAACGGTCCTCGACCCGTGAAAAGCTGGAGCTGGGACGAGTTCATGGCGCTGCCGCGCACCGTGTGGCAGGGCGACATCCACTGCGTCACGACGTGGTCCAAGTTCGACACGCGCTGGGAAGGCGTGACCATCGACGACCTACTGGCAGACGCCGGCCTAGCGGCTCCCACACCCTGGCTGCTGGCGCTGTCGCTAGACGATTACGACACCAACGTGCCTGTTGCCGATTTGCTCAGCGGCCGCGCCATGGTCGCCACGCATTATGAAGGCGAGCCGTTGGCGCCTGAGCACGGCGGTCCGGCCCGCTTGCTGGTACCGCACCTGTACTTCTGGAAGAGCGCGAAGTGGATCAAAGGGCTCAAGTTCACCGCGCGCGACGAAGCCGGGTTCTGGGAGCTACGTGGCTATCACATGTACGGCGACCCCTGGCGGCAGCAACGTTATTCGAGCGATCGTTGATGACGACCGGTGAGCAAAACGGCCCGTGGCGCGACGTCAAAATCGAGCGCATTGAGCAACTCACGCCGCGCATCAAGAGCTTATTTCTCGAACTGCCCGCATTGGCTTCTCACCGTGCGGGTCAACACGTCAATGTGCGGCTGACTGCTCCCGATGGTTATGCCGCGCAACGCAGCTATTCCATTGCATCGGTGCCTGGCGCCGATACCGTCGAGCTCATCATCGAGAAGCTCGACGATGGTGAGGTGTCGCCTTTTTTCCATGACATCGCTGAGGCGGGAGAAAGTATCGAAGTGCGTGGGCCGCTCGGTGGGCACTTCGTCTGGGGGCCGGCCGATGGCGGGCCGCTGTTGTTGATCGCGGGCGGTTCCGGCATCGCGCCGTTGATGGCGATGGTGCGCGCGTGGGCCGCGGACCTCACAGCGGGAATGGCGCAGGCAGGCGCCACGGCCGAACTGCAGCCGATGTCTATGCACGTGCTGTTGGTCTGCTCCGCACGCACCCCGGCCGACCTACCCTTCCGTGCCGAGTTGCTCGCACTCGAAGCAGCTCGGCCCGAATTCACCTTCATCGCAGTGACCACGCGCGAGCCACCACCTCGGCCGACCGACCTGGGCCGACGGCTCGATGCTGCTGCCATCGCCAGCGTGCTCGGCCGCTGGGGTCACGCGCCTCGTCACGTTTTCGTGTGTGGCGCCAATCGGTTCGTCGAAGCCGTGGCTAACGGACTGATTGATGCCGGCATACCAGCAGCTCATATAAAAACTGAGCGGTACGGCGGCGCATAAAGTTCGGGCTACGTCCGCGAGCAATGCGAGGCCCTTGCTCGACGCTCCCGGTGCTCTTGCGCGCGACGATCGGCCCGGAGGGGTGTATTGCCGTGCGCGGATCAGAAGATGCGCTGCCCTTATTTCTCCCGGCTGTCTCGCATCCCCGCAGCCCGATTGAACACAAGCGTGCCATCGTCGGCTGCTTTTGCATCCACTACGAAGTACCCGTGCCGCTCAAACTGGAACGCAGCACCGCCAAACTTCGCTACGGCCAATGACGGCTCTGCGAAGGCCGCGCATGTCACCAGGCTCTCCCTGTTCAGCTCGTCCAGCATTTCCCCGCTGCCCGGCTGTGGTGTGGCAAACAGCCGTTCATACAAGCGCACCTCGACCGGCACCGCATCGGCAACCGCGACCCAGGTGATGTTGCCCTTCACCTTTACCGCATCCGCGCCGGGCGTGCCGCTCTTGGTATCGGGCACCAGCGTGGCCAGCACTTCGACCAGCTTGCCGCCGGCGTCGCGCGTGGCACCCGTGCATACGATGGTGTGGCCGTATTTCAGGCGCACCTTGTTGCCTGGGAACAAGCGGAAGAAGCCCTTGGGTTGCACGTCCTCGTAGTCGGTACGTTCGATCCACACTTCGCGGCCGATCTTGAAGCGTCGTAGGCCGCCTTCGGGGTCGCGCGGGTTCACAGGAGCGGTGCAGTCGTCCAGCAAAGCGTCGCTGCCCATCAACTCGGCCCAGTTGGTGATGACGAGCTTCACCGGGTCGAGCACGGCCATTGCGCGCGTGGCAATGGGGTCGAGCGTGTCGCGGAGCGCCGCTTCTAGGCTCGCGTAGTCAATCCAGCCGCCGGACTTGGTCACGCCGCTGCGTTCGCAGAAAAGCTTGAGCGCTTCGGGTGTGTAGCCGCGGCGGCGGAGGCCCGCGATGGTGGGCATTCGCGGGTCATCCCAGCCATCGACGTGCCCGTCTTCGACCAGTTGGCGCAGCTTGCGCTTGCTGGTGATCACGTGCGTCACATTGAGCCGTGCGAATTCATATTGACGCGGATGCGGGCTGGCGATCAAGCCCCCTTCTGCCAAGCGGTAGAGCAGCCAGTCGTAGAACGGTCTCTGGTCTTCGAACTCCAACGTGGCAATCGAATGGGTGATCTGCTCCAACGCGTCCTCGATTGGATGTGCATAGGTGTACATGGGATAGATGCACCACATATCGCCAGTGTTGTGGTGCGTGGCCCGGCGTATGCGGTAGAGCGCCGGGTCGCGCATGTTGATGTTGGGGTTGGCCATGTCGATCTTCGCGCGCAGCGTGGCGGCGCCGTCTTCGATCTCACCGTCGCGCATCTGCCGGAAGTACGCGAGGTTCTCGGCGGGGCTACGGGCACGGAACGGGCTGTCAATGCCTGGCGTGTTGAAGTCGCCGCGCGTGGCACGCATCTGGTCAGGCGTCTGCTCGTCCACGTAGGCGAGCCCGGCGGTGATCAGGTACTCGGCGGCGCGGTACATGAAGTCAAAGTAATCGCTGGCGAAGTATTCATGCGGCTGTGCGATGCCGGGCGCGTCGGGGCGGTCGGCCAAGTAGGTCTCATAACCTAGCCACTTCACCGCGTCGCGGATGCCATCAACATATTCCTGCTCTTCCTTTTCAGGGTTGGTGTCATCGAAGCGCAGGTGACACACGCCGCCATATTCTTTGGCGAGCTCGAAGTTGAGCCAGATGCTCTTGGCGTGGCCAATGTGCAGGTAGCCGTTGGGTTCGGGCGGGAAGCGCGTGCGGACCTTGGCAGGGTCTTGCATGCCTTGCGCATGGTGTAGCGAGTCGCCGGGGCTGCCTCCCCATTTGCGCGCTGCATAGACGCCATGCTTAAGGTCGTTTTCGATGACGTGGCGTAGAAAATTACTTGGCTTGGTGGAATCTTTGTCTACGAGAGAAGTCATCTGTTCATTCTAGTAACGCCCACGGTGTGTGGCCCGTTTCAGTTTTGTGAAGTGGACTCGTTGCCCAATTTCCAGGATTGTGAAGACTGGCGCGTGGATAGATTTCGTGTTGGAATCTTGAAGTCGCGGCCAGCCTGATAGCGGTTAAACGTGCGTATTAACTTCAGTGAAACATGATCAGCCATAAAGTTGAATTCCCTGGGAGCCTCGGCCATCTGCTGGCCGCACGGCTTGATCAACCAAACACTTTGCCAAGGGCGTGGGCTGTCTTCGCACACTGCTTCACGTGCTCCAAAGACTCGAAGGCGGCCGCCTACATTGCGCGTGCGTTGGTCGAGGCCGGGTTCGGCGTGCTTCGCTTCGATTTCACAGGGTTGGGTGGTAGCGGCGGTGACTTCGCAAACACCCATTTCAGTTCAAACGTCGGCGATCTGGTCTCGGCGGCCGACTGGCTGCGAAGTGAGCATGGCGCGCCAGCACTCCTCATCGGGCATTCGCTTGGCGGCGCAGCCGTTCTGGCCGCTGCACACCGCATTGCCGATGCTCGTGCAGTGGTGACGCTGGGCGCGCCCTTCGAACCGGCACATGTTGTGCACCATTTTGGCGAGGGTCTGGCTCTCATCGAGACCGACGGCGAGGCCCGTGTCACGCTTGCAGGCCGCGAGTTCACATTGCGGCGGGAGTTTCTTGACGACGTCGCCTCCCAGCCGCAGGCCGAGCGCATCCGTGCGTTGCGTCGGCCGCTGCTTGTGCTGCACGCGCCTGGCGACACGATCGTTGGAGTAGACAACGCACGCCGAATCTTCGAACAGGCGCTGCACCCCAAGTCCTTCGTCTCGCTCGACGATGCCGACCATCTGCTCAATAGTCAGGGCGATGCCGCATACGCCGCCGGGCTCATCGCTGCCTGGGCGAAGCGGTACTTGCCGGCTCCAGCCCCTTCGAGCCCAGTTGCGTCAACACCCGAAGCGGGGCCGCTGCCCGTTGGCGCTGTACGAATCAGTGACCTGCCTGGCAACTTTGCCGTCAACGTTGAAGCAGGGCGCCACACGTTGGTGAGTGACGAACCAGTGGAGGTGGGCGGTGACGACCTCGGCATGGGGCCATACGACCTTCTGCTTGGTGGGCTAGGAGCTTGCACGGCGATGACGTTGCGCCTTTATGCTCGCCATAAAAAATGGCCCCTCGAGGATGTCCGGGTCACGTTGACCCACGCCAAGATCCACGCTGCGGACTGCGCGGAATGTGAGACCAAGGAAGGCAAGATCGACCGCATCGAGCGGACGGTGGAACTCGCGGGGCCACTCGATGCGCCGCAACGAGCTCGTTTGCTGGAGATCGCGGACAAATGCCCTGTGCACCGCACGCTCACCTCCGAGATTGAGGTCAAGACGCACTTGGCCTAGGGACTTGGCTGTTCCGCCGTGGGACAGACGAAGACAAAAGCGTGAAGCAATGCGTCTGCGCACGGCTGGTGCCGACGGTGAAGACAGTCTTCGACAAAGGAACCGAGCTCACGCGCAAGCAGTACACACGACATCCGACAAGAAAAATCCGTTTGTACGTATTTTCCAGCCGATTGTTGCAATCGAGTCGGCCCACGCTGAGCGGTTTATCTTAGGATGCACTTCAGACGCGTGGCGACAGCCACCTGGGCCACGTGTTCCCCGACGGCCCCGCGGGACCGAGGGGGCCTGCGCTATTGCATCAACTCGGCGTCCTTGCGCTTCATCCCTCGAGACGAGATGGCTGCCGAGGGTTACGGCGCCTATCTCGACCAAGTGGAGAACGTTTGATGAATCACGAAAAAGCCATCCTGGCCGGCGGTTGTTTCTGGGGAATGCAGGATCTCATCCGCAAGCAGCCCGGCATCATCTCGACTCGCGTGGGTTACACCGGCGGCGATGTTCCGAACGCCACGTATCGCAATCACGGCACGCATGCCGAAGGGATCGAGATCATCTTTGACCCCGAGCTGACGAGTTACCGGAAAATTCTGGAGTTCTTCTTCCAAATTCACGACCCGACGACGAAGAACCGTCAGGGCAATGACCGTGGGCTCTCCTACCGGTCTGCCATCTACTACCTCGGCGTGGAGCAGAAGCACGTTGCCGAAGAGACGATCGCCGATGTGGATGCGTCCGGACTGTGGGGAGGCAAAGTGGTCACCGAGGTCGAGCCGGCCGGTGATTTCTGGCAGGCCGAGCCGGAGCACCAAGACTATCTGGAGAAGCTCCCGGGAGGCTATACATGCCACTTCCCACGTGCAGACTGGATCCTTCCAAAGCGCAAAAACGCTGACGAAAAGTAGGTAGCAGCCGGGACTGCATCGGAACAGGCTTCAATGCCGTGCTGCTGCGTCATCCACTGATGATGTTTGGGCCGCCGGATGCGACAAGGCCCTTCAGAATCTTGACCATTGAAAAGGATCCTCATGTCCGATAACAGCTTCACCTCCCGCTCCGTCACTCGAGAGGCCGCCGCCCGCCTCATCGCCCAGACCATCACCGCCGCTCAGCGCATCGGATTCGAACCGGTCGTCGCGATCGTCGATGTGGCTGGCAACCTGAAGGCGTTTGAACGCAGCGATCGCAGTTCCTATCTTGCCGTCAACATTGCCATCGACAAGGCCTACACTGCGGCATCCTTTGGCCTGTCGACAGCCCAGTGGGTCGACCTTTTGGAAGATCGCGGCGCTTCGAACCTACGCCACGTTCCCCGCGTCATGGCCGCCGCTGGCGGGTTTCCGATCATGGAGGACGGCGCGATTATTGGCGGGATCGGCATTTCCGGGGGAAGCTGGGCGCAGGACCAGGAAGCTGGCGAAGAAGCCCTTCGCAATTTTTCCAAGTGACGTCGACACAATCCTAAAGGAAACACGCATGAAAGCCATCGGATACAGGACTCCATCGCCAATCTCGGCCGCGGATGCCTTCGTCGACATCGAGTTGCCCAAGCCACAGCCAAAAGACCGTGACATTCTCGTCGAAGTAAAGGCCATTTCGGTCAATCCGGTCGATTACAAGGTCCGTGGTAGCACGCCGCCAGCTGATGGCGCTGAATGGAAGGTGCTGGGCTGGGACGTTGCGGGAATCGTCGCGGCGGTCGGCCCCGATGTGACAGGTTTCAAGGTGGGAGAAGAGGTCTGGTATGCAGGCTCCATCACCCGGTCGGGGGCAAACGCCGAGTTCCATCTCGTCGATGAGCGTATCGTTGGTAAAAAGCCGTCAAAGATCGGCTGGGCCGACGCCGCGGCGCTCCCGCTGACATCGTTGACCGCATGGGAGGCCTTCTTTGACCGCCTGGATGTGAAGAAGCCGGTTCCCGGCGCCGCTGCCGCCATCCTGATCGTCGGCGGTGCTGGAGGGGTGGGATCAATCGCCGTTCAGATCGCACGTCAGTTCACTAGCCTCACCGTTATTGCGACGGCTTCGCGTCCTGAGACCAGGGATTTCGTCGCGTCGCTTGGTGCGCACCACGTGGTCGATCACTCGAAGCCGCTCGCTGACCAGGTTGCAGCATTGGGCATCGGCGCCCCCGCCTTTGTATTCTCAACGACGCAAACCGCTAAGCATGTCGACGACATCGCCGAATTGATCGCACCGCAGGGGCGTCTATGCCTGATTGACGATCCATCGGGCTTCGACATCATGAAGTTCAAGCGCAAGGCGGTATCGATCCATCACGAACTCATGTTTACGAGGTCCATCTTCCAGACTCCGGATATGGACGAACAGGGGCGAATCCTCGATGCGATGTCTAGCGCAGTCGATGATGGAAAGATCCGCTCAACTGCCACGCAGAACCTCGGTTCAATCAACGCCGAAAACCTCAAGAAGGCGCATGCGCAACTCGAAAGTGGAACGACCATTGGTAAGGTCGTGCTTGAAGGCTTTGCTTGATCGAGAAAAGGGCGGGTCATATTCGAAGTTACTGAACGGCTATACCTGTCACCTCCCCCGTAGAGGTTGGGTGCTTCCGAAGCGTCAGATCATTGGCGCTGCGCAGCACGCAGCCAAGACTGCAACGGAGAAGGCTTCACTGCCGTTGCAGTCGCGATGGCCCGTTAGCAGTCTTCGTGACTGCGGGTCTACCGATGCAGTCACTGAACCCCGGCCTTGATGGGTTGGTTAATACAAGTTCGTCGCCGTCGAAGCCCTAGGATAAAAGCCATGTCAGACCTCTCATCCTTTCCGATCACGAGGCGCTGGCCAGCAGCTCATCCCGATTGCCTACAACTTTACGCAGCACCCACGCCAAATGGAGTCAAGGTCTCGATCCTGCTGGAGGAAATCGGCTTGGCGTACGAGCCTCACCTCGTTGACATCTCAAAGAACGAGTCGAAGGACCCGGCGTTCGTATCGTTGAACCCAAACGGCCGCATACCGGCGATCATCGATCCGGCGGGCCCTGACGGCAGACCTATTGCCGTATGGGAATCCGGCGCGATCCTTCTCTACCTAGCCTACAAGACGGGCCAGCTAATCCCGAGTGCACCCACCAAACGTTACGAAACTCTGACCTGGGTGTTCTTCCACATGTCGGCCATCGGGCCGATTTTCGGTCAACTCGGATTCTTCGTGCGATTTGGCGGCAAGGACTACGAAGACAAGCGGCCTCGAAAGCGATTTACCGAAGGATCCAAGCGCCTTCTGGGAGTCTTGGGCCGCCAGCTGGAAGGACGCAACTGGATCGACGAATATTCGATTGCGGGCATTGCTACGCTCGGCACGGTGAATGCGCTGGTAGAATCGTATGATGCTGACGAGATACTTGGACTCAGCAATTACTCAAACAACCAAGCATGGCTCGGACGCCGGCTGGCTCGACCAGCAGTGCAGCGTGGCCAGCGCATCCCTGCGAGGTCTGCATGAGCGTCATCGCCGCCTACTATTACAACAAAGGCAAGCGAATCCGGGAAATTGCGCTCGACGAGCGCTTCGAGCAGGATGAGGCGCGCTCGGGCTTCTGCTGGATCGCGCTTCGCGAGCCCAGCGCCGACGAACTTCACACGCTCCAGACGGCGTATCACCTCCATCCGTTGGCAGTCGATAACGCGATGCACCCGCTTTGCCCGCCAAAGCTCGAGGTCTACAACGATGAGCTGTACATCGTCGCTCAAACAGCTGAGCTGGTCGGCGACAAGATCAGCTATGGCAAGACGGCGATCTTCACCGGTCACAATCACCTCATCACCGCGCGGCATGGCAACGGTGGAGCGCTAGGCAACCTGCGGGGGCAGCTTGAGGCTTCGCCAACGCTCCTGGGAAAGGGTGTCGACTACGTGCTGCACGCGATCTTGCACCGTATCGTGGACCAGTATTTGCCCATCTTTGAAATGATCGAGGATGACGTTCTGGAGATGGAGAGAAGATCGGTAGGCGACTTTCTTGGGCGAGAAGAAGTCGCCCGGATATTCAGCCTGAGAGGCGAACTCACGCGCTTCCAACGCACGCTTGGCGCTATGGCCGAACTGGTCAGAAAGCTGGTCCGTGGACATTATCCCTGCATCAGTGCTGAAGTGAGACCGTACTTCGACGATGTTGCTGACCACGTAGATCGTGTGCAGTCCATGGTCAATGGTCTCCTTCAGGTCCTGAGGACGGTCTTTGAATTCAGCAGCCTGCTGGAGGCGCAAAGGACGGGTGTGATCACTCGCCAGTTTACGTCTTGGGCGGCAATACTGGCAGTTCCGGCGGCGATCGCTGGAATTTACGGCATGAACTTCAAGAACATGCCGGGGCTGGAGACAACCTATGGATACCTCGTCGTGCTCGGGGTGATGACGGCGATCTGCCTGTTCCTGTTCGTGCGCTTCAAGAAGGCAAAGTGGCTATGAATGCCGCATGTCGTGATCGTTTCGAGGTGAAGGCGACAACCTCCAATAATCTCAGAGGGCCAGAATGGTGAAACCGTGTTTGTTGAAAGCGCGAGTCGTTGCCTTGATGCTGAGGTCGTGGACCAAGTTGCGGTGCGATTCGCTCCTTTCATTCCTGGCGTTCAACTGGGCAAGCCTGCGTCAGAAATTGCGCTTATGCGCGGGAGGTGAATGTGGAGAAGCTCGCTTTTGGAGGTGGATGCCATTGGTGCACAGAAGGGGTATTCCAAGCGTTGCGTGGTGTCGAGAAGGTCGACCAGGGCTTTGTGCAATCGGACGCGCCGGCAGATACGTGGGCAGAAGGAGTGATCGTCACCTTCGACCCCTCGGTGATTCAGTTAGCCACGCTCTCCGAGGTGCATCTCAGAACTCATTCTGCTACCAGGGCCCGTTCACCTCGCAGCAAATACCGCAGTGCGATTTACATTTTCGAAGATCGCCAACGGCATGAGGCCGAGCTGGCGATAGCAGGCTTCGCCCACGAGTCTGGCGATGCGGTGCATACCGTCGTTCTTCCCTTTAGAAGTTTCAAGGCGTCGGACGAGCGTTACCGGAACTACTATCGAACCAACCCGAGTAGGCCTTTCTGCCGCCGATATATTGATCCTAAGCTTGATCTCATCAGACTTCACTTCTCAGAGGTCGCGCTCCCTGAAGTGCAGACCTAGACGTGAAGGCTCGTCTCCAAGGAAGTTTGTGCTTGGGTTAGGTCGTTTACGACACGCCAAGCGCGTCGGACAATCTGTACGCATGCGCCGAGCGCGATCAGAGAAAGCGCTATCTCATTGCGTACTCGTCCTTGCAGGGTTCGGAGGTGAGAAGGCCACTCTGGCGGACGACCGGCCCGGCGGGTTCAGGATTTTCCCTCGGTAAGATTCACAGATGTTATTGGTTAAACAAGAACTGCTCGCGACGCTCGCGAACACGCTTGAATCCTTCTCGCCCGGCGCTGGAGCCAAAGCCGCCTTTGAGTCGCCCAAGGTGGCGGCGCACGGCGATTTCGTCAGCACGGCCGCCATGCAACTCGCCAAGCCGCTTGACCGCAAGCCTCGCGAACTCGCTGAAGAAGTGAGGGCCATGCTACTGGCCACACCCTCATTCGGGCAGTGGGTACAGGCGGTCGAGATCGCCGGCCCTGGCTTCTTGAACATCCACTTGAGGACGGCCGCCAAGCAGCAGGTCGTGCGCGAAGTGCTCGCCGCCGGCGATGCGTACGGTCGGCAGCCAGCTACCGGCGAAAAGGTGCTGGTGGAGTTTGTCTCGGCCAACCCGACCGGCCCGCTGCACGTGGGCCACGGCCGCCAAGCGGCATTGGGAGATGCCATTTGCAACCTGCGCGCCTCGCAGGGCGATGCGGTGTACCGTGAGTTCTATTACAACGACGCCGGCGTGCAGATTCAGACGCTCGCCAGCAGCGTGCAGATGCGCGCCAGGGGCCTGAAGCCAGGCGACGCCGCCTGGCCAAGTGGCGAAAAGGCAGCGGCTTACAACGGTGACTACATTGCCGACATCGCCAAGGACTTCATGGCGAAGAAGACCGTGAAATCGGACGACCGCGCGTTCACCGCGAGCGGCGACGTCGATGACATCGATTCGATCCGTGAGTTCGCCGTTGCTTACCTGCGGCGGGAGCAAGACAGCGATCTGCAGGCGTTCCGCGTGCGCTTCGACAATTACTACCTTGAGTCGAGCCTGTACTCCAGCGGACGTGTCGAGTCGACGGTGGTCAAGCTGGTGGCCGCCGGCAAGACGTACGAGCAGGACGGCGCGCTCTGGCTGAAGTCAACTGACTACGGCGACGATAAGGACCGCGTCATGAAGAAGGGCGACGGCACGTACACCTACTTCGTGCCCGACGTGGCGTACCACATTGCCAAGTGGGAGCGGGGCTTCCACACGGTCGTCAACATCCAGGGTACCGACCACCATGGCACCATCGCACGCGTTCGCGCCGGCCTGCAGGGCGTGGACGAAAGCATTCCGGCCGATTACCCGGACTATGTGCTGCACACAATGGTGCGCGTCATGAAGGGTGGCGAAGAGGTCAAGATAAGCAAGCGCGCAGGCAGCTATGTCACGCTGCGCGACTTGATCGAATGGACCAGTACCGACGCGGTCCGCTTCTTTCTGCTGAGCCGTAAGCCCGACACCGAATACACGTTCGACGTTGACCTTGCCGTGACGAAGAACAACGACAACCCGGTGTATTACGTGCAGTACGCGCATGCGCGCATCTGCTCGGTGTTAGCGAGTTGGGGCGGCGACGTGGCATCGCTGCACGATGTTGAACTGTTGGCACTTGAAAGCCCGGCCGCGCAGGCTCTCATGCTGCTACTCGCCAGATACCCCGAAATGCTGAGCGCGGCAGCGAAGGATTTCTCGCCGCATGATGTCACGTTCTACTTACGCGAGCTGGCCGCTAGTTACCACAGCTACTACGACGCCGAGCGAATTCTTGTCGACGACGAGAGTGTCAAGAAGGCACGTTTGGCGCTTATCGCTGCTACCGCGCATGTGCTGCGCAATGGTCTCGCGATTCTCGGCGTCAGGGCGCCGAGCAAGATGTGAGTGCAACCATGAAACGTACGCAGCGCTGCGCGCCCTAAGAGCGGCTAACAAAACGACGGGATGGACCGCAGGCAGATGACGCAACAGGCCAGCGAGAGCAAGGCGACATGAATGTCGATGCGACGCTCGAAGCGAGTGCGCAGCTTGCCGAAAGCTGCCAACCAGGCGTGCGTGCGCTCGACCACCCAGCGATGGCGGCCAAGTCGGTCGTTGCTCTCGATGCCTTTGCGGGCGATGCGGTCCTTGATGCCACGGCGCTTGAGATGCGCGCGGCATCGCGCGTAGTCGTAACCCTTGTCCGCATGCATCTTGCCCGGCCAGCGGCGCGGCCTGCCACGCTTGCCCGCGACCGCAGGCAAGGCGTCGATCAGTTCGTCGAACACCACCGAATCATGCCGATTGGCACCGGTAACGCAAAACATCATCGGGATGCCTTGGCGGTCCGTGATGAGGTGGCGTTTGCTGCCCAGCTTGCCCCTGTCCGTGGGGTTGGGGCCTGTGTACGAGCCCCCCGGGGGTTCGGTACGCTCGCCCCGTCCATGATGAATCGACTGAAGTCCAGCTTGTCAGCATGGCGCAGTTCACCGAGCAACGCCAGGTGCAGACCGTGCCACACACCTGCCGCTTGCCAATCGCGCAGCCGCCGCCAGCAGGTCATGCCGCTGCCAAAGCCCAGCTCTTGCGGCAGATCCTCCCACGGGATGCCCGTACGCAGTACGAAGACGATGCCGTTGAGCGCCTGCTCGTCGCTCAGGCGGGGCCGTCCGCCCTTGGTCGACGGCGTCACCACCGGCAGCAATGGCGCCAGCTTCTTGTACAGCTCCGTGCTGATTTCCTTGTTCTTGTTTCTTCCCATGCGCTGCCAAACGCAGAACGCAGGTCAGCCGATGACTCGGTATTGTTAGCCGCTCTAAGTGCCGTCGAGCACAAACGCGTGATCCGGCCCGACCCCCCTTTCATGGTTGCAACCATCCGTGCCTTCGAAGGATCACCGTTCTCGGTGACGGCTACCGCATTGATCTTTGGGCACGCCATCGATGGTCGTTTCGGACCTTGCAACGCGATGCAAGCTACAAGGTGCGCGAGGTGGGCTATCGGATGGACGGCCAAGTCGCTTGCCCATACGCGATCACCAGAGCAGCGACGCCCAGAACGCCTGCGAAGTCCTGCCACTAGGCCAGGCTCAAGATTTTCGGGTGATTGCAACTCCTGCAGCGCGATCGATCTGCGGCTGCAGCGCGTCAAGGAATCCATCCATCGTCTGCTCACGCAGGTCAACGGCTTTCGCCCCGCCGCCCGCCACCACACTTACGTCATCGATGCCGATAACCCCGAGGATGAGCCGAAGGTATTGCGTCGCGATGTCGCGATCCTTTATCGGCGATCCCTCGCTATACACGCCGCCAGAAGCAATCAACAAGGTCGCCTTCTTGCCTTTGACAAGGCCCCGCCCGTCAAAGCCGAGCGTCATGCCCTTGCGTACGATGTGATCCACCCACGCCTTGAGCGAGGCCGGGACGTTGTAGTTGTAGACCGGTGTCGAGATGACAAGGTGCTCAGCCACAAGGAGTTCGGCGACCAGTTCATCTGACAGTCGAAGCTCCTCCTTCATCGCTTGCGATTGATCTGCGGGCGGTGTGAAGTAGGCTTGGAGCCAAGGCGCTGTAACGAACGAGAGCCCGGGATTGGCGAGATCGCGATGCACGATGTGGCCTTCCGGATTCGCGGTGCGCCATGCCGTAAGGAAGCGTTGGGTCATTTGACGCGATACGGACTGGTCGCCGCGTGGGCTGGTCTCGACAACGAGAAGCTTGTTCATTTGAGGGTTCTTTCTTTCGGAGCGGGTGAGCAATACGCGGGTTGCCGTTGAATGGGTGGCAAAGCTTCAGTAATTGCCGCGCAGGACAACAAATGGAGTTGTGGCATTAATCTAGTCGCCATAAAGCTTCAGCGGAAGAGATGAAAATGTGATAGTTTCCATCTGTTTTTGAGATGGATAATGATCGGTAG
This sequence comes from Pseudomonadota bacterium, assembly GCA_020161215.1. Taxonomy (GTDB): domain Bacteria; phylum Pseudomonadota; class Gammaproteobacteria; order Burkholderiales; family Burkholderiaceae_C; genus Ottowia. The sequence continues at coordinate 48,404 of JAIUOM010000014.1, forward strand.
TCTTACCCTCGACCAGTTGCGCATCCTTGTGACCATTGCGGAGGCAGGTAGTTTTTCAGCCGCCGGTCGCGAACTTAGGCGTGCGCAGTCGGCAGTTAGCCAGGCCGTCAGCAATCTCGAGGCAATCCAGGGCGTTGAACTGTTTGACCGCCGAGGGCGCCGACCGCGCCTGACTGATGTGGGGCGTGTACTGGTCGATCAAGCTCGGTCGGTGCTTGCAAGTGCCACTCGTTTCGAGGCCATTGCAGCCAGCACGCGCGCGGGTGTAGAGCCGGAGTTGACGATTGCGATCGATCCCTTGGTGCCAACCGCACCTCTGATTGACAGCTTGCGCACGCTGAGTGAAACCTTCCCCGATCTCCCGGTGCATTTTTCGACCGAAGGGCTGGGCGGTTCATTGCGGCGGCTTCGCAGTGGTTCGGCAGCCATTGCCCTGTGCCTGCTGCTGCCTGGCGTTCCTGATGACATTGCTGCCTATCCGTTGCTGCGCGCTCGAATGCATGCGGTCGTCGCGCCCGGCCATCCTCTTGCCTTGTTAGGACGTCCGGCGACAGAGAGCGATCTCGCGCCGTACGTCCAGTTGGTTTTGTCGGATCCGGTCGATCCAGGCAGCGCAAATTACGGCGTGGCCGGCACCAGACTTTGGCGATTTGTCGATCTCGGTCGTCGATTCGATTTTCTTTTGGCGGGATTCGGTTGGTGCCGCATGCCTGAGCACCTCGTGGCGCCATTGATCGCCGTCGGGGCACTCACGGCGATTGAGATTCACGAAGATCCGACGCCCCCGGAAGGTCTGACGATCTACGCGGCGCACCGACGTGATCGTGCGCTAGGCGTGGCAGGACGATGGTTGCTCGACGAGTTGCGTCGAAACCTCGTCTCGTGATCAAGGAACACCGGAAAGCCACCCTTCGCGAACGCCTGCGTACCGGCTGCCAGTGGAAATTCTTGCCCAGTGAGTGGCCCAAGTGGCAACGGGCAACGGTGCATTCCTACTTCGCCAAATGGAGCAAGCCTGACGAGACGGGCATCCGTGTGCTGGGGCGGGCTTTAAGAAAATCGGTTGGCGCGGCCCCCACGAGACTGGGGCACTGCCCGAGCCGGGCGATCAGTTGGTAGCGCAGTCTACTTACACGGAAAAACTATAGGTACTTCTTGAAGCTACCCGCAGTCAGACTCAACGCCACCCCCAGCAAGGCAGCGCTCGGCAGCAGGATCAGGAGCGGATGCACCGAGATCGGAAGCGCCAGGTAGGTAACCCAGGGCAGCACGGCCAGCGGCATCAAGCTCGCTTTTGCGCGGTGGTAGATGAAGCCCGATTCGCGGCCCGCGCCAAACCGGCGCACATCGCGCCGCACCAGGCCGTCGATCAGCCCGACGAACGCTGCCGTGAAGATCAACGGCAGCGTGAGCAACAGAACCAGCAGACGAACGAGGAAGGTCAGCGTCGTGAACGCGGCGGCGATCAGGTAGCGCTCGGTCCAGACATAGACCTGGCTGATGAAATACCGGAAGTTCCGCACCCCGCCATGGTCCTTCCCCTGGCTGGGCGCACGGGCGCGCTCGGCGGTCTGGCTCATGCGTTCCAGCAGTCCCGAGCGCACGAACACCCATTCGTAGCCGGTATCCACCAACTCGTGCGCAGTGCGCCCCGGCTCCTGCACGACCACGCTGCGCGTGAAGTGGTTGGACAGGTGCCCCAGCTCGTACTGCAACATCTGTTGGGCATGGCGCCAGCCCTGGTCTTTCCAGAACAAGTGCATGCCGACGCACTCCACCACGATGGAGAACAGCAGCGAGCCGATCAGCACCCCGAGCAGCCGGAACGGCAAGGTGATAGTGCCGACGATCAAACCTTGACGCTGGTTCTGCTCCCGCTGCGCGGTCGAGGCGGCATCTTTCATGACGAGGCCTCGTTCGCGGCGCTGTCGTCAGCGCCGGTGGCCGGCGCGACAGATTCGACCGGCTTGGCCGGCCCGGCGTCATCGAGCAGATCGTCGGGCAAGGCCGCATCCTGCAACGCCGGGGAACTCGTGAACTCCCACCATTGGGTCGCATCGGTGTAGCTCTGGCGCATGTAGCCCGCGAGCTGCTGCAGATCCTGCGGCATCACTTCGTCTGGGTCCGGTGCCGGCAGCGGCATCCGGATTTTCCAGAGCTGGCCGCCCTGCAGCAGCGCGAAGCACTGGCCCTTGGGCAGGCCGACGACCTGGGAGGGTTCGATCATCGGCACGCTCGACATGCTGATGCGGTCCTGGGTGTTGGACGTGAAGTCCGTCGCGCCGCGGATGTCCGAACTGTCCGTCGCACCCGAGACGATGGTGGTGGTATAGACCTCGACCTTCGGCAGTTGCCGGGTCAGCAGTTCGGCGGTGGCTGTCTCCCGAATCCGCAGCATGAACAGGTTGTTGAAGTTGCCGATCACCTGACCGGCCTTCGCGCGGTTGCCAATGCGGGCTTCGATATCGGAGAGCGTCTGCGTGTAGGCGGTGACTTGGAGCCCGGCGCCGCCGCCCTTGTTGATCAGCGGAATGAACTCGTCACCCATGAGTTCGTTGAATTCATCGGCGTGGACGTTGATCGGCACGCGCGCGCCGGCCGATGCATCGGGTAAGCCATCATCG
>JAIUOM010000214.1 GCA_020161215.1 Pseudomonadota bacterium
GAACCCCATGCGTTCGAGATCAACATCGTGGCTCAGACGGCCAACGCGCCTTTCACGTTCAGCTTCAGCCAGGAGGAAGGAAAAGTCGAACTCAGCGATGCGCAAATCAAGGCTGCATCCATCGGCATTGACACCGCAGGGGCTGCAAGCATCAAGTCTGCCCTGCAATTGCCGGGTGAGATTAGGCTGAATGAAGACCGCACCTCGCACGTTGTTCCGCGCATTGCGGGTGTTGTCGAAAGTGTGCAGGCCAGTTTGGGGCAAACGGTCAAGAAGGGGCAGGTGCTCGCCGTTATCGCCAGCCCTGCCGCATCCGAGCAGCGCAGCGAGTTGCAGACGGCGCAAAAGCGGCTGGCCTTGGCCCAGACAACTTTTGAACGCGAGAAGCGGCTGTGGGAACAGAAGATTTCCGCCGAGCAGGACTACCTGCAAGCCGGCCAGGCGCTGAACGAGGCGCAGGTCGCCGTAGCCAACGCGCAGCAGAAGCTGTCGGCCGTGGGCTTGGCCCCAGGTTCCTCGGGCGGGCTGAACCGCTTCGAGCTGCGTGCGCCCTTCGATGGCATGGTGATTGAAAAGCACCTCAGCCTGGGCGAGGCCGTCAAGGAAGACGCCGCCGTGTTCACGGTGTCCGACCTGGGCCAGGTCTGGGCAGAGATCAACGTGCCCGCCAAGGATTTGCCGCTGGTCAGAGTGGGTGAAAAGGTCAGCATCAAAGCCACGGCATTCGATGCCAGCGCGCAAGGGACCATCACTTTCGTGGGTGCGCTGATCGGCGAACAAACCCGCATGGCCAAGGCTCGTGTGGTCTTGGCCAATCCGCAGGGCGCGTGGCGTCCCGGCCTGTTCGTCAATGTGGAAGTGATTGCGTCCGAAACCGCCGTGACAGTCAGCGTGGCTAGCGACGCTATTCAGAGCGTGGGGGACAAGCCGGTCGTTTTCGTCAAGGTGAAGGACGGCTTTGTGGCCCAGCCTGTGCAGTTGGGCCGCAGCGATGGCAAGCGGGTCGAGGTACTGCAAGGTCTTCAAGCAGGTGCGGCATATGCGGCCGCAGGCAGTTTCGTCGTGAAGTCTGAACTCGGCAAAGCCTCTGCCGAGCACACCCATTGATGCCGGAGCTACGCCCATGTTTGAAAAACTTATTCGCGCGGCCATCGAGCACCGATGGCTAGTGCTGTTAGCTGCCATTGGCATGGCCGCCGTCGGCGTGTTCAGCTACCAGAAGTTGCCCATCGACGCCGTGCCGGACATCACCAACGTCCAAGTGCAGATCAATACCCAGGCGCCGGGCTATTCACCGTTGGAGACCGAGCAACGGGTGACCTACCCCATTGAAACCGTGATGGCGGGCCTGCCCAACCTGGAGCAAACCCGCTCTCTTTCGCGCTATGGCCTCTCGCAAGTGACCGTGATCTTCAAGGACGGCACCGACATTTACTTTGCGCGCCAGTTGGTCAATGAGCGCATCCAGGAAGCACGGGATAAATTGCCGGTCGGCATCACACCTGCGCTGGGGCCGATCTCCACCGGCTTGGGGGAGATTTACCTGTGGACGGTCGAGGCGAAGGACGGTGCGAAGAAACCCGACGGCATGCCCTACACGGCAACAGACCTGCGCGAGATTCAGGATTGGATCATCAAGCCGCAGTTGCGCAACGTGCCCGGTGTGACTGAAATCAACTCGATTGGCGGTTATGCCAAGGAGTATCAGATCGCACCTATACCCGCTCGCTTGGCTTCGCTCGGCGTTACCCTGCAAGACATCGTGACGGCACTGGATCGCAACAACGGCAACGTGGGTGCGGGCTATATCGAGAAGCGCGGCGAACAGTACCTGATCCGTGCGCCTGGGCAAGTCAAGACCCTGGAGGACATTGGCAACGTTATCCTCAGCAGTGCGGGCGGCGTGCCGATACGGGTGCGTGACGTGGCGGACGTGGGGCTGGGGCGTGAACTGCGCACCGGCGCGGCCACGGACAACGGCCGCGAGGTGGTGCTGGGCACTGTGTTCATGCTCATCGGCCAGAACAGCCGTACGGTTTCGCAGGCCGTGGACAAGAAGATGGTGGAGATCAACCGCAGCTTGCCCGAGGGCGTGCATGCGGTGACGGTCTACGACCGCACTGTGCTGGTGGACAAGGCCATCGCCACGGTGAAGAAGAATCTGCTGGAAGGCGCGATCCTGGTGATCGTGATCCTGTTCCTGTTCCTGGGCAATATCCGCGCGGCCATCATCACGGCGACGGTGATTCCCTTGTCGATGCTGTTCACCTTCACTGGCATGGTGCATTACAAGGTGAGCGCCAACCTGATGAGCCTCGGGGCGCTGGACTTCGGCATCATCATCGACGGAGCGGTGGTGATCGTCGAGAACTGCGTGCGACGCTTGGCCCATGCACAGGCGCACTACGGCAGACCGTTGACGCGGGCGGAACGCTTTCACGAGGTGTTCCTGGCATCGAAGGAATCACGCCGCGCGCTGCTGTTCGGGCAACTCATCATCATGGTGGTCTACCTGCCCATCTTCGCCCTGACGGGGGTGGAAGGGAAGATGTTCCACCCGATGGCGTTCACGGTGGTGGCCGCGCTGGTGGGGGCCATGATCCTGTCGGTGACTTTCATTCCGGCAGCGGTCGCCCTATTCATCGGCCACCGGGTCAGCGAGACAGAGAACTTCCTGGTCGTGCAGGCCAAGCGCTGGTATGGCCCGCTGCTGGATCGCGTGATGACGGCTAAAGCGGTGGTGCTCGCGGCAGCCGCCGTGGCAGTGGTGCTGTGCGGCCTGATCGCCACCCGTATGGGCAGCGAGTTCGTGCCCAGCCTGAACGAAGGCGATTTCGCCATCCAGGCCCTGCGCATTCCTGGCACCAGCCTATCGCAATCGGTCGCGATGCAGCAGCGCCTGGAAGCGACGCTGAAGGCTAAGTTCCCCGAGATCGACCGCGTTTTCGCGCGCACCGGCACGGCTGAAATCGCGTCCGACCCCATGCCGCCGAACATTTCCGACGGCTACATCATGCTCAAGCCGGTGTCCGAGTGGCCGGAGCCGCGCAAGTCGCGCGACGAATTGCTGGCGGCCATTCAGGATGTCGTGGGCAAGGTGCCGGGCAACAACTACGAGTTCTCGCAGCCTATCCAATTGCGCTTCAACGAACTCATTTCAGGGGTTCGCAGCGATGTGGCGGTGAAGATTTTTGGCGACGACATGGATGTCCTGAATAAGACGGGTGAAGAGATCTCGTCCATGTTGCAGAAGATTCCCGGCGCGTCCGAGGTCAAGGTGGAGCAAACCACCGGTTTGCCCATGCTGACCGTGAATATCGACCGCCAAAAAGCCTCGCGCTATGGGCTTAACGTGGCCGACATCCAAGATGCCGTGGCCACCGCCATCGGCGGGCGTGAGGCTGGCACCCTGTTCGAGGGCGACCGCCGCTTCGACATCCTGGTTCGCCTGCCGGAGTCCTTGCGCAACGACCTGGACAGCATGAAGCGCCTGCCGATTCCGCTGCCGCGCGGAACGGGTGGGACCGGCAGTGCCGAAGGACGGACGAACTTCATCCAATTGGCCGAGGTGGCGAGCTTCGAGCTGGCACCCGGCCCCAACCAGGTCAGCCGCGAAAACGGCAAGCGCCGCATCGTGGTGAGCGCCAACGTGCGCGGCCGTGACGTGGGCTCATTCGTGGCCGACGCCGAGGCGGCGCTGGCACAGGTCAAGATTCCCACGGGCTACTGGACGAGTTGGGGCGGTACTTTCGAGAATCTGCAATCAGCCACGCAGCGTTTGCAGATCGTCGTGCCGGTGTCGCTGCTGCTGGTGTTCCTGCTGTTGTTCGCCATGTTCGGCAATGTCAAGGACGGCTTGCTGGTCTTTACTGGCATTCCGTTCGCGCTGACCGGCGGCATCTTGGCGCTGTGGCTGCGCGACATTCCTCTGTCGATTTCCGCTGCCGTGGGCTTCATCGCGCTGTCAGGTGTGGCCGTGCTCAATGGCCTAGTGATGATTTCCTACATCCGCGGGTTGCGCGAGGACGGAACACCGCTGGATGAAGCCATCCGCGAGGGCGCGCTGACACGCTTGCGGCCGGTGCTGATGACAGCCCTAGTGGCGTCGCTGGGTTTCATCCCGATGGCGATTGCCACGGGAACAGGCGCGGAAGTGCAACGCCCCCTGGCTACCGTAGTGATCGGAGGCATCTTGTCTTCCACCGTGCTGACGCTGCTGGTGCTACCGATTCTGTATCGGCTGGCCCATCGCCCGGACGAGCAAGAAGAGGATGTCACGGCAGAGCCAGCACATGAGGGCGTAACCGCTTGAAAGGAACAGCGATGAACGCCGTTACGGCACCACGACAGACTCCTTCAAGCTTTACAGGGACATCGACTCATGGAATTCCGTCACCTTCGGTACTTTCTGGCCGTTGCTGAGGAGCTGCACTTCGCCCGCGCTGCGGAGCGGCTGCATATCGAACAGTCACCACTGTCGCGCGCCATCAGGGAATTGGAAGAAGAATTGGGCGCACAACTGTTCGTGCGTACCAGCCGCAGCACGCGCCTGACGCTTGCGGGCAAGCTGCTGATGGAGAACGCGCCTCGCGTGCTGTTGGCGCTGGACCAAGCGCGTGAGAGCGTGAAGGCAGCGGCCAATGGCTTTCACGGCCGGTTGCGCGTGGCGCTGTCCGACGGCATCAGCCCCTCGCGCCTGCCGGCACTGCTGGCGCGCTGCCGCGAGGAAGACCCGGAGATCGAGATCCGCCTGTTCGAGGTGCCGCTGGCCCAGCAGCTCAGCGGCCTGCGTGACGATCTATACGACGCGGGCTTCTCGATGGCCGACGAGGTGGGCGACGGCATCATCATCGAACCCGCCTGGGAGGATGAGCTGATGGTCGCCATGCCCGCGCGCCATGAACTACTGGCCCACAGGCGGGTACCGCTGGATGAAGTGCTGCAACATCCCCTGGTGCTGGGCGACCCGGCAGTTTGCGAAGG
>JAIUOM010000015.1 GCA_020161215.1 Pseudomonadota bacterium
CCCCGGCAGCATGGGCAAGGGCTACCCCGGCCACCGCGTGGCGGTGATCGACGACGACGGCCAGGAAACCCCCACCGGCGAGCCGGGCGAAGTCGCCATTCACCGCCGGGACGTGCATGGCGCGGCCGATCCGATCTTCTTTCTGGGCTACTGGCACAAGCCCGACGCCACTGAGGCCAAGTTCAGCGGCGACTGGTGCCGCACGGGCGACCTGGCGGTGCGCGATGCCGACGGCTACCTGTGGTACCAGGGCCGCGCCGACGACGTGTTCAAGGCCGCCGGCTACCGCATCGGCCCGGGCGAGATCGAGAACTGCCTGGTCAAGCATCCGGCCGTGGCCAACTGCGCCGTGGTGCCCAAGCCCGATGCCGAGCGTGGCGCGCTGGTCAAGGCCTATGTCGTGCTGACTCCTGATTTTGTAGCTGCCCGGGTTGATTCGGCGCTGACCAACGACCAATTTGATGCCCAATTGGTGGGCCAGCTGCAAGCCCATGTGCGCGGCCAGCTGGCGCCCTACGAGTACCCGAAGGAGATCGAATTCATCGACGCCCTGCCGATGACCACCACCGGCAAGGTGCAGCGCCGCGTGCTGCGGGTGCAGGAGGAAGAGCGCGCCCGCGCCACGCACCGGGGTTAACCCGAGTGCGAGCGCCCCTGATCGGGCGCATCAGAAACCATGATTGGCGCCGCCGGGGTGCGGCCGCTAGAGTGCGCCATCGGGAGGGTTCCCGGGCTCGGTTCACCTTGAAGGAGACTTATCGCATGCGCCTCACCTCATTCGCACTCGCCCTGGGCCTCGTGGGCGCCAGCCTGGCGGCGCAGGCCGGCACCGTGACCGTGCTGACCTCCTTTCCCAAGGAGCTGACCACGGCCTACCAAAAGGCGTTTGAAGCCGCCAACCCCGGCATCAAGCTGGAGATCCTGAACAAGAACACCGTCGCCTCCATCGCCTACGTGCGCGAGCTGCCGGCCGGCCAGCGCCCGGACGTGATGTGGGCCTCGGCCCCCGACGCCTTCGAGGTGCTGGCGCGCAACAAGCTGCTGGCACCCGCGCCCGACACGGTGAACCCGGCCGCGCCGGCCAAGATCGGCAACTACCCGCTGAACGACCCGCAAGGCCTGTACTACGGCCAGGCGCTGGCCGGCTACGGGATGATGTGGAACACCCGCTACCTGGCGGCGCACAAGCTCACGGCGCCCAAGGAGTGGCGCGATTTGACCAAGCCAGAGTACTTTGGCCACGTCGCCATTTCCTCGCCCTCGCGCTCGGGCACCACGCAGCTCACCGTTGAGACCATTTTGCAGGGCGAAGGCTGGGAAAAAGGCTGGACTCTGCTGCTGGAGATGATGGGCAACGTGGCCGCCGTCACCGACCGCAGCTTCGGTGTGCCCGACGGCGTGAACAACGGCCAGTACGGCATCGGCATCGTCATCGACTTCTTCGGCCTGGCCGGCAAGTACTCGGGCTTTCCGGTCGACTTTGTCTACCCCAGCATGACGGCGGTGGTGCCGGCCAACATCGGTTTGCTGGCCGGCGGCAAGAACGCCGAGGAGGCCAAGAAGTTCATGCGCTTCACCATGTCCAAGGAAGGCCAGCAACTGCTGTTCGACCCCAAGATCAGCCGCCTGCCGATCCTGCCCTACAGCCAGCTCAAGGCGCCGGCCAACTACCCCGATCCCCAGGAGGTGGCCCAGCGCGCCAAGGTGCAGTTCGATTCCGACCTGGCCGAAGCCCGCTACCAGGTGGTCACCGGCCTGTTCGACCAGATGGTCACCTTCCGCCTGAAAGAGCTGCAGGGCAGCACCAAGGCGATCCAGGCGGCCGAGGCCGCCCTGAAGGCCAAGCCCAACCCGCGCGGGCGCGAGCTGGTGCAGCAGGCGCGCAGCCTGACCTACAGCCCGCTGGTGAGCGCGCAGAACGTCAAGGACGATCAGTTCCTGGAGCTGTTCCGCAAGAGCCGGCGCGATGTCGAGGTGTCCAAGCAGCTGTCGGGCATCGAGCAGCTGTGGGCCGACAAGGCGCGCCAGAACTACGCCCGCGCCACCCAACTGGCCACCGAGGCCCGTTCGCTCGCCAAATAAGCCCTTGCGGCGGCGGGGCAGGGCGCTGAGGGCTTGACGCCGCCAGCGCGCCGCCTTGGCGCCCGGACGCACCCCATGAGCACTTCTTCCGCTTCAGGCGCCGCCGCGGCGGCCCTTCCCGCGGCACGGCCGCGCACCTCGCGCGAGCTCGGCCTGTGGCTGGCCTACGGGCTGATCGCCGTCTTCTTGATCGCCTTTCTGATCGTGCCCATCGGGCTGGTCATCTACACCGCCTTTGTCGACGAGGCCGGGGGGCTGACCCTGGGCCATTTCGGCAACTTCTTCGAGCAGACGATCTTCCGCGAATCCTTCGTCAACAGCCTGATCGTGTCCTTGGCCAGCGTGGCGGTGGCGACGGTGATCGCCGTGCCGCTGGCCTACCTGACGGTGCGTTTCGAGTTTCGCGGCGCGCTGCTGATCCAGACCCTGGGCGTGCTGCCGCTCATCATGCCGCCCTTCGTGGGCGCGGTGGCCATGCAGCTGATCTTCGGGCGCAGCGGCTCGGTGAACCTGCTGCTGAACGAGCATTTCGGCTTCACCATCCCGATCATGGACGGCTTGGTCGGCGTCACCTTTGTCGAGAGCATCCACTACTTTCCCTTCATCCTGCTGAACCTGGTGGCGGCCATGCGCAACATCGACGGCGCCATGGAAGAGTCGGCCCTGAACCTGGGCGCGCGCGGCTGGCGGCTGTTTCGCCGGGTGATTTTTCCGCTCGCCATGCCGGGCTACCTGGCCGGCGCCACGCTGGTGTTCGTGAAGGTGTTCGACGATCTGGGCACGCCGCTGGTGATGGGCGTGACCAACATGCTGGCCCCGCAGGCCTACCTGCGCATCACCTCGGTCGGGCTGGACGACCCGCAGGGCTACGTCATCAGCGTGATCATGATCGCCTTCTCGATCCTGGCGCTGTGGCTGGCCGCGCTGGTGATGAAGGGCAAGGACTACACCACCTTGCAAAAAGGCGGCAGCGCGCTGCAAAAGCGGCGCCTGAGCGGCTGGGAGTCGCTGCTGGCCTACGGCTGGATTGGCGTGGTGCTGCTCATCACGCTGGCGCCGCACATCGGCATCCTGCTGATGTCCGTGGCCAAGGTGTGGAGCTTCTCGGTGTTGCCCGACGCCTACACGCTGGAGCACTACGCCACGGTGTTCACCGATTCGCCGCAGATGATCGAAAACACGCTGCTGTACTGCGGCCTGGCCGCCGGGCTGGACATCGTCATCGGCACCGCCATCGCCTACATCATCCTGCGCACCCGGCTGCCGGGGCGGCAAATGCTGGACTACCTGGCCTCGGCGGCGCTGGCGATTCCGGGCCTGGTGCTGGCCATTGGCTACCTGCGGCTGTTTCGCGGTGTCAATCTGCCGTTTTCCGACACGCCCATGGTCAACACCTGGGTGCTGATCATGCTGGCCTACGCCGTGCGGCGCCTGCCGTACGCGCTGCGCTCGTGCATGGCGGCGCTGCAGCAGGTGCATGTGTCGCTGGAAGAGGTGGCGCAAAGCCTGGGCGCGGGGCGCCTGTCCACCATCCGGCGGGTGGTGGTGCCGCTGATGGCCGGTGGCATGCTGGCCGGCTTTGTCACCAGCTTCATCACCGCGGCGGTGGAGCTGTCGGCCACCATCTTGCTGACCTCGGCGCAAAGCCAGGCGCCGATGAGCTACGGCATCTACCTGTACATGCAAAGCATCTCCGGCCGCGGCCCGGGCGCCGCGCTGGGCGTGCTGGCGGTGGTGGTGGTGGCCATTGGCACCTACCTGTCTCACCGCTTCGTCGAGCGCACCCGAGCCACCGTGGCATCCTCGCAACCGTAACCAGGCACGCGCATGCAAACCCTCCACAAAGTTTCACTCGAAGCGCGCCACATCAGCCTCGCCTACGGCGCCACCCCGGTGCTGCGCGACGTCACCCTGAAGATCGAGCCGGGCGAGTTCTTTGCCCTGCTGGGGCCGTCCGGCTCCGGCAAATCGACGTTGCTGCGCCTGATTGCCGGCTTCAACCAACACCAAAGCGGCGAGCTGCTGGTGGATGGCAGGGACATCACCGGCGTGGCGCCGCACGCGCGCAACATCGGCATGGTGTTTCAGAACTACGCGCTGTGGCCGCACATGACGGTATGGGACAACGTGGCCTTTGGCCTGGTCGAGCGGCGCGAGCCGCGCGAGCAGATCGGCCGCAAGGTGGGCGAGGTGCTGGAGCTGGTGGGCCTGGCCCAGTACGCCCAGCGCCGGCCGGGGCAACTCTCGGGCGGGCAGCAGCAGCGCGTGGCGCTGGCGCGCACCGTGGTGATCGAGCCCAAGCTGCTGCTGCTGGACGAACCGCTGTCCAACCTCGACAAGCAGTTGCGCGTGCAGATGCGCGAAGAGCTGAAGAACCTGCAGCGCAAGCTGGGCCTGACCACCATCTTCGTCACGCACGACCAGGAAGAGGCCATGACCACCGCCGACCGCATGGCCGTGCTCGACAAGGGCGTGCTGCAGCAGGTGGGCTCGGCGGCGGGGCTGTACGACTTCCCGGTCAACCGTTTCGTGGCCGGCTTCGTGGGCACCACCAACCTGCTGGAAGGCCTGGTCACCGCCGTCAACGCCGAAACCGTGCGGTTCCACGCCCAGGGCGTGGGGGAGCTGACCTTGCCCAGCCCGCCGCACCCGCCGCGCGCGGGCAGCGCGGCGCTGGCTTTTCGGCCGCACCAGGTGGACATCCGGGTGCGCGACGAGCTGGCCGAGCCTTCGCGGGTGTGGGTCGAGGGGGTGGTCGAAAGCGCCGAGTTTCTGGGCGAGTTCTCGCGCTACCGGGTGCGCGTGGGCGAGGCGGCCCTGGTCAGCGACCAGCCGCACTACGCCGGCCTGTCGATGTTTCCGCCCGGCGCCCAGGTGCGCCTGGGCATCGAGCCCACGCAAGTGCGCTTTCTGGCCGACTAGTACTGCAATCCCGAAGTATCGAAACATGAAATCGTGTCTTCGCACGCATGGCGGCGTTGCAAATCCTCGCCATAGCGATGGCTATTGCTGCGGTTTGCGTCTTGCCCTGCGCACGAATCCATCGATTTCATTGCGTTCCTCTACTTCCGGGTTGCAGTACTAAGCGCCCGCACGCCGCACCCCCCGGCACCATGGAGATCTACCAACTGCGGGCCTTCGTGACCGCCGCGCGCCTGGGCAACCTGACGCGCACGGCCGAGGCGCTGCACCTGACGCAGCCGGCCATCACCGGCCAGATCAAGGCGCTGGAGGAGGGCCTGGGCGTGACCTTGTTCGAACGCCGTCCGGGCGGCATCAGCCTGACGCGCTCGGGCGAACTGCTGCTGCCCGAGGCCGAGCAGGTGCTGAACGCCGCCGGCCGCCTGCAGGGCCGGGCGCGCGAGCTGCAGGGCCAGGTGGCCGGTCACCTGGTGGTGGGCATTCCCACCGACCCGGAGAGCTTGCGCCTGGGCTCCACCCTGGCCTGGCTGGCCGAGCAGTTCCCGCTGCTCGAGATCAAGACCCGCCAGGGGCCGGCCGAGGAGCTGCGCGACATGGTGGTCTCGGGCCTGCTGCCCACGGCTTTCTACATCGGCACCCAACTGCCGCGCGAGGTGGTGGGCGTGGCGCTGCAAACGCTGCACTACCGCATCGTCGGCGCGGTGCGCGAGCGCCAGGCGCTGCTGGCCGCCGACTGGCGCGAGCTGGCCGAGATGCCCTGGATCGGCGCCGCGCCGCGCCACCACCTGCACGTGCTGCTGCACGCGCTGTTCGCGCGCCAAGGCCTGGCGCCGCGCCACGTCATCGAATCCGACGAGCCCTCGCTGGCGCTCAGCCTGGCGCGCTCCGGGGCCGGCCTGACCCTGCTGCGCGAGGACCAGGCCATGCGCGGCAGCGAGGCGGGCGAGCTGGTGATCTGGCCGCACGCACGGGTTTCGGCCGATCTGGGCTTCGTGCACTCTCGCGCCGCCGAGCACGACCCGGCGGTGGTGGCCGCGCTTTCGGCGGTGCGGCGGGTCTGGCATCTTCCGGCGGCGCGCGGATGAAAAAAGGGATTCTGTCGGCGCCCATACATCCTGTGCAGCTACAAAAACAGTAGTAAAAGGCCACTCAAGGCGGTCGCCACCTGGCCGCGCCAGCCCCGATAGACTCGGTGCATGCCTACGAATCCGTCTCTTGATTTCACCCAGACCCTGGCCCTGGGCGCCAGCGACCTGCACGTCACTCCCATCTGCCTGGGCACCATGACTTTTGGCGAGCAGGTGGCCGAGTCGCCCGCCCACGCCATCCTGGACCGCGCGGTGGAGCGCGGTGTCAACTTCATCGACACGGCCGAGATGTACCCGGTGCCGCCCAGCGCGCCGACCTACGGCCACACCGAGGCCATCATCGGCCGCTGGCTGGCCGCGCGCCCCGGCGTGCGCCAGCGCATCGTGCTGGCCAGCAAGGTGGCGGGCCCCTCGCGCGGCATGCCTTGGGTGCGCCCGGCGCAGGGCATGACGGCGGCGGACATCGAAGCGTCGTGCCACGCCAGCCTGAAGCGCCTGCAGACCGAGGTGATCGATCTGTACCAGATCCATTGGCCCGAACGCCACGTGCCGGCGTTTGGCAACCTGTACTACGACCCTTGGCAGGAAAAGTCGCAGACGCCGATCCAGGAGCAGCTGGAGGCGCTGTCCAGGCTGGTGCAGGCCGGCAAGGTGCGCCACATCGGCTTGTCCAACGAGACGCCCTACGGTGTGCACGAGTTCGTGCGCCTGGCCGAGCAGCATGGCCTGCCGCGCATCGCCAGCACGCAGAACCCCTATTGCCTGATCAGCCGCGCCTACGACAACGGTCTGGACGAAACCTGCCACCGCCTGAACGTCGGCCTGTTGGCCTATTCACCGCTCGGCTTCGGGCTGCTGACCGGCAAGTACGACACCACCGGCATCCACGGCGCCGACGCGCCGCGCGGGCGCATGAGCCTGTTCGAGCGCATGAAGAGCCAGCGCTGGGGCCGGGAGGCGTCCTTGACGGCGGCGCGCCGCTACAACCAACTGGCGCGGGACCACGGCCTGACGCCGACGCAACTGGCGCTGGCCTTTTGCTACCGCTCCTGGCGCGTGGCCAGCACCATCATCGGCGTGACCTCGCTGGCGCAGCTGGACGAAGACCTGGACGCGTGGAGCGTGCCGCTGCCGGACGAGCTGCTGGCCGCCTGCGACGCCATCCGGCTGGAGATGCGCGACCCGGCGAATTGAGCGGCGGGCAGAAACTTCGGCCTCAAAGACCGTCACCGCCCCTGCTGGGTGGGTGATCGCGACACCGGCACCTTCAGGATCCTCTCGCCAACGCCCGCCAGGGGCTCGTCGGCGTGGCGCGCGCCCAGCACGATCATCGTGACGCACGCCGCGACAATCAGCGCGAACAAGGTGATCGCCAGCCAGACCATGGGTTGGCGGTACCACCGCGCCCGCGCGCTCGGTCTGGCGGGAGCCGTCGCGCCCATGCCGGCCTTCAGCGTCCTGGCGCCTGCGCGCTGGTGTGCGACTGCGCGTAGACCCAGGCGGTGATTAGGCGCACGTCGGTCTCGCCCAGGCGCTGGCGCCAGGCGGGCATGGTGCCGGTGCGGCCCTCGGTGATGGTTTTTTCGATGGTGGCCGCGCCGCTGCCGTACAGGCGCTTGTCGTAGGTCAGGTTCGGCGCGCCGAGCGCCGGATTGCCCTTGCCGTCCGGCCCGTGGCAGGCGGCGCAGGCGACGAACTTGGCGCGGCCCAGGTTGGCGCGCACCG
Organism: Pseudomonadota bacterium; assembly: GCA_020161215.1. Classification (GTDB taxonomy): domain Bacteria; phylum Pseudomonadota; class Gammaproteobacteria; order Burkholderiales; family Burkholderiaceae_C; genus Ottowia. The sequence goes on from JAIUOM010000015.1 coordinate 7,818, forward strand.
AATCGTGCGGCCAGGCGGAAAGGCTCAGCACGTACTGGGCCACGTTGCGCACGTCCTCGGTCGAGCCGACCGCCGCGCCCATGGGCGGCATCACGCCGGTGCGGCCGTCCAGAATCGTCTTCGTGATCGCATCCGGCGTGCCGCCCCAGAGCCAATCCGAGTCGGTCAGATCGGGCGCGCCGACGGCGGCGCCGCCCCGTCCCTGCAGGCCGTGGCAGGCCGCGCAGTTGTCGACGAACAGGCGGTAGCCCATGCCGGTGGCCTGGGGGGAGGCCGCCAGTTGCTCGATGCCGCGGCTGTCGAAATCCTTCAGCACCGGCGCGAGCTTGAGGTCGTTTTCGGCGATTTCGGTGGCCAGTTGGCCGTGCGCGGTCCACCCGATCAGGCCCTTGCGGGCGCCAAAGCCGGGGTAAAGCACCAGGTAGGTGATCGTCGCGACGAACATCGACGCCGACAGGATCACCCACCAGGTGGGCAAGCGGCGCACGCCCTCGCGCACCGATCCGCCCCAGACATGCCCGCTGGTGCCGTCGGGCTGGGTCGGTATCTTGACCACCTGCGCCCAGACGAACAGAAACAGGGTGACGCCGAGGTTCAGCACCACCAGGAACATGACCCAGCCAGACCAGAACGAGCTCATGCTTGCTCTCCCTTGTCTTCCATCGGCAGGCGCGCCAGGGCGTCAAAGGTGTCGGCGTGGCGGCCGCTCCAGGCCCAGATCCAGACGCCGACGAAGGCCAACATCATCAGCACGATCCACACGCCGATGAAATGGCTCCAGGCGGCGTTCATGGCTTGGCTCCTGGGGCCGAAGCCGAAGGCGCGGCGGCCGTCTTGAGCGGTTCGTTGGTCAGCCCCAAGCCTTGCAAAAAGGCGACCAGCGCCTCCATTTCGGTGCGGCCTTTCACGGCCGCGCCGGCCTTGGCGATGTCCTCGTCGGTGTAGGGCTCGCCCAGCGTGCGCAGCACCTTCATCTTCTGCGTGATCTCGTCCGGATCGACCTGGGCTTGCGACAGCCACGGGTAACCGGGCATGTTCGACTCCGGCACCACCGCACGCGGGTTGCGCAGGTGCACGGTCTGCCACTCGTCGCTGTACTTGCCGCCCACGCGGGCCAGGTCGGGCCCGGTGCGCTTGGAACCCCACTGGTGCGGCCGGTCGTAGACCGATTCGTCGGCGGTGGAGTAGTGGCCATAGCGCGCCGTCTCGGCGCGCAGCGCGCGGATCATCTGGGTGTGGCAGGCGTAGCAGCCTTCGCGCACGTAGACGTCTCTTCCGGCCAGGCGCAGCGCGTCGTAGGGCTTGACGTGGATCGGCGCCTTGACTTCGTGCGCGCGCATGAGCAGCGGCGTGATTTCGGCCAGGCCGCCGATCATGACCGAGATCGCCGTCAGCACGCCGAGCAGCCCGACGTTCTTTTCGATGGCCTCGAAGTACTTGTAGCCACCCGCCATGTTGGTCTCCTCAGCTGGCCACCGGCAAGGGGACCGGGTGTTGATTCGGTTCCGGCTCGGGCACCGGCACCATGCTCGGCTTGATGATCTTGCGGCGGGCATCGGAGGCCGTGAACCAGAGGTTCCAGGCCATCACCCACATGCCCAGCCAGATCAGCACGCCACCGAACCAGCGCAGCACGTACAAGGGCTTGATGGCCAGCAGGCTGTCGATGAAGGGGTAGGTCAGCGAGCCGTCGGGGTTGGTGGCGCGCCACATCAGGCCTTCGGTGACGCCGGCCGTCCACATGGCGATGACGTACAGCAGCGTGCCCGTCAGGTGCAGCCAGAAATGCAGCTCCATGGCCTTGTGCGAGTACATCGCCGGCCTGCCGAGCGCGCGCGGCGCCATGGCGTAGAGCGAGCCGATAGTGATCATCGCCACCCAGCCGAGCGAGCCTGAGTGCACGTGGGCCACGGTCCAGTCGGTGTAGTGCGACAGCGAGTTGACGGTCTTGATCGCCATCATCGAGCCTTCGAGGGTGGCGGCCGCATAAAAGACCAGGGCGATGACCATGAATTTCGCCGCCGGGTCGTTCCTGAGCCGGTGCCACGAACCATTGAACGTGAACAGGCCATTGGCGGCCGAGCCCCAGCTGGGCATCAACAGGATCAGCGAGAACGCCATGCCGACCGATTGCACCCAGTCGGGCAGCGCGGTGTAGAGCAGGTGGTGCGAGCCGGCCCACATGTAGACCGAAATCAGCGCCCAGAAATTGACGATGGAAAAGCGGTAGCTCCACAGCGGCTGCTGCGCCTGGCGCGGCACGAAGTAATACATCATGCCGAGGAAGCCCGCGGTCAGGAAAAACGCGACCGCGTTGTGGCCGTACCACCACTGCACCATCGCGTCGACGGCGCCGGAATAGACCGGGTACGACTTGAACATCGACACCGGGACGGCGACGTTGTTGACGATGTGCAGCAGCGCCACGGCAATGATGAAGGCGCCGTAGTACCAGTTCGCCACGTAAATGTGCCGCACGCGCCGGCGCGCGATGGTGGCGAAAAACACCGCCCCGAAAGACACCCAGACGACGGCGATCAGGATGTCGATGAACCATTCCGGCTCGGCGTATTCCTTGCTCTGGGTGATGCCCAGCGGCATCGTCACCAAGGCCAGCACGCACACCAGTTGCCAGCCCCAGAAGGTGAAGGTGGCCAGCTTTTCCAGCGCCAGGCGCGTGTACCCGGTGCGTTGCACGACGTAATAGCAGGTGCCCATCAAGGCCGAGCCGCCAAAGGCGAAGATCACGCCGAAGGTGTGCGCGGGACGCAGGCGGCTGAAGGTCAACCAGGGGATATCGAGGTTCAGCGCCGGCCAGGCCAGCTCGGCCGCCGCGTACATGCCGACGAGCATGCCGACGATGCCCCATATTGCCGACGCCAGAAGGAACAGGCGAACCACCTGATCGTTGTAAGCATTGGGGTTGGGCATGGACGTTCCTCGCGGGAGGTGGCCTGTGGGCGCCGAGACTGTCCAGTATTCCCCAGCGTGGCCCGCCCGGCAAGGCCATACCTGCGCCAGCGCCATGGCGATCCGGGGCCGTTGGGTGTGCCCTCGGCCGGCGCGACGTCGAGGTGGGCGCGTGGCTTGGGGCCCGATCGCGGTGATCGATTTGCTTGGCGGGCGACGCGGTGCGGTCGATGCCCGGTCGGCGGCGCCAACCGGTATTCTTCGCGCGCTCGGTTGCTATCCTTCGACGCACAGGTTGATTTCAGACATGGTCAAGAACGCCCACATCAGCGAAACCCCCGCCACCGCGTGGCTGCGCGCACGGGGCGTTGCCTTCACCGAACATCCCTACGACTACCTGGAGCACGGCGGTGCCACGCACAGCGCCGAGGTGCTGGGCCTGGACCCGTTTGGCGTCGTCAAGACCCTGGTCATGCAGGACGAGTCGGCAAAGCCACTCATCGTGCTGATGCACGGCAACCGCAAGGTCAGCACCAAGCAGCTGGCGCGCCAGATCGGCGCCAAGTCGGTCGAGCCCTGCGCGCCCGAGGTGGCCAACCGCCACAGCGGCTACCTGGTCGGCGGCACTTCGCCCTTTGGTACGCGGCGCGTCATGCTGGTGTATGTCGAACACACCATTCTTGACTTGCCGCGTATCGTCATCAACGGGGGGCGGCGCGGTTTTCTGATCGGCATCGCCCCACAGGTGTGCGTCGAGCTGCTGGAGGCTCGGCCGGTGCGGTGCGCGCTGCCTTTGTAGCTGAAAAAACCAGCGCGACTCAGTGTCGCGTCGCCAGTAAATCCCTGGCGACACGCCCTAAAATCCGCCATCATCGCCCGTTTGTTACGTTTTGATCCAGGGCGCAGCCGTCCCATCAGAGAAGTGTTATGCAGTCCGGCAAGTCGACCATCACCCAGCTGTTCAGTGCTCCGATTCAGTACGTCATTCCGGTCTTTCAGCGCGGTTACGTGTGGACGTTGAACAAGCAGGTGGCTCCCCTGTGGGCCGACATCGAGGACCGTGCCGACAAGTTGCGGCAGTACGAGGCGCAAGCCCGTCAGGTCGGCCAACAGCCGCTCAAGGCGGTGCAAAAGCATTTTCTTGGTTCGCTGGTGCTCACTCCCGTGCCCGGCGCTTTCGGTCGCGTTCCCGCCTTTGAGGTGATCGATGGTCAGCAGCGCACCACCACGCTGCTTCTGCTTCTGCTGGCGTTCTGGCGTGCGGCACAGCAGGTGAAGGACTCACCCGTGGCGGCCATGCTCGATGGCTTGCTTCGCAACCAGGGCGTGTTTTCGTTGGACAGCGATGGCTTCAAGGTTTGGCCTACCCAGGCCGGGCGCGCCGAGATGCGTGCCCTGCTGGAAGCGTCCGATGCGGATGCCGTGCAGGCGGCCTACCCAGTGCGAGAGGGCAAGACACGGACGGATCGGCCATTGATGGTCAAGAGCTTCTTGTACCTGCATCACGCCTGCCTGGCCTACCTGCGTGGCGTGACGCTTGGGGACGCCTTGGCGCCCGAGGACGAGGCTGGTGCATCGGAAGCACTGATTCATGCCATTGACAACGACAACCATGTGACGCCGATTCAAGCAGAGCTTGCCTTGCAGGCGGAGCGGGCCCAGACGCTTTTCATGGCCATGCAGTCGCTGGTCCAACTCGTGACCCTGACGCTGGAAAGCGAGGACGATCCGCAGGTTATCTTCGAAACGCTGAACGCACGGGGCGAGCCCCTTCTGGCGTCGGATCTGGTGCGCAACTTTCTGTTCCTCGAGGCTGCACGCCGTGGCCTGGATGTGCCGGAGCTCTACGCGGCGCATTGGAAGAGCTTCGACGAGCAACTGGACGCACGTGGCAACGCCACGGCCAACCGTTACTGGCGCGAGGAAGAGAGGCAGGGACGCCTGAAGCACCCGCGTATTGATCTGTTCTTCTTTCACTACACCGTGCTGCGCCGAGGCCAGGAGACCAAGGTCTCGCACGTGTTCCAGAACTTCAAGGATTGGTGGCGCACGGAACCAGAGCGCGACATCGGGCACGAGTTGCAGCGCATGGTGCGTGCCAGCGAGCACTTCCGCGATCTGGTTTCGCCCGAGGGCAGCGACGATGTGGCCGAGTTCGGTCGGTTGATGCGGGCATTGGACGTGTTTTCCTTTGCTCCCGCTTATCTGGCCTTGCGGGAGCGGCTGGCGACGGACAGTCCGCAATTGCGCCAGGCGCTGGGCGACCTGGCGTCGTACCTGACGCGGCGGGCCGTTTGTGGCCTCACCACCAAAGCCTACAACCGCTTGGCACTGCGCCTGATGACCGAGATCCAGGGCGCGGGGGATCCCGCCGCCGCCGTGCGGGCCTACCTGCGCGGCCTGGAGGGCGATACCCAGCTGTGGCCGGACGACCGAGTTTTTGGCGCCAAGTGGTTGGATCGGCCGGTGTACCTGGAACTCAAGCCGGCGCGCGTCACGGCCTTGTTGCGCCTGCTGGAGCGCGCTTCGCACACTTCCTACCAGGCGAATATCAAGGTGCCCTTGGCTTCCACGCTGACTGTGGAGCACGTGCTGCCCCAAAGTTGGGCCACCACCGGCCACTATCCACTGCCCACGCATGCACTCGCTCACCCAGGGGCCGACAATGCAGAGCTTCGCGCCCTGACCGCCGAGGAAAAGCAGCAGGCGCACGACAGGCGCGAGCGGCTGTTGCACACCTTTGGCAATCTGACTTTGCTGACCGGGCCCATGAACTCCGCCCTCAGCAATGGCCCGTTTGCCGACAGCATCGATGCCGACGGTAAGCAGGTGCCGGGAAAACGGCGAAACTTGCCGGATGGCCTGCTGACGTTGAATACCTGGTTCCAACGTCCCGAGATCACGAATTGGGACGACACGAACATCGCCGAGCGGGGCGCGGCATTGCTCGCCAAAGCCATCGTCTGCTGGCCGTATCCACCGGCGGCGGGCAATGTTCCTGGTGCCTCTGATACCGTCAGAGTAGCGGCATCGGCCACCTGAACCACCAACCATATTCATGACAACTTCCTATTTTCTGCCTGGGCTGGCGACTGTGATTGCGTATCTGATCGGCTCGCTCAGCTTCGCCGTGCTGGTCAGCCGCGCCATGGGCTTGAACGATCCGCGCACCTACGGCAGTGGCAACCCTGGCGCCACCAACGTGCTGCGCTCGGGCTCCAAGAAGGCGGCCATCGTCACCTTGCTGCTCGACGCGGCCAAGGGCTGGCTGCCGGTGATGCTGATCAAGTGGTTTGGCGCCCCGTACGGCCTGGGCGAGGGCACGCAGGCGCTGGTGGGGCTGGCGGCCTTTCTGGGCCATTTGTGGCCGGTGTTCTTCGGCTTTGCCGGCGGCAAGGGCGTGGCCACGGCGGCCGGTGTGCTGCTGGCCCTGGAGCCCTGGCTGGGTGCGGCCACCCTGACCACCTGGATCATCATCGCCGCGTTTTTCCGCTATTCGTCGCTGGCGTCCATCGTGGCGGCGGTGTTCGCGCCGGCCTACTACCTGCTGGGCGGGGGCGTGGCCTGGGTGGCCTCGCGCGAGAAACTGCTGGCCATGATGGCCATGGGCCTGCTGCTGCTGCTGCGCCACCGCGAGAACATCCAGCGCCTGCTGGCCGGCACCGAATCCAAACTGGGATCGAAAAAACCATGAGCGACACCCTCACCCGACACGGCATGGCCGCGCGCTACAGCGAAGCCGCGGTATTCAACGACGTGATCTACCTGGCCGGCATGGTGCCCGAGGGCACGGCCACCGATATCCGCGGCCAGACCGCCGACGTGCTGGCCCAGGTGGACGCCCATCTGGCCGCCTGCGGCAGCGACAAGACGCGCATCCTGCGCACCCAGATCTACCTGGCCCACATCGCCGACATCGGCGCCATGAACGAGGTGTGGGACGCCTGGGTGGCCCCGGGCCATGCGCCGCCGCGCGCCACCGTGCAGGCCGCCCTGGCCAATCCGGCCTGGCGCATCGAGATCGTGGTGACGGCGGCGCGGCGCTGATGGCCTGTTGAATCGTCCCCTGGATTGCTATTTAAAATATAGCGTGTTTGGATGAGTGGGCGCCGGCCTGCGGCCTATTTCGCCAAAAATCCGACCGACAGGGCGGTCGGATCGCCGGTCAGCGCCGGCGCACCAGCATCATCTGGTCGCCCTCGCGTTGCATGCTGAAGCGCGACAGAAAGCTGTTGCCCAGCAGCACCATCGGCATGGCGGCGGGCGTGACCACCGCGTCGACGCCGTACACCACCACGTCGCCCAGGCGCACCTGATCGAGCTTGAAAGCCCAGCCCCGCGTGAGGCCGTTGGCGGTGGACATGGTCACCGGCTGGCCGCCGCGGTAGTCCAGCCGCAGGCGGTCGGCCTCGGCTTGGCCAAGCGAGACCACCGACGCCCCGGTATCGACCAGAAAACGCACCGGTTGGTTGTTGATGGCGCCCGAGGTGACGAAATGCCCGCGCGCGTCGCCGGTCAGCACCACGCGGTCGCCGCCCGTCGCCCCGGGCCGGCCGCCCACGCTGGCCGGTGCCTCTCCGACCCGCAGCGTGACGGTGCGCCCGTCCACCTGCACCAGCGCCTGGTCGCCCTGGGTGGAAAGCACTTTCACGCCCTGGTGCGTCTCGCCCGGCGCCACGGCGCGCGGCGCCCCACCGCTCACGATCAGCAAGGCCTTGCTGCCCAGCATGCCCTGCAGCGACACGGCGGTGTCGGCCCAGGCGCCGGTGCCCAGCAGGGCCGAGCCGCTCAGCAGCAGCCCGAACAGGCGCGGCGACACCGGCAGATGGGGCGTCGTCATGGCGGATCGGCGGGTCAAGGCCATTCCAGCAAGCCGCGAGGCTCTTTTTTTTGAGGCGGGCTCAGTCCCGGAAGTTGTCGAAGCTGAGCGGCAGATCGGCCATTTCCTTGCGCAGCAGCGCCATCACGGCCTGCAGATCGTCGCGCTTGGCGCCGGTCACGCGCACCGCGTCGCCCTGGATGGCGGCCTGCACCTTCAGCTTGGCGTCCTTGATCAGCTTCTGGATCTTCTTGCCGTCCTCGGTGGCGATGCCGTTCTTGACCTTGATCACCTGCTTGACCTTGTCGCCGCCGACTTTCTGTACCGTGCCCTTGTCCAGGAAGCGCACGTCCACGTTGCGCTTGGTCATTTTGTTGCGCAGGATGTCTTCCACCTGCTGCAGCTGAAAATCGGCGTCGCCCAGCAGGGTGACTTCCTTGTCTTTCAGCTCGATGCCGGCCGACGTGCCCTTGAAATCAAAGCGCGTGCCGATCTCCTTGGCGGTGTTCTCCACCGCGTTCTTCACTTCCACCATGTCGGGTTCGCAAACCGTGTCAAAGGAGGGCATTGGGTACCTCTTTCATGCATGTCCGAATGAGACAATTGTCCCATGATCGTGGAACGCAACCTGCCCCTGCAGCCGCTCAACAGTTTCGGTATCGCGGCGCGCGCCGGCGAGCTGGTGCGGGTGCGCGGCGAGGCCGACCTGCGCGCCGTGCTGGCCGACCCCGAGTTGGCCGCGCAACCCAAATTCGTGCTCGGCGGCGGCAGCAACATCGTGCTGACCGGCGACGTGCGCGCCCTGGTGCTGAAGGTGGAAGTGGCCGGCCGCCGCGTGCTGGAGCAGACCGACCGCCACACCCTCGTCGAGGCCGGCGCCGGCGAGAACTGGCACGACGTCGTCACCTGGACGCTGGACCAGGACCTGCCCGGCCTGGAAAACCTGGCCCTGATCCCCGGCACCGTGGGCGCCAGCCCGGTGCAGAACATCGGCGCCTACGGGGTCGAGCTGCAAGACCGCTTTCATGAGCTGGACGCCATCGACCTGCAGACCGGCGAGGTGTTCACCCTGGACGCCGCCCAATGCGGCTTTGGCTACCGCGATTCGGTGTTCAAGCACACGGCCGCCACGCCGGGTGATTTCGGTCTGGCTGGCCGGGCACTGATCCTGCGGGTGCGCCTGGCCTTGCCCAGGGCCTGGCAGCCCGAACTGAGCTACCTGGACCTGGCGCGCAAGGCGCAGGAAGCGGGCACGGCGCAGCCCAGCGCGCGCCAGATTGGCGACTGGGTGGTCGAGATCCGCCGCGCCAAGCTGCCCGACCCGGCCGTCATCGGCAACGCCGGCAGCTTCTTCAAGAACCCGACCGTGACCCCGGAGCAGTGCGCCGACATCATCGGCCGCGACCCCAAGCTGGTGCACTACCCCATGCCCGACGGCAGCGTCAAGCTGGCCGCCGGCTGGCTGATCGACGCCTGTGGCTGGCGCGGCAAGCGGGTGGGCAACGCCGGCGTGTACGACAAGCAGGCGCTGGTGCTGGTCAACCGCGGCGGCCCCGAGCAGCCGGCCACCGGTGGCGAGGTGATGACCCTGGCCAAGGCCATCCAGACCAGCGTGTACGAGCGCTTCGGCATCCGCCTGGAGCCGGAACCGGTCGTCGTCTGAGCGGCCGACGACACGCGGCGTGCACCGAGCCATGCGGGCCATCGAGTTTTTCCGCCTGCGCCGCGTGCGCGACAAACCTCGGGCCTTGGCCGCCATCGCGGCGCACGCCGGGCTCAGCCCGCCCGAAGCCCTGCGCGTGCTGCACGCGGCCGTGGGGGGCGGCCGGCCGGTGCTGCATCTGCCGGACGACGCGGCGGCGCGCGCCTGCATCCTGGCCTTGGTGCCGACCGGCTTCGTGGCGCGCTTTGCGTTGGCGGGCGACGGTGATTTGGCCCAGGCCGTCGCCGCCGCCCTCCTGCAGGCGCGGCTGCCGCCGGCGGTGAGTGACGCCGCCGGCGCCTTGCTGCTGGCCGGCGAGCCGGCGGCCGCGCTGGAGTATGGCCTGCTGCATCTGCGCGCGCATGCCGCGCCAGCCGACGCTGCTCGCGCGCTGCTGGAGCGCACGGCCACCGAGGTGGGCCTGATGGTGGGCGTGCCCAGTCGGGCGTGACGGCGCCGAAGCCGCCGCCCGGCTGCGGACGTCGGTGGCGCTTTGATATCGATGGGCGTTCAAGCCACAAGAACCGCTCAGGCTGAGCTTGTCGAAGCCCGGGACAGCGTTTCGACAAGCTCAACGCGAACGGTTGATATTTTTGAACGCCTTTTGGTATGAGGCACCATGAGGCCCCCGCCCACCAGGGAAATTTCGTGGAACTTCTGCGCTTGGGTCTTCTTTTTGCCGTCACCGCCGTGGCGGAAATCATCGGCTGCTATTTGCCCTGGTTGGTCATCCGGCAGGGCAAAAGCGCGTGGCTGTTGCTGCCCGCCGCGCTGTCGCTGGCGCTGTTTGCCTGGTTGCTGACCTTGCACCCGAGCGCCGCCGGACGGACCTACGCCGCTTACGGCGGCATGTACATCGCCGTGGCTCTGCTCTGGCTGCGCGTCGTCGACGGCGTGGCCTTGACCCGTTGGGACGTGGTGGGCGCCGGCACCGCGCTGGTGGGCATGGCCATCATTGCCTTGCAGCCGCCGGCCTGACGCCCCTGCGCGAGCCGATGGCTCTTCGTCAGGCCGGCACCGTGCCGCAACTGGGCTTCAAGTTGGATCTGGCGTTCTACCCACTTCCTGCGCGCAAGCCCCGGCGATCGTCGCGCGCGATCTGCCGCGCGACGCCGAGTGGGTCAAGAAGGCCGGGGCGACGGTGGACTGAACACCGCCGCGCCGCGCCTGCTGCGCCAGAACAGCCAGCTGACGATGCTCAGGTTCAGCAGGTTCCAGCCGATGCCGTTCAGGAACGCGGCGCGGTAGCTGCCGGTCAGATCGAACACCCAGCCCGACATCCAGCCGCCCAGCGCCATGCCGATCAACGAGGCCATGATCACGGCGCCGACCCGCGCGCCGGCCTCACGGGCCGGGAAATGCTCGCGCACGATGATGGCGTAGGACGGCACGATGCCGCCCTGGAACAGCCCGAACAGCGCCGACACCACGTACAGCGGCACCAGCCCGTCAAAAGGCAGAAACAGCAGCAGCGCCACGCCTTGCAGGGCCGAGCCCAGCAGCAGGGTGCGGATGCCGCCGATGTGGTCGCAGATCCAGCCCGACACCAGCCGGCTGACGATGCCGGTGGCCAGCATCAGCGACAGCATTTCGGCCCCGCGTGCCGCGCCATAGCCCAAATCGGTGCAGTAGGCCACGATGTGCACCTGCGGCATGGCCATGGCCACGCAACAGGCGACGGCGGCCACGCACAGCAGCCATTGCGCGTGGGCCGGCGGCAGGCCGAACGGCAGCGGGATCGGCGCCACGCGGGCCACGCCGGCGCCGGCGCCGGTGGTGGCGGTCGGCGCGGGCTCCTGCGCGATGGCCGGCGGGCGCTGGCGCATGCGCAGCGCCAGCACGGCCATGCCCAGGCCGCAGAACAGGCCCAGCGCGATGTAGGTCGGTCGCCAGCCGACGGTTGAAATGCCCCATTGCGCCAAGGGCGGCCAGACGGTGCCGGCGATGTAGTTGCCGCTGGCGCACAGCGCCACGGCGATGCCGCGCCTTCGGTTCCACCACAGGCTGGTGTCGGCCATCAGCGGCGCGAAGGTGCTGGCGCCGCCCAACAGGCCGAGCAACAGGCCGTGCGCCAGCCCAAACACCCAGATGTTGGGCGCCAGGCCGGCCAGCACGAAGCCGGCGCAGACGGCGGCGGCGCCAACCCACAGCACCGGGGTGATGCCCCAGCGGTCGGCCCATTTGCCGGCCCACACGCCGCCCACGCCCAGGCAGATCATCATGGCGGTGTAGGGCAGGGAGGCGTCGGCGCGGCTGATGCCGAATTCGCGCTGCACCTCGGGCAGCACCACCGACACCACGTACATGCTGCTGTTGCCCAGCATCACCAGCAGCACCGTGACCACCAGGCGCCAGGCGGCGGTGCGCGAATCGATCAGGCTGGCGTCGGCGGGGCGGTCGGTCATGCGGCGCAGCGTAGCACGGGGGCGGCCGGCGTGACGCCGGTGGCATTTCATGGCGACTTTGGGGCCTTGGTCGGCGCCCACAAAGCCTGATCAGCTATTGTTTCAGGAGCAACTCGCCGACCGGGAGGTGGCTGGCGGCCCGGTGGGTGCAGCCGGCGGGCCCCGGTCCAAATCCCGAGGTTTGGGGTCATTTTGGCCGTTGGTCGGCGCCCACAAAACCTGAGTTGCTACTCTTTTAGGAGCTCGCGGAGCGCCCCCCAGGCGCCGCTGTCTTCAATCGGCCGTCAGCCCGATGCGCTTGGCGATCTCGGCAAAGCGGTCGATGTCGGCATCCACGATCTTCTTGAACGCGGCGGGGCCGTCGTGGGCCGGGGTGTAGCCCAGCTCGTTCAGGGTTTTCTGCACGTCCTCGCGGGCCATGATCTTGGCGATGCCCTCGTACTGGCGGTTTTGCACTTCCACCGGCGTGCCCTTGGGCGCCAGCAGGCCGTGCCATTGGCTCAGCTCGTAGCCGGGCAGGCCTTGCTCGGCCACGGTGGGCACGTCGGGCAGGTTGCGGTAGCGCTCCTTGGAGGTGATGGCCAGCGCGCGCAGCTTGCCGCTCTTGATCAGCGGCATGGCGCTGGAGACGGTGACAAAGCCGACCGGGGTCTGGCCGCCGGCGACGTCGGTCAGGGCCGGCCCGCAACCCTTGTAGGGCACGTGCACCATGTTGACCTTGGCCTGCAGGTTGATCTGCGCGCCGGCCAGGTGCTGCGGCGTGCCGCTGCCGCAGGAGCCGAAGGAAACCGGGTTTTTATCGGGCTTGGCGGCGGCCATCAGATCGCCGAAGCTCTTGTACGGCGAATTGGCCGGCACGATGACCACGGTGGCGATGTAGGCGATGTTGATGATCGGCACGAAGTCGGTCTTGGGGTCGAACGGCATTGACTTGAACACGCCGGGGTTGACCGCGAACGAGCTGTTGACCATCAGCAGGGTGGTGCCGTCGGCCGGCCGGCCGGCGGCGTAGCGCGCGCCCACGTTGCCGCTGGCGCCGGGGCGGTTCTCGACCACCGAGGTGCGGCCCATCACCTCTTGCGTGTGCGCGCCGATCAGGCGCGCCAGCATGTCGGTGCCGCCACCGGGCGGAAAGGTGACGGTGATTTCCAGCGGCCGGGTCGGGGCGCCGCCGGTCTGGGCCAGCGCCGGCGCGGTCGCGCCAGCGCCAAGCAGGGCCACGAGCGACAGGGCGCGACAGAATTGTTTGCGGGTGATGTGCGACATGGCTTTGTCCTTGGTGGTTAGGCGAGAAGGTGAAGGCCCGGATCGGATTGCGCCAGGGTGGCGGCCGACTCGAGATCGGTGGCGGAGCTTGAGTGGATAACGTAGAGCTCCTGCCCCGCGTGGACCGGCGTGCCGGCTCGGTACACCAGATCGATACCGGCGCTCTTGTCGTTGGGGGCGCCGGCGCGTCGCGCGATCTCGGTGATGCGCGCGATGTGCAGCTCGGCCCCGGGTGCGGCGCGCTGGGCCCGCACGGTGTGGGTCAGGGCGCCGGGCAGCACTGGCGGCTGGCGCCGGCCCTGGGCGTCGACGATTTCGTCGAGCTTGCGGCGCGCCGCGCCGTTGCGCAGCAACTCCCAGGCGCGCGCCAGGCCCTGCTCGGCGTTGCCGATGGCCGGGTCCCAGGCCAGGATGCGGCTGGCGAAGAACAGCGCCTTGTCGCGCAGATCGGGCGGGGCATCGGTGGCGTTGTCGAGCACGCGCAGCACGTCGCGCGCCTCCAGCGCCGGGCCGATGCCGCGGCCAATCGGCGCGGCGCCGTCCGTGGCGTGGGCTTCGATGGTCAGCCCGACCTGGCGGCCCACCGTTTCGAACAGGCGCGCCAGCTCCAGCCCTTCGTCGCGGCTCTTGAGCTTGGCCTGCGGGCCGTAGGGCAGATCGACAATCACATGGGTGGAGCCGGCCGAGAGCTTCTTGGACAGGATCGAGGCCACCGACCAGCGCCCCGAGTCGATGCCCAGTGGCCCGGTGATGGTGTTCATCACGTCGTCCAGCACGGTGTGGTTCAGGCGCCCGTTCCAGGCCACGCAGCCGCGCGTGCGCTCGACCACGCCGCGCAGCTGCTCGGCCGTCAGATCGACCTTGGCCAGCACCTCCATGGCATCGGCGGTGCCGGCCGCCGAGGTGATGGCGCGCGAGGAAGTCTTGGGAATCGCCAGCCCATGCGCCGCCACGATCGGAATCACGATTAGGGTGATGCGGCTGCCGGGAATGCCGCCCATGGAATGCTTGTCCACCACGATGGGCTCGGGCCAGGCCACGCGGCGCATGAAGCCGGCGCGCACGCGCGCCAGCGCCGCCACCTCGTCGTCGCTCAGGTGGTGCGAGGCGGCCACCAGGAAGGCCGCCACCTCGCCCGGCGGGTAGCGGCCCTGCATGATGTCGGTCAGCAGCACGCGGTACTGCGCCTCGTCCAGCTCGGTGCCGCCCAGCTTGGCGCGCAGCAGGGCGCGGCTTTCCGGCGCCGGGGTGCGGTGGATGCCGACCGAGGCGCCCTCGGGCAGGCCCAGGTCCTCGAAGGCCTGGCGCGACAGGCCGATCTGGTCGGCCGCCAGGGCCGGCTGGGTGCCGGCCACATGCACGTTGGCACGGATGCTGCGCCCCTCGCCGACGATGTCGATGCGGTCCGGGCCCAGGTAGTCGTGCGCGCCGATCACGCTGTCGGCGGGCAGGTAGGCGATGTGCTCGCGCCAGGTGTCGATCGGGTAGGGCACCACGCGCAGCCGCCGCGCCACGCCTTCCAGCGCGGCGATCAGGCGTTCCACGCCCTGCTCGACGCTGCCGTTGTTGGCCACGTGCAGGGTCTCGACGCCGGGCACCTCGGGCACCTCGACGGCGCGCGCCAGGCGGGCGGCGATCTCGGCTTCGCTCTCGCGGCCGCGCTCGCCCAGGCGGGCTTCGACATGACCGCGGTCGGCGCTGATGCTGAGCATCACCAGGCGCTCGACCCGGGTGGCCAGGCGCCTGATGGTGGCGCGCGAGCCGTTGGCGACGACGTGGCGGCCGGCGCGCAAGGCGTCGGACAGCTCGGCCGGCAGGCCGTAGCGCAGCCCGTGCGCGGACCAGGTCAGCAGGAAGCCGCCGGCCTGCTCGCGGGCCTCGAAAGCCGCTTCGGTGGCGGCCAGATGCTGCTCGCCGCCGGCGTCGGCCGGCCGTGTGATGACGCGCTGCGCGAACACGTAGCGCGCGTCGGCGGCGAGCCGCGCGCGCGCGCCGTCGATCAGCGTGTCCTTGCCGACGCCACTGGGGCCGACGATGAGAAAAAAGACCCCTGGGCGCATGGGGGGCCGATCAGGACTCGTCCAGGCCGATGTCCACCGCCGGCGCCGACTGCTGCGGGCGGCTGGTGGAGATGTAGTCGACGCCGGTTTCGGCGATCGGGCGGATGGTTTCCATGCGGATGCCGCCGGAAGCCTCCAGCTTGGCGCGGCCGGCCACCAGCTTGACCGCCTCGGCCATGTCCGGCACCGACATGTTGTCGAGCATGATCACGTCCACGTTGGCGGCCACGGCCTCGCGCACCTGGTCCAGGCGGTCGCATTCGACTTCCAGCTTGGTCAGCACCGGCAGCAGCCGGCGCGCGCGCTCGACGGCCTTGGCGATGCCGCCGCAGACGGCGATGTGGTTGTCCTTGATCATCACGCCGCCGTCCAGGCCCAGGCGGTGGTTCAGCGCGCCGCCGCAGGAAGAGGCGTGTTTTTCGAGCATGCGCAGACCGGGCGTGGTCTTGCGGGTGTCGATCAGGCGCGCGTGGGTGCCGCGGATGGCCTCCACGTAGCGCGCCGTTTCGGTGGCGATGCCGCTCATGCGCTGGATGATGTTCAGCGCCGTGCGCTCGGTGGTCAGGATGCTGCGCGCGGCGCCGCGCACGTCCAGCAGCCTGGCGCCTTTTTCCACCCGGGCGCCGTCGCGCACCAGCGCCGACACCTCAAGGCTCGGGTCGTAGCGCTTGAACACCGCGGCGGCCACGTCGATGCCGGCGATGACGATGGATTCACGCGCGTTCATGTGGAAGGCGCCGACTTCGTCCGGCTCGATCATGACCTGGGCGGTCAGGTCGCAGGCGCCGATGTCCTCGGCAAGCCAGGTGTCGATCAGGCGTTGAATGACAAAAGGGTCGTACATGAGAAGGCCTCGTTGCTGGTTTTTGGGATGCTGAGAATGTAAAGAGCGTTCTTAACGAATCTCAAAATCCAGCATTGGCGCGCCTTGGCGGCTTGTGCCGGAGCATTTGATTCATGGAACGCTCACTACATGAAATTGGGCTTGATTCTAGGGGGCAGGTGCCCGATCCCTGCACTGGGGTGAACCCTAGGGAGCTGTCTCGCAGACAGCTCCGTGGCGTATTTTTGTCCGTGCGCTTTGCCCTGGGCGCCGATCCGGCAGTGTTCTGCCCGGCCCTGAACGCAGGCGGGTGGCCCATGCCTGGCGGTTCAGCCAAAGTGGCAGATGTAGTGGTAGCTGTCCGTCACGCGGATCTCGAACGACGAGTTGCCGGGGATGCTGAAGCGCTCGCCAGGCCCGCTGCGCAGCCACTCATTCGAGCCGGCCAGCTTGTAGTCGCAGGCGCCGGCCACGCATTCCATGATCTCGGGCGCGCCGGTGTTGAAGGTCAGCGTGGCCGGCAGGACCACGCCGACGCTTTTCCGGGTGCCGTCGGCCAGCTGGAAGCCGTGCGAGACGCATTTGCCGTCGAAATAGACGTTGGCCTGGGTGGTGAGGGTGACGTTGGGGATGTGCGTGGTGGTCATGGTGCGCGGGGGGTGGAAAAAAAGCGGAAAGCCAGGAATGGTAGCGAGGCGGTGACAATGCCGGCCATGTTCGAATCCGCGCCGCGCACCCGCTTCGTCCTGATCGAAACCAGCCACGCCGGCAACGTGGGCGCGGTGGCGCGGGCCATGAAGGTGATGGGCTTCGACGATCTGGTGCTGGTGCGCCCGCGCTGGGCCGACGTGCTGACCCGGCCCGAGGCCGTCGAGCGCGCCAGCGGCGCCGGCGACGTGCTGGCGCGCGCCCGCGCCGTGGCCACGCTGGACGAGGCGCTGCAGGGCATGACCCACCTGTGCGCCACGGCCATGACCCCGCGCGACTTCGGGCCCCCGACGCGGGCGCCTCGCGAGCATTTTGATTCGCTATTGAATCAGGAGCATGCTGGGCAATATCCACGCCGGCATACGGTTGATATCGATCAAAATCAGCCGCTGCCCGAGGGCGTGGCCCTGCTGTTCGGGCCGGAGCGCTACGGCATGGCCAACGAGGACGTGTACCGCTGTCACGTGGCGCTGTCGATTCCCGCCGATCCGGCCTACGGCTCGCTGAACCTGGCGGCGGCGGTGCAACTCATTGCCTACGACTGGCGGCAGGCGCTGGCGCAACGGTTTGGCGCGGCGGGTGCGGCCGGTGCGCCGGCGCCGGCCGGGCCGGGCGAAGCCACCCAGGCCGACGCCGCCCAGGTCGCCGGCCTACTGACGCATTGGCGGCAGGCGTTGATCGAGATCGGCTTTCTGGACCCCGCCGCGCCCAAGAAGCTCATGCCCCGGCTGCAGCAGCTGTTCAACCGCGCGCAACTGGCGCCCGAGGAAGTGCACATCCTGCGCGGCATCGCCCGCGCCATGCAGCAGGCGGCCCGGCACGCCCCTGGCGGCGGTGCGGGCACGGCGGCCGGTGGCGACAAACGCTAGACTCGCGCCCAAGCCATGTTCAACCGCATCCGTTCGTACGCCCACGCCATCCTGGAGCGCGACCCCGCCGCGCGCAGCGTGTGGGACGTGCTCTTTTCCTACCCCGGTTTCCACGCCCTGGTGTTGCACCGTCTGGCGCACCCGCTGTGGCGGCGCGGCTGGCACTGGCTGGCACGCTGGATTTCGCACTGGGGGCGCTTTTTCACCGGCATCGAAATCCACCCCGGCGCCACCATCGGTCAGCGTGTGTTCATCGACCACGGCATGGGCGTGGTGATCGGCGAAACCGCCGAGATCGGAGACGACTGCACCATCTACCAGGGCGTCACCCTAGGCGGTACCTCGCTCACCAAGGGCAGCAAGCGCCACCCGACGCTGGGCAAGGGTGTGATCGTGGGCGCCAACAGCCAGGTGCTGGGGGGCTTCACGGTGGGCGACGGGGCCAAGATCGGCTCCTCGGCGGTGGTCACCAAGCCGGTGCCGGCGGGGGCCACCGCGGTCGGCAACCCGGCGCGCATCATCCATGCCGAGGCCGACGCGCGGCGCGAGGAAGTGGCGGCCAAGATGGGTTTTTCAGCCTACGGCGTGACCAACAGCGACGACCCGGTCAGCCAAGCCCTGCGCGGCCTGATCGACGGCACCGCCAGCCAGGAGCATCAGATCGCCATGCTGTGGCAGGCGGTGGAAAAGCTGGCCTGCCAGACCGACCCGGACTGCGTGCCCAAGGACGCGGCTCGGCAAGAGCAGTTCTCGGCCGAGAAGCTGAACGAAATCGTCGGCAAGTAGGCGCGCGTCCGGACCGGGCCGGGCGCCGTCAGTTGCCCCGGTTCTTGCCGATCTGGTTGCCGATGACGGCACCCGCTGCCGCGCCGCCGATGGTGCCCAGGGTGCTGTCGAACACCGCATTGCCCAACGCCCCACCGGCCACGGCGCCCACGCCGGTACCGATCTGCGCGTTGGTGGGCGGGGTGGAGCAGCCCGCGGCGCCCAGCGTGGCGGCGATCAGGGCGACGGTGCTCAAGGTGCGAAGGTTTTTCATGGTCAATCTCCTGTGCCGGAGGGCTTGTTTGTGGCTGGATGAAAACATTGTTCAGACTGGCCGCACGCCGGTGCGTCACCGAGTTTCGCCGGCGCGTGTCAGACGGCGCCGACAAGCGCGAAACGCCCGCCCGCCGGACGATCACGAGGGATGTCCAACTTTTCATTGAATGAAAAATTGGAAAATTTGCGTTGTCTGGAGAAGGTCGCGGACGCATGATTCAGGCCACCCAAGTGATCTGAATTCGCCTTCGCATGCCCATCGACAGCGCCACCATCAAGGCGGTTACCGCTGCGCTCTATGAGCGCTCTCTGAAAGCCATTCCGGCCGACACTCGAGCAGTGCTGGCACGGGCTGGCGAGCGCGAGACCGATCCCACCGCGCGCCGCACCTTCCGCCTGATGCTCGACAGCGCCGACACGGCTGCGCGCGAGGGGCAACTGGTGTGCAGCGACATCGGATTGCCGACCTACAGCGTCAAGGTGGGCACCCGAGTGCGTTTCAATGGGCCGGTGCGTCAGGCCATCCAGGACGGCTTCGCCGAACTGGCGGCGACCATGAACCCGCCGATTCTGAAAATGGTCACCCACCCGCTCACCCATGAGCGCAGCCACGCCGGCAAGGACGTACCGATCGTCAGCTTTGACCTGATAGACGACGTCGACTACGTGGACATCGTCTGCGCGCCCAAGGCCATGGGCACGGGACGCTGGGAGGCCATGGAGGCCTTCGTGTACCCCACCGTCGAGGACGTGGAGCGCTACGTGCTCGACGTGGTGCTGCGCGCTGGCTCGCAACCCTGTCTGCCGATCGTGGTGGGCGTGGGCATCGGCGGCACTTTTGACCATGCCGCGCGCCTGGCCAAGGAAGCGGTGTTGCGCCCACATGGCGAGCCGCAGCCCGATGCGCTGCTGGCGGGCATGGAGCAGCGCTTGCTGGACGCCATCAACCAGATGGGGTTTGGTGCCATGGGCACCGGCGGAGATTGCAGCGCCATGGCCGTGAACGTGGCGTACTCGGCCAGCCACGGCTTCGTGCCAGTGGCGGTGTGCTTCAACTGCTGGATCAACCGACGCACGGCCGCGCGCATCCACGGCGATGGGCGTGTCGAGACGCTGTACGGGTGAGGGCACCGGAATGAGCCGTTTGCACGAACTGACACTGCCCGTGGTGCCCAGCCAGATCCGCGAACTGCGCGTGGGCGACATGGTCAGCCTGACGGGCGCGGTCACCGTCAGCATTGGCATTGCCACGCACCAGCGCATGGCAGAGGCCGTACGTGGCGGCATTCCGCTGCCAGTGGACCTGCGGGGTGGGGCATTTTTGCACCTGAGCACTTACGTGCGGGAGGTGGGCGACGTGCGCGAGCCGCTCTACCTCAACCCGACCACCAGCACCCGCTACAGCGCCTGGATGCCCGACATCGTACGCGGGCTGGGACCACGTTTCGTGGGCGGCAAGGGCGGTCTGGACGAGGCCAGCGCCACGGCCCTGCGCGCATGCGGCTGCGTCTACCTGTCCTTTCTTGGCGGCGGCAGTCCGCTGCTGTCACGCGCCTTGCGTGCGGTGCGCAGCTCGCACTGGAACGAATACATCTCGCAGTTCCGGCTGCTGACCCTGGACGTACAGGCGCTGGGGCCAGCCACGGTGGCCATCGACGTGCACGGCGGCAACGCCTACGACAGCTTGCGCGCGCGGGCCCAGGCCCGCATGCCCGGCATTCTCGAAGGCCTGCGCGGCGCACGCGGCGCTGGGTAGGCGCCGCTTCCTCTCACTTTTGCCACAGGACACATCGCCATGCAACGCAGACACCTCAACACCTGGCTCGCCGCCGCCCTGGCCGCCGCCGGGCTCTCCATGACCGTGCCGGCACGGGCGCAGGGCGGTAACTGGCCGACCAAGCCGGTGCGCCTGGTGGTGCCGTTCCCGGCCGGTGGCAGCACCGACATGGTGGCCCGCTACATCGCTCAGGGCCTCGGCGAGAAGTTCGGCCAGCAGTTCATCGTCGACAACCGCACCGGCGCGGGCGGCAACATCGGCACCGACCAGGTCGCCAAGGCGGCACCGGATGGCTACACCATCGGCCTGTCCACATCCGGCCCGTTGGTGAACAATAAATTCTTGTACAAGAGCCTGCCCTTCGATCCCGAGAAAGACCTGACCCCCATCGCCCTGGTGTGCGAAATTCCCCTGGTGATCGCCAGCAACCCCAAGGTGCCGGCCAAGGGGCTGAAGGAGTTCCTGGCCCTGGCCAAGGCGCAGCCCGCCCAGTACACGGTGGGCCAGCCCGGCAACGGCACCATCGGTCACCTGGCGATCGAGCAGTTGTCCATGGTTTCGGGTGTTCCCCTCACGACCGTAGCCTACCGGGGCGACACCCCGGCCATGACGGACCTGTTGTCGGGCAGCATCCAGGCCTTGTCGGCGCCGATCACCGCTTTCATACCCAACCTCAGCGCCGGCCGGTTGCGTGGCCTGGCCGTGACTTCGGCGACGCGCTTTCCGGGCTTGCGCGACATCCCCACCGCCACCGAGCAGGGCGTGGACATGGTGGCCACGGTGTGGTTTGCCGTGGTCGGCCCGGCCGGCCTGCCGCAAGAGGTGGTGACGGCGCTGAACACGGCCATCAACGACATCGTGGGCTCCACCTACGGCCGCGCCAAGCTGCAGACCCTGGGCGCGGTGGTGCACACCGGCTCGCCAGCCCAACTGCGCAAGGCCATGGACGTGGATGCCAGGAAATGGCAGAAGGTGATTTCCACGGCCAATATCACCCTCAACTGAGCGCGCGTGCCCGATTTTCAACGACTGTTTTTCCTGCCATGACCACATCCTCCCGTATCACCCTGTTCGATGCCCATGCCCATTTGGTCGCCGACGACCAGCAGGCCTACCCGCGCAACCCGATGCAGCGCGCGGCCAATGCGCCCCCGCGCCTGCCAGGCGTGATCGGCAAGCCCGGTGGCCACCATGGTCCCCAGCCCATCAACGAGGTGCCCGACGTCTCGCGCATGCTGGAATGGATGGCCCACGAGGGGGTGGACGGCGCGGTGGCGGTGCAAAAACGCATGATCTACCGCTACGACAACAGCTACATCCTGGATTCGTCCGACCGGCACCCCGACATCTTCTCCGCCGTCGTGATCCTGGATGCCGAGGACGCGGGTACCGCGCCCCTGGTGCGCCGCTACATCACCGAGCATGGCCTGGCCGGCGTGCGGCTGTTCGGCGGCCGCGGGGCCGACGGTGGCATGCCCTGGCTGAATTCGCCCATGGCGCTGAAAACCTGGGAGGTGGCCCAGGCGCACGGCTTGGTCATGGACCTGGAGGTGCTGGCCATCGGCGGTGGCGGCCCGTCGATTCCCACGCTGATCGAGTTGGCACGGCGCTACCCCAACGTGCGTCTGGTCCTGGACCATCTGCTGGAGCCTGAAATGGATGAGGGCGAGCACTTCGGCCTGGACGAGCGCTACGAGACGCTTTCGCCAATTCCCAACATCTCGTTCAAATGGACTTCGATCAACCTGGACATCTGTCGCGAGATGGGTATTCCGGCGCCTCGGGTGCTGCGCCGCGCGGTGGATCTGTATGGGGCCGACCGCATCATGTGGGGCTCGGACATTGGCACCTCATCTGGCACTTACCAGGACATGGTGCAGCGCGCGCTGGACTCGGCCGCGCTGCTCACCGAGGCCGAGCAACGCGCCGTGTTCCACGACACCGGCCGACGCATCTTCGTCAAGGGTGGCGATGGCCGTGGCGGCTGAACCCGGCATGTCCACCATGCCCAGCCACGACTTCACCACCTTGGACGCCACCGCGCTGGACACGGCCACGGCCTACCGGCTGCTGGTCGGGGCCGTGGTGCCACGGCCGGTGGCGTGGATCACCACCCGCGGCAAGGATGGCGTGGTCAATGCGGCGCCGTTCAGCTCATACAACTACGTCGCGCACAGCCCGCCGATGGTGGCGGTCAACATCGGCACGAAGGATGGCCAGCTGAAAGACACCGCGCGCAACATCGTCGAAACTGGCGAGTTCGTGGTGAATGTGCCCAATGTCGAGGTCATGGAGCTGATGCACGGCTGCAGTGCCGACTATCCCCCCGAAACCAGCGAGGTCGAGGCACTGGGCATTGATCTGCTGCCTGGCCAGCGGGTCAAGGTGCCGCGTGTGGCGGCCGCGCCGATCCAGATGGAATGCCGGCTGGAGCGGGCCATTACCCTGGGCCGTGGCTTGAACACGCTGTACATCGGTGAAGTGCTGCTGTTTCACCTGTCGTCCGCCGTATTCGACGGGCGCCATGTCGACAGCGTGAAGATGCGTCCCATTTGCCGCCTGGGAGGCCCGCTGTATGCCGAGCTGGGCACGCTACACAACCGGCCACAACTACAAAAGCCCCCGAAATGAACCGACCATTGCAACTGGGCACCTTCGTCAAGACCGCCTCGCCCCACGTCATCGAGGTGCTGGGCACCACGCGGCTCGATTTCGTCTGCATCGACGCCGAGCACGCCCCCCTCGACCGCGCCATGCTCGATCTGATGGTCCTGGCCGCCCGCGCCACGCACCTGCAGGCCTTCATCCGTATTCCCGAGATTCGCCCGGCCCTGGTGTTGTCGTGCCTGGACATCGGCGCCACCGGCCTGCTGGTGCCGCACGTGGACAGCGCCGCGCTGGCGCGCGAGGTGGTGGCCATGGCGCGCTACCGTGGCGGCGTGCGCGGCTATTCTGGCTCGCCGCGCTTCGCCGGCTACGGCAGCCTGGGCATGAAGGAGGCCTTGCGCGTGGGCGATGAGGCGCGAATCATCTGCCAGATCGAATCCGATGCAGCGGTTCAGGATGCCGAGGCGATTGCCGCCGTACCTGGCGTGGCCGGCCTGTTCATCGGGCGCGCCGATTTGGCCCTGTCGATGGGGCTGGACAACTCGCGCGACGAGCGCGTGACCCAAGCCACCCAGCATGTGCTGGACGCGGCACGGCGCGCTGGCAAGCTGGCCGGCATGCACGTGTCGGGCAACGCCGAGCGCGAGAAGTTCGCCGCCCTTGGTGCGGACTGGTTCGTCGTGGCCTCCGATCAGACCCTGCTGCGCGATGCGGCCCAAGCCATCGCGCACCTCGATTAACTTTTTTTTGGAACGCCGATGCCGTTGCTCACCTCCCAGATCGCCACCTACGCGCGGCACCACGCACAGGCGCCGCGCCCGGTGTCAGGCGACAGCTGCCTGGCCTGGATCACCCGAGGCGCGAACTTTCTCGTCGTCGTCTCGCGCGTGCAGACCGGGGACACCCTGCAGCGGGACAATCCGGACGAATACGTGCTGCTGGTGCCGGACACGCCCAACCTGTCGGTCGAGGTGCAGGCCGGCTCGGAGGTCCTCCACGCTGGTGGCGACAGCCTGACCATCGTGCCGCCGGGCGCCAGCCGCCTGCGTGTGCAAGGCGCCGGCCTACTGGTGCGCGTGTTCTCCAGCGACGTCACCGATCTTCTGGCGCTGGCCGACAACCACGCCACCTACGCCACGCCGAACCCGGACGTGGCGCCCCTGGTGGCCTGGCCCGAGCCCCTCGGCGGCTACAAGCTGCGGCATTACCGGCTGGCCGAGCACGTCACCGAAGGCAGCCAGATGCGCATCTTCCGCACCGCCAAGCTGATGGTGAACCCCTTGCTCAAGCGGCCGGTGGCGCGCGACGTGCGCAAACTCAGTCCGCACAGCCACGCCGATTTCGAGCAGGGCTCGCTGGCGCTGTCTGGCACCTACGTGCACCATTTGCGCTACCCCTGGGGCTCCGACATGACGCTGTGGCGCCCCGACGAAGCCGAGCAGATGGGCAGCCCCTCGCTGTTGGTGGTGCCGCCCAAAGTGGTGCACACCAGCCGCAACGTCGACGCGCCGGGTGCGCTGGTGGACATCTTCGCGCCGCCGCGCTGGGATTTTTCGAAGAAAGGCCAGGTTTGCAACGGAGACGAGTACCCCATGCCGCCCGAACCGGCCTCCGCCTGAGGTCATCGGCCGCTCCCAACCACCGAACTCCCCAGCCAAACGCGCAGTGTCCTCGTTTGCCCCCATCCGGTCGGTGGAGCGCGCGCTGGACGTGCTGCAGGCCCTGAATCGCCAGCCGGTGTGCTCGCTGGACATGCTGCATCAGCACACGCAAATTCCCAAGCCCACGCTGGTGCGCCTGCTGGAAACCCTGCAGCGCCGCAACATCGTGGTCCGTGCGCAGCAGTATGGGGCGTACAGCCTCGCCTCGGGCGTCAAGCTGCTGTCGGCTGGCTACCACGGTGAGCCCCGCATCGTCGAGGCCGCCGCCGCGCCCACCGACGCGCTGACCCAAAAGATCAAATGGCCGCTCGCCGTCGCCGTGCTCGACCACGACGCCATGGTGGTGCGCTACAGCACCATTCCCAATTCGCCGTTGGCGCTGCTGCATTCCACCATCAACATGCGCTTGTCGCTGGTCAGTCGGGCCCTCGGGCGCGCCTACCTGGCTTTTTGCGACCGTGAGCAGCGGCGTGCCTTGCTGGACATGCTGCAACGGTCGGACAACCAGGAAGACGCCTTGGCGCACGACCGACCGGCGCTGTTGGCCGGGCTGCGCAAGGTCCGCCAGCAGGGCTATGCCTTGCGCGCGCCGGGAGTGCGCCCCGTGTCCGGTACCCTGGCCGTGCCGGTGCTGGAGGGCCAGCAGGTCATCGCCACGCTGGGCATGACCTGGATCGCCTCGGCGGTCAGCGACGAACAGGCCATCGCCCGCTATCTGCAGCCCTTGTGCCAGGTGTCGGCCCAGATCAGCGCCCGCTTGGCCGAGCTGTGAACAGCTAACCTCTTTTCGGAACCCGCACCCACATGACCCCAGCTTTTACCTCTTCTGCCTGCCGCGTCGGCGTGATCGGCGCGGGCGCCATCGGCGGCCACGTGGCCGCTCGGCTGGCCGCCGCCGGGCATCAGGTGACGCTGCTGGCGCGCGGCGCCACCCTGGCGGCCCTGCGCGCCCAAGGGCTGCGCTACGTCAGTGGTGGCCAGGCCGAGCAACGCCACGCCGTGCGCGCCGAGGCCACGCCCGAGACCATGGGGCCGCAAGACCTGGTGATCCTGGCCCTGAAATCCCAGGCGCTGCCGGCGGTGGCGCCCAGCTTGGCCCCGCTGCTGGCCGACACCACGCCGGTGCTGAGCCTGAACAACGGCCTGCCCTGGTGGTATTTCCTGGTGTCTGGGTTGGGGCTGGACAGCCAGCGCTTGCACAGCGTGGACCCGGACGGTGCCACCGAACGCGCCATCGCGCTGCCGCGCGTGCTGGGCGGCAGCGTGGTGGCCTCCTGCCACTGCCCGGAACCCGGTCTGGTGGTGCACAGCTCTGGCGGCCGGGTCGTGATCGGCGAGCCGGCCGGCGGTCTGAGCGAACGCGCCACGCGCTGGAGCGCGGTGTTGGCCGATGCCGGTTTGGGCGCCGTGGCCTCGGCGCAAATCCGCACCGACATCTGGCTTAAGCTGATGGGCAACATCTGCTCCAACCCCTTGAGCTTGTTGACCTGCGCCACCAGCGACCAACTGGTGGACGACCCCGGCGTGGGTCGGCTGTTCGCCACCATGATGTCGGAATGCCTCGGCCTGGGTCGGCACCTGGGGCTGACCCTGCCCACCACAGTGGAGCAACGCATGGCGCAGACACGCCAGCTGGGCGCCATCCGCAGTTCGATGCTGCAGGACCTGGAGGCCGGGCGCGGCGTCGAGCTGGATGCCATTCTGGGCGCACCCATCGAGTGCGCGCGGGCCTTGGGTTATCCGGTCCCGACCCTGGAGCAGATCTTTGCCCTGGCCGGCCTACGCGCCCGCATGGCCGGGCTGTACCCCGCCTGAACCTCAGCGCGCCGGCCGCACCGCGCTTTTGGGGCGAAAGGCCTTGCACACCGCGTCGTGGGTTTCCAGGTAGGGGCCGCCGATCAGGTCGATGCAGTAGGGCACGGCGGCAAAGATGCCGTGCACGAGCGGGGCGCCGTCCGGGCCTTTCAGCCCTTCCAGCGTCTCGGCGATGGCCTTGGGCTGGCCCGGCAGGTTGATGATCAGGCTGTGCCCGCGGATCACCGCCACCTGCCGGCTCAGGATGGCCGTGGGCACGAAAGCCAGGCTGATCTGGCGCATCTGCTCGCCAAAACCGGGCATTTCCTTGTCGGCCACGGCCAGCGTGGCCTCGGGCGTGACGTCGCGCCGGGCCGGGCCGGTGCCGCCGGTGGTCAGCACCAGGGCGCAGCCGGCGTCATCGACCAGCTCGGTCAGCGTCTGGCTGATGCGCTGGGTGTCGTCGGGGATCAGGCGCGGCTCGAAGCGGATGGGGTTCTTCAGTGCCTTGCTCAGCCAGTCTTGCAGCGCCGGCAGGCCCTGATCCTGGTAGATGCCGCTGGAGGCGCGGTCGCTGACCGAAACAATGCCGATGCAAACCGGGTCGTGGGACTGTGAAGTCATCTGATGTGCTATTAAAAATAGAGCTGCTCAGGATTATTCGGCGCCGACATCGCCCGGAATTTGCTCCGAATCGGCATCCGCCAGCGTGCCACGCAGCAGTTGAAACAGTTCGCGAAAAGCGCGGCCCTGGCGCGGCGCCAGGCCGGTCGATTCGGCCACCTGGGCGGCCTGTGGCGCGGGGGCGTCCTTGCGCGCCTGGCGCACCAGGGCGCGCAGCTGCTGGATGTCGGTGGCCGGAAACTGTTGCACCCATTCGCCGAGCGCCGCGTCGTCGGCGATCAGGCGCTCGCGCCACTGCTCGGCCTGGTGCAGGCGCAGCGTGTCGGCGGCCGAGCCCTTGCGTTGTACCTCCAGCGCGTCGCGGATGGCGCCGATCTGCTCGTCGTCCAACTGGCGCATCAGCTTGCCCACCAGCTGGCTCTGGCGCCGCCGGCCCTCGAAATTGGTGATGCGCGCCAGCTCGGCCAGCGCGTCGTCCAGCCGCGCCGGCAGCGCCAGCGGCGTGCGCAAATCGGCACGCAGGCCGAGCAGTTGTTCGCCCAGATCCTGCAGCTCGGTGCTTTGCGCCTTCAACTCGGTCTTGCTCGGGCCCTCGCCGCGCAGCTCTTGCTTGAGCTGCAGATCCAGTTCGCTGCCCTCGGCCACGAACTGACCACGCACGAAATAGCCTTTTTTGGGTTTGCGGGACATATCAGATAGTTTTTTCAGGAGCCCCAATGGCCGCGGAGCAGGCCGAGCCAGCGGACGCCGCGGCCGGGCTGTGCCCGGTCGCTGGCGTCGCCCCCTTCGAGGGGGGAGGCGCAACAACGCGAAGCGTGTGAAGCCTGGGGGTGGGCGTCAGTATCATAGCCACCATGCACAACACCTCCCAGCCCCTGCCGGGCTTCAGCTATTCCCGCGCATTCTTCGAAGACCTGGTGGACACCGCCCTGGCGCACGCCAAAAAGCTCGGCGCCACCGACGCCGGGGCCGAGGCCTCGGAAGGCTCCGGCCTCAGCGTCAGCGTGCGCATGGGCGAGCTGGAGACGGTGGAGCGCAACCGCGACAAGGCGCTGGGCGTGACGGTCTACCTGGGCCAGCGGCGCGGCAACGCCAGCACCTCGGACTTCTCCCGTGCCGCCGTCGAGCAGACCGTGCAGGCGGCCTACGACATCGCCCGCTTCACCGCCGAAGACCCGGTGGCCGGTTTGCCCGACGTGGCCGACATCGCCACCGAGCAGCCCGACCTGGACCTGTTTCACCCCTGGGCCGTCGGCAGCGAGCAGGCCGCCGAGCTGGCCCTGGCCTGCGAACGCGCGGCCCTGGCGGTGGACAAGCGCATCGCCAACAGCGAAGGCGCCGGCGTGTCGGCCCAGCAAAGCCATTTCTTCAGCGTCCACACGCATGGTTTTCGGGGCGGCTACGCCAGCTCGCGCCACAGCCTGTCGGTGGCGCCCATCGCCGGCAAGGGCGACGGCATGCAGCGCGACTACTGGTACAGCTCCGAGCGCGACGCGCGCGCCCTGGCCAGCCCCGAGGCGGTGGGCCGCTACGCCGCCGAACGCGCGCTGAGCCGCCTGAAAAGCCGCAAGATCACCACGCGCGAATGCCCGGTGCTGTTCGAGTCGCCCCTGGCCGCCGGCCTGCTGGGCAGCTTTGTGCAGGCCATCAGCGGCGGCGCGCTGTACCGAAAGACCTCGTTTTTGGTCGATTCGCTGGGCAAGGCGGTGTTTCCGAAGCACATCGACATCCACGAAGACCCCTTCGTGCGCGGCGGCAAGGGTTCCTCGCCCTTCGACGAGGAAGGCGTGCGCGTGCGCCCGCGCCAGGTCGTCAAGGGCGGCCGGGTGCAAGGCTACTTCCTCAGCACCTACTCGGCGCGCAAGCTGGGCATGCCGACCACTGGCAACGCCGGCGGCTCGCATAACCTGGTCCTGAGTTCGCGCCAGACGCAGGCCGGCGACGACCTGCCGGCCATGCTGCGCAAACTGGGCACCGGCCTGTTCGTGATCGAGCTGATGGGCCAGGGCGTGAACTACGTGACGGGCGACTATTCGCGCGGCGCCAGCGGCTTCTGGGTCGAAAACGGCCAGATCGCCTACCCCGTGCAAGAAATCACCATCGCCGGCAACCTGCGCGACATGCTCCAGAACATCCAGGCCGTGGGCGCCGACGTCTACACCTACGGCGCCAAGACGGTGGGCTCGGTGCTGGTTGGGAAGATGAAGGTGGCGGGGAATTGAGGGGGTGGGCGGGAAGTTTGGTTGAACTCGCCGCCGAGCACGGGCGTTTGAGGCTGCCACCAGTGAGGACGCTTAACGCTGGTTGCAGTCAGCCATCGGCGGGCTCTCGAAGACCGGCTCTGCTAAAAGCGAACGACGAACGGGCGAAAGGTGACCGGTGCAGCCTGCCGGCCCACTAGAGCTTGTACCGGCGGATTTCCAGCATTTTCCGTTGCACCGTGGGTCGTTGGAAAATTTGGTCCTTTGTGCTTGGTGCCGTATAGGCTCGTTATGTTGTGTGGTTGGGGCGCGGCAGTGGACAGCGGATACACTTGTTCGCAGTATGGATTCGCAAACAACATGAAGACGGCTGTCTCTCTCTTTTCAGGCTGTGGGGGGTCGGATTTGGGCATCGCCCAAGCCGGCTTCACGGTCTTGATGGCGAATGACAAGCTGGCATACGCGAAGGACGTGTACGAAGCGAATCACGCCGAGACTGACTACCGGCTTGGCGACGTCCAGAAGATCAAGCTTTTCCCCAATGCGGACCTACTGGTCGGCTGTTACCCATGTCAGGGGTTTAGTCAGGGCGGGGTGCGCGATCCGAATCGTCGCATCAACACGTTGTACCTCGAGTTCGCACGCGCTCTCGCGCAGATGAAACCGAAGGCCTTCATCGTAGAGAACGTGTCGGGTATGGTGCGGACGAACTACCGCCACCTGCTACTCGACCAGATCAAGGTGTTCTCCGAGATCGGTTACAACGTGAAAAATGCGCTGCTGAACGCGGCGAACTACGGCGTAGCGCAGGAGCGTAAGCGCATCCTGATAGTCGGCACGAGGAACGACCTGAGTGCCGACTTTCAATTCCCTGAGGCGACTCACGGGGAGGGCAAGCTCAAGCCGCACCAGACGATTAAAGACGCACTGCGCTACATGCGGCACTGGCCATCAGAAGACGAGTATTACCGGCGCGATTTCCACTGGTACTACCTCTCGCGTGACCGCCGTCGGGATTGGAACGAGTTGTCGAAGACAATCGTGGCCAACCCCCGTCACATGCCGTTGCACCCGATCAGCCCGCCGTTACGCAAGTTGCGTCACAACGTTTGGGAGTTTGAGAACGACCGGCCAGCTCGACGGTTCACATACCGCGAGGCGGCTAGGCTCCAGGGCTTTGACTCGGACTTCAAGTTTCCTGATACGGATAACGGCAGCTTGGACATGCGCTACACGGTCGTCGGGAATGCTGTGCCACCACCTCTGTTTGCCGCTGTTGCCAAGGCTCTGCCAAAGTCGATCTGGTAGGCCTCAGTAGGTCAGCGCGACGGCCTCAATAACCGTTGCCTTTGCCGTCACGCACCTATCGACCGAACCATAGAGCGTTGCCAGCCGGATCAGACGGGAGCGGTCGATCACGATTGTCTCGGTCAAGTTGGCCCGCTGCTGCCAGTCGATCTGCGTGCCGGACGCCTCCGTCAGGTCGTGAGGCATGAAGTAGTACGTGGACCAAGGGTGCAGCAAGTGGATGTGCGGTCTCAGCTTGGCTGGGGCGGCTTCAAGGGATTTCTTGCTCCAGCTGTCGCCATCCGACGTACAACCGCACTGCGCGAGCGCGATCGGCAGACCATCACGCTCGTCGCCAGCCATCGGATGCCATGCGACGAGGTCCAAACCACCGTCGCCACGATCATTGGGCTTGAAGTCTTTGGCCTGCAGATGTAGCTTTCCACGCAGGTCCTTAACTAGGGCTTTCAGCTTATCAAAAAGCAGACCTTCGTAGCGGTTCGCGCCTTTCGCGCCAAAGCGGTGAACCTCCCAGCCCGTTGGCATTAGCTGCCTAAAGATCTCGTGTGAGGTCTCCTCGAAGGACTCTGTCAGCTCGTCGCGCCGGTTCTTCGGCACCAGTCGCAGCGACGCCGACATAAGCATCTGCACATAGAACGCACGCAACGGTGTGTCCACCTTCAATGCTTCCAGCTCTTGGTCGTCGGTCGATAACTTGAATCTCTGCGGGTCCTATTCCCCGCCGCTTGCGGCGTAAGCTTGGAGGATGAGCGAGTACTTGCACAAGAGCCATAACGTTACGGTGCTGATGTATCACTTGGTATTTCCGGCGAAGTACAGAAGAGCGGTGTTTGACGACGAGGTAGATCGAGTACTCAAGGATGTGTGTTTGGAGCTTGAGCGTCGTTATGAGATGAAGTTTTTAGAGATCGGTACAGATAAAGACCATGTGCATTTTTTGGTGCAATCGGTACCGATGTACAGCGTGACGAAGGTGGTGCGCACGCTCAAAAGCATTACAGCAAGAGAAGTATTCAGGAGATGCCCGAAGGTAAAGAAGCAGCTGTGGGGCGGAGAATTTTGGTCAGACGGTTATTTTGCGACCACAGTGGGCAAGCATGGAGACGAAGCGATGATTGGTCGATACGTCAAAAGTCAAGGAGGTCACTATGAGAAGCTTCATTCAGATCATCAACTTGGGCTGTTCTGATACCCCGCAGC
Source organism: Pseudomonadota bacterium (assembly GCA_020161215.1). GTDB lineage: Bacteria > Pseudomonadota > Gammaproteobacteria > Burkholderiales > Burkholderiaceae_C > Ottowia. The sequence continues at coordinate 39,593 of JAIUOM010000015.1, forward strand.
TTGCTGCGGGGTAGTTCATTAGCTAATCTGGATGTGTTGGCGCCGACCGAGGGCAGTTTTCGCTTGAAAACAGGTGCCCCGGCCGGTGTCAGGGCGCCGCCATGCGGTCGACCACCTCGCGCACGCCGGGCACCTGGCGCGCGGTCTGCAAGGCCAGCTGGCGCTGGGCGGGGTTGGCCGGTGCGCCGCCCAGCACGATCAGCCCGCCCTCCAGGCCGTCCACCTGCCAGGCGGTGCCGCCCAGGCTGGGCTGGGCCAGCAGGGCGGCGCGCACACGCTCGGCCAGGCGCTGGGCGCCGGCCGTGGTGCTGGCCTCGACATGGGCCGGCACGGCACTCAGATCGGGCAGGCGCACCTCTGGAATCGGAATCTGTTGCGGCGTGGCGCCCCAGGGGGTGCCGCCCTGGCAGCCGGCCAGCAGCGCCAGCGTGGCGGCCCAGGGCAGGGCGCGAGAAACGGAATGGTGAATGCGTGACATGGTGAATCTTCCCCGTGGGATGCGGATGCCGTGCTGTTCAACGGCGTGCCGGTTCAGGCGTTGACCTCGAGCTGGGCCAGCAGCTCGGCCTCGTGCGCGGCGCGCAGGGCGTCAATCACGTCCCGCAGGTCGCCTTCCATGATCAGCGCCAGCTTGTACAGCGTGAGGTTGATGCGGTGGTCGGTCAGGCGCCCCTGCGGAAAGTTGTAGGTGCGGATGCGGTCGGAACGGTCGCCCGAGCCGATCAGGCCCTTGCGCGTGGCGGCTTCCTTGGTGGCGCGCTCGCTGCGCTCTTTTTCTTGCAGGCGCGCCTGCAGCACGCGCAGCGCCTGCGCCTTGTTGGCGTGCTGGCTGCGCCCGTCCTGGCATTCGGCCACGATGCCGGTGGGCAGGTGCACCACCCGCACCGCCGAATCGGTCTTGTTGATGTGTTGCCCGCCAGCGCCCGAGGCCCGGAAAGTGTCGATGCGCAAATCGGCCGGATTGAGGGTGATGGCCTCGGCCTCGTCCGGCTCGGGCATCACCGCCACCGTGGCGGCGCTGGTGTGAATGCGGCCTTGCGTTTCGGTGGCCGGCACGCGCTGCACGCGGTGGCCGCCCGATTCAAAGCGCAGCGCGCCGTACACGTCCTGGCCTTCGATGCGCAGCACCAGCTCCTTGTAGCCGCCCAGCTCGGCCGGGGATTCGCTCATCACCTCGGCGCGCCAGCCCTGGTTGGCGGCGTAGCGCGTGTACATGCGCGCCAGATCGCCCGCGAACAGGGCCGACTCGTCGCCCCCGGTGCCGGCGCGGATCTCCAGGAAAGCCGGGCGCGCGTCGTCCGGGTCCTTGGGCAGCAGCATGCGTTGCAGCGCGCCTTCCAGCGCCGCCAGCTCGGCTTCGGCGGCGGCGATCTCCTCGCGCGCCAGCTCGGCCATGTCGGGGTCGGCCAGCAGCGCCTGGGCGGTGGCCAGGTCGGCCTCGCGTTGCTGGTAACGGGCGTGGCGCTCGGCCACCGCCGCCACGTCCACGTGCTCGCGCGAGAGCTTCATGAACTGGCCCATGTCGGACGCGATATCGGGGCGTGAGAGCAGGAAGTCGAGCTCTTTCAGGCGCTCGGTGTGGCGGTCGAGTTGCTGGCGGATGGCGGGTTTCATGGCAAGGCGTGGCGCAGATTGTCGCCGCAATGGGCAGAGGTCGTGCCGTTGGTCGGGTCGAGCGCGCCATCGGTCCCATGGGGCTCGCGGGCGAGGTTACCAATGGACACAATAGGAGCATGGATCGTCCCACACTCCATTCCCAGCGCGGCTTCACCCTGATCGAGGTGCTGGTGGCGCTGGTTATCTTCGCGTTCGGGCTGCTCGGTTCGGCGGGTTTGCTGCTGTCTTCGCTGCAGGCCGAAAAGTACGCCAGCAATTCGGTCACCGCCACCGCGCTCGCGCGCGACTACGGCGAGCTGATGCAGATGGTACCGGACGCCGCGAGCGCCACGTCTTCCGCGACCTCCAGTTCCACCGATACGCTGATGGTCGACACCAGCACCGTCACGGCCACCGGTTCCAACGACTGCACCGGCACCAGCAAGACCTGCACGCCCAGTCAGATGATCGCGGCCCTGCGCAACGACTGGGCCTTGCGTGTCAAGTCGCCCAACTACCTGCCGCAAGGCCGTGGCGAGGTGTGTCGAGATTCGACGCCGCGCAACTCCTCCGGCGAACTGGAGTGGGGCGATGCCAATTGCGACAAGACCGGCGACACCGTGCTGGTCAAGCTGGGCTGGCAAGGCAAGAAGCCTGTGGGCTCCGGCGACAGCGTCGACACCTCCTGGATGACCAGCGATCGGCCGCGCATTGCCGTCTCGGTCATGGGCAATCTGCGCGACTACGTGCCTCACTGAGCAAGGGGTGAGCATGGCTTTGTACTCCACACCGGGCCGGCAACGCGGCCTGACCATGGTCGAGTTGATGGTGGCCATCGTGCTGATGCTGCTGGTGACCGTGGCCACGGTTGCCTTGTACGGAGTCAACTCCAGCAGCAAACGCACCGTCGATGCCTCTCAGGGAATGGACGACACCGCCCGTTTCGTGTTCGAGATGGTGGGGCAGGGGCTGCGCAACGCGGGTTTCCCGAGCCCGGTGGTGGTGGAGTCGGCTGGCGCGACCTACAGCAATCTGTTCGATGCCTGTGCCGGCACCGCCAACACCGAACCCTGTCCGTTGCTGGGTTTCGACAATTCGGTGGTGAATACTTCGTCGTCGACCAGCTACGGCTCGTCGGGCAGTGGCGCACCGAATTCGAGCGACAGCCTGGCCTTGCGCTATTACGGTGCCAGCCAGCGCGACAGCACGGGCAGCTTCGTGGCCGATGGCAGCGTGCAGACCTGTGGTGGCCGTTCGGTGCCGGCCTCGACCGTCTCGGGCGAGTTGGGTCTGAGCATTTTCTGGGTCAAGACGTACAACGACGAGCCCGAGTTGTACTGCACGGACGACCCCGGCACGGCCGGGCGGCTACACACCGGCATCGCGCGAGGTGTCGAGAGCTTCCAGGTCATGTACGCGGTGGATGTGTGCACGGGCAGCCCCTGCACGCGGGACGGCGTGCCCGAACGCTGGGTCAGCGCGACCGACGTGGCGGCGAGCGATTGGCGTTTTGTCAAGGCGGTGCGCATTGGCTTGGTGGTTCGTGGCGCGCCCGGCAGCGCCCAGGCCAGCGATGGCAACAAGCTCTATCCCTTGGGCAAGGAGTTCACCACTGGCTACACCACGACCGGAGCGGAGTTCACGCCACCCACCGACGGACGTTTGCGGCGCGTGTATTCGGCCACTTTCCTGCTGCGCAATCCGCCGGCCTGAGGAAAATTTTCAAGTGAACTCCGTGACCGCAATCTCTCCTCCAGCACGTGCCCAACGTGGGCTGGCCCTGGTTTTCGTGCTGCTGATGCTGGCCATTGCCATGACGGCCGCGTTGTTCGCGGCGCGCATGACCTTGTTGGGCGACAAGGCTTCACGCAACGACCGCGACCGCCAGATTGCCTTTCAGGCCGCCGAACTGGCGCTGGCCGACGCCGAACTGGATCTGATGGACGTGGATCTGGCCAAGGCCACGGGGTCCAGCTCGCGCGGGTGCAAATTTGCCAATCCCGCCGCCTCCTTCGTGGCCGACCCGGGGTGCAGTGCCAATTCCAATCGACGCGGCCTGTGTGGCATCACCCCCAGCAGCCTGGCGTCGCCGTCGGTGCCCATGTACAAGCAGATCGATTGGGAAGAGACGGACGACAACGCCCGGGTGTACGTCAAGTACGGCGAATTCACGGGGCGCTCGAGTCAACTGGTCACGGGCGATGGCTCCTCGACCGGTCAGCCGCCCCAACCCGCCAAGGCACCCAAATACATCATCGTGCAGGCGCCCGGCAAGCAGCAAATCGCGCTGGGCGCGGGCAACACGTTTCAGATGCAGGGAGCCTTCAAGGTATACGCCCTGGGCTATGGAGTGAACCCCAACACCAAGGTGCTGCTGGAGGGCGACTTCTACAAACCCGTTCTTGATAAAGCCTGCAACTAGGTGGGAGTTTTCAACATGGCATACGACACCGGGGTCCACCATCGCTTGTCGCGCTTGCGTGGTGCACGCCTGCGCGACTGGGCCCGGATACTGGCGCTGGCTGGTTTTCTGATCGGCGGCGCCACGGCGCTGCGCGTCGCCACCTCGGCGGCGTCCTTGCCGGAGTTGGTCGATCTGAACGCTCCGCCGGTGACCAAGCAGGATGAACCGTCCAACGTCGCGCTGGCCCTGTCGGTGGAGTTCCCGACGGTGGGCGCGGCCTACCGTGGGTACGAGTACGTGCACGACCCGGTGAACAACCCCTACCTGGGTTACTGGGACGTGCGCTCGTGCTACCGCTACAAGCAAACCGGATCGGCCGATCTGGGCGGTGAATATTTCTACCGTGTCGGGGCCACCGACACGAATGGCTACTGCGGCGGCGACTACAGCGGCAACCTGCTGAACTATGTCGCCACCTCGGCCATTGACGTGCTGCGCATGGGGCTGACGGGGGGCCATCGTGTCGTCGACACCGTCAACAATACCGTGCTGGAGCGCGCCTACCTGTACAGCGGGTGGACGTTCAACCAAGGCACGTATTTTCCAGCCAAGCGCATCAACAAGACCTATGTTGGCCAGGTGATGCCGGCGGACCCAGCGCCCTTGGCCGACCCTTATGTCTACGGGGGCAATTGCGCCAACGTGGTGTGGTTTGGCCGGCGCACCACGACCGGTGTCAATTGCATGAACCCGGTCAGTGGCACGACCAGTTACGGCGATCTCAACCCCCGTGTCGGTGGGGTGTACCAGCCGATGTACGCGCGCGTGAGGGTCTGCGATGGCGTCGAGACCTCGCGCCCGGATTTCTGCCAGCGCCATCCGGCCGGAAACTACAAACCAGTCGGTCAGGTGCAGCTGAAATCGGACGGGACCCGGCTCTCGGCGTTCGGCTACCTGGCCGACAACAACAGTTCTCGCTATGGGGGCGTGTTGCGCGCGCCCATGGGCTACGTGGGGCCCACCATGCCCAACGCCAGCGGCGTGCTGGTGGCCAACCCGGCGGCGGAATGGGACGCCAACACCGGAATTTTCGTCGACAACCCGTTGGGTGCCACGGGCTTTGCCTACAGCGGCGTGATCCACTACCTGAACCGCTTTGGCACCACCGGCACGCTGGGGAACTACAAGGGGCTTGATCCCGTGGGGGAGCTGTACTACGAGACCCTGCGTTATTACATGGGCCTGGGCCCAACTCCCGATGCCACCTCGGGCCTGACCGCCGCCATGTACGACGGTTTTCCCGTGTACACCAGCTGGCAGGATCCGGTGCTCAACGCCTGTCATCGCAAGAACTACACCTTGGTGATCGGCGACGTCAATACCCACTACGACAAGCAACTGCCTGGACATGGTGGCGCCGGGGCGATAGCCGCCAACGACGGCGTGGATGCGGGGCGTGGGGCGGAATCGCTGCTGGGCGGAGGCACATTCAATGCCGCCGATTGGACCAAGGTCATGTCCTATTTCGAGACCGGGGCCACTGGGCTGAACTACACCAACTCCCTTGGTGTGGCGGTCACCACGCGGGGCAATCCGGACCCGAACGCAAACAACAACAACCTGAATTCCAAAACGACGGGTTCAGGTGGCCGAGCCGCTTACTACTGGGCGGGGGCGGCCTATTGGGCGCACACGCAGCCGATCCGCAACGACAACGATTCGAGCGGCAAGAACAAGAACGGTGTGCGCGTCAACACCTTCACGATCGACGTGGACGAGGGCGGCAATGGCCTGATCGACGGCAATACCCGCGGTATTCAACCCCGGCAGAGCAGTTTCTATCTGGCGGGCAAGTACGGGTGGTTCAACAACACCGACGCAAGCAAAACCAATCCGCTGCAACCGCTGACCGCCGGTGCGCTGGGGGCCAATGAGCAGTTGGATGGCCATCCGTTCAGGAATGCGCTGACCGGGGCGTTGGACAACAGCCGCTGGGAATACGCCGGTGAGCCGAACACCCCCGATGGCTACGTGATCGCCAGCCAGGCCACCAAGATGCAGGCCGGTATTCAGCGTTTCTTCAGCTCCATTGGCGGCAATGTCGTGCCGCCCACGGTGAGCGCGCTCAGCTCGCTGAACTTCAGCTCCCGCGCTCCCGATGGCGATGTTTTCGTGCCGCAGTTCGAGTCCAAGACCTGGGGCGGGACTTTGCTCAGGACGCAGTTGACGTTCAACCCCGCCACGGGCGCCTTGGCGGTCGGGGCCACGCGCTGGAGCGCCGGCAAGATTCTGACCGACGCCTCGGTCGCGACGGGCGCGGTGGCCGACCCGTATGTCAAGCCCGCTGACCGCAAGATATTCACCTACGCCTGGGCCGTGGCCTACCGTGGGGGGCAGGAGTTCAGCGTGGCGGAAAAATCCAAGATAGACACCGAAATCCTGAACGGATTGGCCATCAAGCCCGCCACCGCCCCCACTTCGCTGAGCAATTCCGACATGCAGGACGCGAACATCAACTGGCTGCGGGGCGACCGAAGCCTGGAGGCAGGTGCGGGCACCGGTTATCTGCGCTCGCGCAGCTCGGTCATGGGCGACGTCGTCAACTCCGGTCCGGTGTACAAGCAAGGCGCCGATCCCAACGTGATCGGTCCGGGGTACGCCACGTTCGCCGCGACGCAAGCGAATCGCGCCGCCGTGGTTTACGTGGGCGTCAACGACGGCATGCTGCACGCGTTCCGCGCCAGCGATGGCAAGGAGCTTTTCGCCTACCTGCCGAAGGAGGTCGCGAAAGACGTCAACAAGCTGGCCGATCCCGACTACGTGCACCGCCCTTACGTCGACGCGATTCCCACGGTGGGCGAGGCCGAGGTGTTGGTGAGCGGCACCTCCACCTGGAAAACGCTGCTGGTCTCCGGCATGGGAGGGGGCGCGCAAGGCATCTTTGGCCTCGACGTGACGGACCCGGAGAATTTTTCCAAGTCCAACGTGATGTTCGAGTTCACGGACCGGCACGACAGCGACATGGGCAACGTGCTGGGGCAACCTCGACTGGTCCGCATGAAGTTGGCGGGCAGTTCCACCACCCGATGGTTTGTCGCCGTGACCAGCGGCTACAACAACTACCAAGCGGATGGCCGCGCCAGCACCACCGGGCAACAGGTGTTGTTCCTGCTCAGCGTGGACAAGCCGGTGGGCTCCGGCTGGGTGCTCAACAACAACTACTACAAGGTCAAGCTGCCCGCACCCGCGACCACGACCTCCGCCGCGCTGGCCAACCCAGGCGTGGCCTACGACACCGAGGGCAATGCGGTGATCTTCTATGCCGGCGACACCCAGGGCAATTTGTGGAAATTTGACTTTCAGGGTGGCATCAATTCCTCGGCAGCGACCAACGCCGTGAAGACCTCGGGGGGCACCATGATCCCCATGGCCATCCTGCGGGATGCCACCAGCAAGCCGCAACCCGTGACCACGGTTCCGGCGGTGGCGCCTGGGCTCAACAACGGCTACATGGTGCTTTTCGGCACCGGCAAGTTCATCGAATCGGACGATGCGTCGAGCAGCGAGACGAACGCGGTCTACGGCATCTGGGACAACCTGAGCAACGATGTCGGCGACTACCAGATCACGACGAGCAAGCTGTACCAACGTTCTTTCGACAGCTCGACGGGCCAGACCACCGGCAGCGCCACGTTCACCTTCGGAACCGGCAGCGCAGGCACCTACAGAGGTTGGTACGCGAACCTGCCCATCAGCGGTGAGCGTATCGCGGTGGACCCGGACACCCGTTTGGGCTATACCGCGATGAACTCGCTGGTGCCCCCGGCCGATTGCACGGCCAAGGGCTCCGGCGCGACGATGACCTTCGGCAACCTGTACGGCTCCAGCCAGAGTCCGCGCACGTACCAGACGGTGGGTTACCTCGGTCGGCCCCAGATTGTGTTGCTGGACATGAGCCCGACGTCGTCCTCGTACACCTACGGCGCGCGCGGGGCCACGGGGCGGCGCGACATCACCGTCACCTCGACGGCGGCCAGTGCCGCCGGGGGCAGCGGCGTGAAGCCCACCGTGCTGCAGTCGCCTCTGGTGCAGACCCGGGTGCCCGCCGGTCGTGTGGGCTGGCGCGAGGTCAAGAACTTCTGAGGACAGCGATGATGCGGCAGACTGCGAAGCAAGGACAACGAGGCTTCACCCTGATCGAGGTGATGATCGCGGTGGCGGTGATCGGTATTTTGGCGGCCATCGCCTACCCGGCCTACACCGATCAGATCGCCAAGGGCAAGCGCGCGGAGTGTCGCTCTGGCGCGCTGCAGACCATGCAGCAGCAGGAACGTTACTTTGGGCAGTACAACACCTACGTGGCAGTGACCGCCACGGCCACCGCGCCCAAGGTGAAGAACTTCTCTGGCGACAGGCAGGCCGGCAGCGCCTGCACCATCACGTCGTCCGCCTGCTCGAGCAAGACCATCGCGGAATGCGTCGAGGTGCGCGCGGTGGTCAGCGGCTATAGGGACCCGTACAAGATCGATTACCTGTCGGTGACCAGCGACGGTGTGCGCGGTTGCTCGGTCAACGCCACGGTGACCACCACGGACTCGAAATGCTGGTAACGCCTGCCCTGCTTGTCCGAGCCCGTGGTTTGGCCGGGGTGCGTCATGGCCGGGGCTTCACGCTGATCGAATTGCTGGTGGTCATCGCCATGATCGCGGTCTTGGGAACCCTGGCCACGCCTTCCCTGCGCAACTTTGCCGCCAACCAGGCCTTGGCGGGGGCCAGTGGTGAGTTGCTGAGTGCCGGCATGACGGCGCGCAGCGCGGCCATCAATCGCAACCAGCAGGTCGTGCTGGAGCCCGTGGACACCAGCGCCGGCTGGCTGGCGGGCTGGCAGGTGTACGTGGACGTGGACAGCAGCGGCACCTTCAACACGGGCGACGAGGTGTTGGTCAAGGGACCGGCGCTCCCCGATACCGTGGCCATGAACACGGCCACCATCACCAATTGCACCTCGCAGACGCACTTTGCCTACCGGCCTGATGGGTTCCTGCTTCTGGATGGCTCGACGTTCCAGAACGGTGGCGTCCCGCTGGTGTCCTCGGTGACTTCGCGCGACCGCTGCGTGGTATTCCAGAGGTCGGGCCGTGCCCGCATTTGCGGCACGGGCTTCGAAACGTGCTGAGCTCAAGGCGCGCGGCGCCTGGTGTCGACTCAGCCACGCAAAAACAGCTTGCGCACCGACTCCACCACGCGCTCGCGCGTGTCGGGCGAGGCGGCATGCAATTCGGCCATCGCGCCGTGCAACACTTTCTGCGTCAATGAGCGGGCCAGGGCGTCCATCACGGCTTCGGCGTTGTCGCCGCGTGCCAGACGCTTGCGCGCCTGCGCCAGCTCGGCCGCGCGCCAGCTTTCGGCCTGGCTGTTGAGCTGCTGGATGAGCGGCACCACGCCGCGCACCGGATCGCGCTGGTCCATCCAGTGCATGAAGCTCTGCACCCCGGCGTCGATGATGACTTCGGCCTGGGCCACGGCGGCCTGGCGGTTGGCTTGGCCGGTTTGCACTACCTGGGCCAGGTCGTCCACGGTGTACAGGTAGACGTCCGATAGGCGCCGCACCTCGGGTTCGATGTCGCGCGGCACGGCCAGATCGACCATGAAAATCGGGCGGTGGCGGCGCTTCTTCAGCGCGCGCTCGACGGCGCCCAGACCGAGGATGGGCAACTGACTGGCGGTGCAGCTGACCACGGCGTCGAATTCGTGCAGGCGCTCGGGCAGATCGGACAGGCGCAGCACCTCGCCGCCAAACCGGGTGGCCAGCTTTTCGCCGCGCTCCAGTGTGCGGTTGGCGATGGCGATGGCGGCCGGGTTGCGCGCCGCGAAGTGGGTGGCGGCCAGCTCGATCATCTCGCCGGCGCCGACGAACAGCACGCGGATGCTGCCAAGGTCTTCAAACAGGTTGCCGGCCAGGCGCACCGCGGCGGCGGCCATGCTGATGGAGTGCGCGCCGATCTCGGTGGAGCTGCGCACCTCCTTGGCGACGGCGAAGCTGCGCTGGAACAGCTGGTTGAGCGTGCTGCCCAGCGCGCCCGCGTCCTCGGCGGCGCGCACGGCGCTTTTCATCTGGCCCAGGAT
>JAIUOM010000016.1 GCA_020161215.1 Pseudomonadota bacterium
GGGCCTGCTCGCGCAGGGCGTTCCATTGCCGCTCGGCGCGTTCCGCCTCCAGCAGCTGGCCGCCCATCTGGCCGCGCGCCGCCGCCACCGCGGCCTGGGCGCCGCGCAGGCGCACGGCCAAATGGCCGTCGGCCCAGCAACTGGCGTTCAGCGGCAGCGGCTGGCCGCCCCAGCGGTTGAGCTGCTGGCGCGCGCTGGTTTCGGACAGATCGAACAGCAGCGTGGCCTCGGCCGGCGCCAGCGGCAGCACTTTCAGGCTGACCTCGGTGATCACCGCCAGCGTGCCCATCGAGCCGGCCATCAGCCGGCTGAGGTCGTAGCCGGCGACGTTCTTCATGACCTGGCCACCAAAGGTGAGGGGCTCGCCGCGCCCATTGACCACCCGCACGCCGAGCACGAAGTCGCGCACCGCGCCGGCGCTGGCGCGCGCCGGGCCGGACAGCCCGGCCGCCACCATGCCGCCGACCGTGGCGCCAGAGGCAAAGCGCGGCGGCTCGAAGGCCAGGCACTGGCGGTGCTCGGCCAGCGCCGCCTCCAGCTCGCGCAGGCGCGTGCCGGCGCCCACGGTGACCACCAGCTCGCTCGGCTCGTAACTCACGATGCCGGCCAGCGGCCGGGTGTCCAGCAGCTCGCCGTGCAGGCGCTGGCCCAGGAAATCCTTGGTGCCGCCGCCGCGGATGCGCAGCGGCCGGCCGCGCTCGGCGGCCTTGCGGACCTTGTCGATCAGCGTGTCAAGCGCTTCATTCATGGCGGTGATCGTAAACCCGGATGTGCTCACTGCTCGATCTTGGCGAACTGCACGATCTGCTGGTACTTGGCCACCTCGGCGCGCAGAAAGCGCTCCAGGTCCACGTCGGGGCTGGCCACGGTGGAACCGGTGGACTCCATGCGCTGGCGAAAATCGGGCGACTTGAGCGTCTCGGCCAGCGCCGTCTTCAGGCGCGCCAGCACCGGCTCGGGCAGCTTGGCCGGGCCCATCAGCACGAACCAGCTGCCGATGTCGATGCCCTTCAGCCGAGGGTGTTCGCCCAGCGCCGGGATGTCGGGCGTCAGCGGCGAGCGCCGTGCCTCGGTGGTGCCCAGGGCCACCAGCTTGCCGGCACGGATGTGCGGCAGGCCGCTGGACAGCACGAACACGCCGAACTCCAGGTTGTTGCCCAGCAGGTCGCTGGCCAACGGCGCCACGCCGCGGTAGGGAATGTGCGTCATGAACAGGCCGGCGCGTTCCTTGGTCATCTCGCCGGCCAGGTGCAGCGCCGTGCCCACGCCCGAGCTGCCGTAGCTGTACTTGCCCGGCGCGGCCTTGACCTTGGCGATGAACTCGTCGACGTTCTTCACGCCCGCCGAGGGCGCGGCCACCAGCACCATGGGCTGCGAGGCGATCAGGCCGATGGGGCTGAAGTCCTTCAGGTCGTACTTGATGCCGCGGTTGACCAGCTTCTGGATCGCCACCTCGTTGTTGGCGCCCACGAACAGCGTGTGGCCGTCTGGCGTGGCGTTGGCGGCTTTCTGCGCGCCGATGGCGCCACCGGCGCCGCCCAGGTTCTCGATCACCACCGGCACGCCCAGCTGGCGCGCCAGCGCGTCGCCCAGCGTGCGCGCCGTCAGGTCGGAGCTGCCGCCGGGCGGGTAGCCGACGATCAGGGTGATGGGTTTGCTGGGGTAGGCCTGGGCCAGGGCGGCCTGGGGCAGGGCGCCGGCCAGGACAAGGGCCACGGCGAGAAGCGGATGTGGTGACATGAAGGTGGGTTTTCGGGACGTGACAGACCCGCATTGTGCTCAAGAACCAGGAGGGCTGGAGTGGCTTGATTTGGCGGGTCGTGGCGCTATCCATAGAATAGCTGCATGGCCGTCGTCGATCCGCGCTCCGATGACCTGCCGCACGTTGCGGTGGCGGGCGGTGCTGGGTGCTCGGCGGTCTCTCGCCGTCGGTGCCTGGCCGGTCTCGGCGCCCTGGTGCTGGCCGGCTGCGCCAGTGCGCCCACGCCGCAGCGCCGCGTGGGCGGCGGCGAGGAGCCCGCCCCGCGCCAAAGCGCCGTGCCACCCACCCGGACGCCGCTGGCACTGGACCCGGGCGGGCGCGAAGGGGCCGTGGCGCGCGCCATGCTGGTCATCAACACGCCCTACACCTACGGCGGCAACACGCCGGGCGGCGGGTTCGACTGCAGCGGCCTGGTGCACTACGTCTTTAGCCAGGTCGCCGAAGGCACGCTCGCCGCGCGCAGCCTGCCGCGCAGCACCGCCCAATGGGCGGCCGTCACCGAGCCGGTGGCCCAGGGGCAGCTGCGGCGTGGCGACCTGGTGTTTTTCAACACCACCGGCGCACCGTTCTCGCACATGGGCATCTACGTCGGCCAGAACCAGTTCGTGCACGCCCCGTCCAGCGGCGGCACCGTGCGCAAGGACGCGCTGAGCAGCCGGTATTTCGCGGCCCGGTACATGGGCGGGCGGCGCGTGTTCGGCGAGTGATGCGCCGCCGCGGCCCGGCCCGGCCGGACCGTTCAGGGGTGCCGGCCCCTGGGGGCACGACGGGCGGGGCGACCCACTAAACCGAGCGCCGACGCGCTCAGCCTGAACGGCTTTTCTTCATCTGGGGCCTGTTAACGCTATTTTCCGGCGTGCGTTGCGAGTCAAAAAGGCCACTCGCGAAGGCGCCAGCCGCCGTCAAGGTAGGTACCTTGGCAAGGCTGGCAACGCCGGCGATGGTCTTTTTGATCGCAACCCGGAGGGAGCCTGCTTAAAAACGCGTCACTCGTTGTTGTGCTCCTTGCCCAGACACCCAGTCTGGGCGGCGTCGCACGCCTAGATTGACGCGTTTTTAAGCAGGTTCGCACGCCGGAAAATAGCGTTAACAGGCCCCAATTCAGCGCCGTTTCGCCGGCGCGTGGATCGCACGCGCCCGGCGCGAGCTGGCTGAGCGCGGATTTGCGGACCATTGTCAGTCCATTGCCGGGCCAGGCCTGCGCTGGCGCCAAGGCAGGCCGCCCCCCCTCCCCCCCCAACGAAATCACCGCCCAAAGGGTTTTTCCCGAGGGTGAACCTCTTGACTGGCGATCGAGAAGTCACGATACTACAAAAAACAAACGATTGTTTGGTGTATGGAAACCTCATCCAAGGGTCGGCGGGGCCCGCGGTCGGACAACCGCTTGCCCGAGTTGCTCGATGCGGCGGCGCATTTGTTTGCCAAGCATGGGTACGCCGCCACGTCGATGCGCGACATCGCGCAGGAAGTGAAGATGCTCGCCGGGTCGGTGTACTACCACTTCCCGTCGAAGGACGACTTGCTCCTGGCGGTGTACGCGGCGGGCGTGAAGGCCCTGGATGAGGCTTGCGTGGCGGCGATGGCGCGCGAAAGCGAGCCGTGGGCGCGCTTGGAAAGCCTGTGTTGCGCCCACCTGGAGACGGTGCTGTGTGAAAGCGATTACGCGCACGTGCTGATCCGGGTGCTGCCAAGCGATTTGCCGAAGATTTCGGATCGTCTGCGTGACTTGCGGGCGAACCACGAGCGCCTGTTTCGAGAGGCGATCACGGCGCTGCCGCTGCCCGCCGACGCGGACCGGCGCGCCATTCGACTGATGCTGATCGGCGCCCTGAACTGGGCACCGTTCTGGTTTGACCTTCAAGGGCGCGATTCCCCCCGCGACCTTGCCCGGAAATTTGTTGGCCTGATCAAGGAGAAACCACATGGAGAAACGACCCCCTCGGGTGATCGTGACAAAGATCGGCTTTGACGGCCACGATCGGGGCAGCCGCGTCATCGCGGCCTGTCTGCGCGATGCCGGCATGGAGGTGATCTATACGCCGCCCTGGCAGGAGATCGGGGCCGTCGTCAAGCTGGCGCTGGAAGAGGACGCCGACGTCATCGGCATCTCGTCACTGGCCACCGATCACCTGATCGTGCCCAAGCTGATGGAGGCCCTGCGATCGGCCGGCCTGGCCGACGTGCAGGTGATCGTAGGGGGCATCGTGCCCCACAAGGACGAAGCCAAGCTGCTGGAAAGCGGCGTGGCGCGTGTCTTTCATCCCGGCACCGCGCTCGACGAGGTGGTGGCGCAAGTTCAGGCCTTGACCGTCAAGCGCCGCGAAATGCAGGAGGTTCAGTCATGAAGCCGATCCACAAGGAAATGCAGCCTTCGAACCCGGACAGTGGCGAGCAGCGCTGGGCCCAGGAATTCGCCCAGGCGGTGCCGGGTGACCCAACCTTGATGAACCGTTCGGGCATCCCGGTTAAGCCGCTCTACACCCCGGCCGACCGCCAGGGCAAGTCCTACGACGAAGTCGGCTACCCCGGGCAGTACCCGTTCACGCGGGGCATCTACCCGTCGATGTACCGCGGCCGCAGCTGGTCGCAACGTCAGCTGATCGGGCTGGGCGTGCCGGAGCAGTACAACGCCCGGGTCAAGGAGATGCTGGGCCTGGGTGCCTCGGCGCTGTCGCTGATTCCTTGCAACTCGGTGTTTCGCGGCTACGACGCCGACGAGGTGCCGGCGGAACTGCTGGGCACCTGCGGCACGGTGATCAACAACGCCGACGACATGGCGACCGCGCTGGACGGCGTGCCGATCGACACCATTTCGACGGCCATGAACGATCCGTCCCCGTTCACGCTGCTGGCGTTCGAGCTGGCGGTGGCCAAGCGCCGCGGCGTGCCGTGGGAAAAGATCACCGGCACGTCGAACCAGAGCGACTGCATTTCGCACTTCGTGGCGAACCACATGTTCTTCCGCCTGTCCCTGCAAGGGGCACGCCGGGTCATCGTCGACCACATCAAGTTCTGCAACCAGCAGGTGCCGAACTGGAACGCGCTGTCCATCGTCGGCCAGCACATGCAGCAGGCCGGCGCCACGGCGGCCGAAGCCATGGCCTTCACTCTGGCGTCGGGCGTGCAGTACGCCGAGGACTGCATCCGCGCCGGCATGGACCCCGATCAGTTCCTGCCGCGCTTCACCTTCTTCTTCGACATCTCGGTCAGCCTGTTCGAGGAGGTCGCCAAGTTCCGCGCCGGTCGCCGGGTGTGGGCACGCCTGTGCAAGGAGCGCCTGGGCGCCAAGGACCCCCGGTCGTGGCGCTTCAAGTTCCATGGCCAGACCTCGGGCGTGGACCTGACGCGCCAACAGCCGCTGAACAACATCGCACGCGTGACCACGCAAGCCATCGCCGGCATTTTCGGTGGTCTGCAGTCGCTGCACACCGACAGCTACGACGAGGTGTTTTCCACCCCGACGGCGGAAGCCGCGCGCATCGCCGTGGCCACCCAGAACATCCTGCGTGAGGAGGCCCACCTGACCGACGTGATCGATCCGCTGGGCGGCTCCTATTACGTCGAGACCCTGACCGATCAGATGGAAGAGCGCATCAACGCCATCATCGCCATGATCGACGCCGAGGGCGGCATGTACCATGCGGTGGAAAAGGGCATCGTCCAGCGCATGATCGGCGAGTCGGCCCTGTCCTTCCAGCAGAAGGTGGATGCCGGCGAGCAGACCATCGTCGGGGTCAACGCCTACAAGGTGGACGAAGACCCCGCCACCTATGTGTCGCAGGAGTACCCCAGCGCGCAGCTGATGGGCTCGTACCTGGACCGGCTGGCGGCCTACAAGAAGAAGCGTTCCCAGTCCGCGGTTCAGAACACGCTGTCGGAGCTGGCCCGATCGGCCAACGACGGCCAGCGCAACGTGTTCGAGCATGTGGTGTTGGCCGCGGAAGCGGGTGCCACGCACGGCGAGATCTGCGGCACGCTGCGGCGCGAGCTCGGCTTCGGTCAACCCCTGACGATGGTGTGACGGCTTTGAGCGAGCAACTGATCGACAGGATCCTGCGCGGCGATCGCCGGACGATCGCCCGGGCCATCAGCAGCCTGGAAGCCGGGGACGCGTTCTCGCACAACGTGCGCGTGGCCTGCCGGCGGCATGTCGGTCGTGCCCACGTGATCGGCGTCACCGGCCCGCCTGGGGCCGGCAAATCGACCTTGGTCTCGTCCCTGATCGCGGGGTTGCGGGCGCGTGGAAACACGGTGGCCGTGCTGGCCGTCGATCCGTCCAGTCCGTTCAGCGGCGGGGCGGTGCTGGGCGACCGAATCCGCATGGGCGTGCACCAATCGGACGACGGGGTGTTCATTCGTTCGCTTGCCTCCCGAGGGCACCTCGGCGGGCTGACGGCGGCGGCGGCCGACGTGATCGACCTGTTCGACGCGGCCGGTTTCGACACCGTGATCGTCGAAACCGTGGGCGCGGGCCAATCGGAAGTCGAGATCACGCGCTACGCCGACACCCGCGTGGTGGCCTGCCCGCCCGGGCTGGGTGACGACGTGCAGGCGATCAAGGCCGGCGTGCTCGAAATCGCCGATGTGTTCGTGGTCACGAAAGCGGACCTTCCCGACGCCCGCCGCACGGCATCGGACCTCAAATCGATGATCGCGCTGCGGCGCAACACCCAGAACCCGCCGGCGGTGATGCCTGTCTCCACCGTGGACGACAAGGGAATTCCGGAGCTGGTGGCCTGGCTGGCGGATCGCACGGTGCGTGGCTTGCGGCACGCCGATGGAGGGATCAGGCAGGCGCGCGATCTGGTCGAGCGCTGCCTGGCCAACGACAACTTCGGCCAGGCGATGGGCATGGAACTGCTCCATGCCTCGCCAGGCCATGTCACCTTGCGCATGCCGGTGACGCGCACGCAGATCAATTTCAACGGCCGCTGCCACGGTGGCGCCATCTTCGCGCTGGCGGACATGGCCCTGGGCCTGGCCTGCAATTCACACGGGATGCTGGCCACCCTCATCGACTCCCAGATGAGCATCTCGACCGCCTTGGAGGAAGGGGAGCACCTGGTGGCGGACGCCATCGAGGTGGCCCGGTCGAGAAAGATTGGCACCTACCAGGTTCGCCTGACCCGGGCGCGCGACGACAAGCATGTGGCGATGCTCAACGGCACGGTGTATGTCCTTAATCAGCCGGTTGACGTGCCAGAGCTGCCCGCGTCATGAGGAGCACAAACCATGGCGACTGAGCACACTTTCCCGAGATTGCTTCTGGAGCAGGCCGCCCGGCACCCCCAACGCCCGGCGATGCGCGAGAAGAAGTACGGCATCTGGCAGACCATGAGCTGGTCGGACATGGCGCAACTGGTGCGGACCCTGGCCTGCGGCCTGTCGCAAGCCGGATTGCGCCGCGGCGAGCATCTGGTGGTCATCGGCGCGAATCGACCGCGCCTGTATGCGGCCATGTTGGCCGCTCAGTCCCTGGGGGCGATCCCGGTGCCCCTGTACCAGGACGCGGTGGCGGCCGAGTGCGTGTACCCGATCAACAACGCGGAGGTGCGCTTCTGCGTGGTGGAGGATCAGGAGCAAGTCGACAAGATGCTCGAAATCCGCGAGCAGTGCCCGCAGCTGGAGGGCATCTGGTACGACGAGCCACGGGGTCTGCGCAACTACGATCAACCCGGCCTGCAAAGCCTGGACGATCTGGTCAGCGCCGGGGCGGCCTACGCGCAGGAGCATCCCAGCTTGTTCGACGACGAGGTGGCCATCGGCCAGCCCGACAACGTGGCCGCCATGTTCTTCACCAGCGGCACCACCGGGTACCCCAAGGGCGTGGTGCACAGCCACCGCACGCTCCTGGATCGCGCCGCCGCGGGCGCCAGCTTCGACAAACTGGGCATTGACGACGAGGTGCTGGCCTACCTGCCCCCGGCCTGGATCGGTCAGAACATCTTTTCCTACGCCCAGTGGCTGGTGGCGGGCTACCTCGTCAATTGCCCGGAAAGCAGCGCCACCGTGCACATCGACCTGAAGGAAGTGGGGCCCACCTACTACTTCGCGCCTCCGCGCGTGTTCGAGGGCATGCTGACCAGCGTCATGATCCGCATGGAGGACGCCAGCGCCGTCAAGCGCCGGATGTTCGACGCTTTCATGCGTCTGGCGCGTCGGGTTGGCCCCGACCTGATGGACGGCAAGTCGGTCGATGTGCTGGACCGACTCAAGTACCGTCTGGGCGACTGGCTGGTGTACGGCCCCTTGCGCAACAACCTGGGCATGAGTCGGGTGCGGGTGGCCTACACCGCGGGCGAGGCCATCGGGCCCGATCTGTTCAGCTTCTACCGGTCCATCGGGATCAACCTGAAGCAACTCTACGGCTCCACCGAGACGGCGGTGTTCGTCTGCCTGCAGCCCGATCACGAGGCGCGGGCCGATACCGTGGGCGTGCCCTGCGACGGTGTCGAGATCAAGCTCAGCGACTCGGGGGAAATCCTGGTGCGCTCGCCGGGGCTTTTGAAGGGCTACTACAAGAACCCCGAAGCCACCGCCGAAGTGCTGGACGCGGAAGGCTGGTACCACACCAGTGACGCCGGTTTCATCGACGGCGGTGGGCACCTGAAGATCATTGATCGCGTGAAGGACGTGGGTCACCTGGTGGGTGGCGACCACGACGGGGCCATGTTCGCGCCGAAGTACGTGGAGAACAAACTCAAGTTCTTCTCGCACATCAAGGAAGCGGTGGCGTTCGGCGATCAACGCGACAAGGTGTCGGTGATGATCAACGTCGACTTCGACGCGGTTGGCAACTGGGCCGAACGACGCAATCTGCCCTACGCCGGTTACACCGATCTCGCGAGCAAGCCAGAGGTGTGCGCGCTGATTCAGGAATGCGTGGAACAGGTCAACGCCGATCTGGCGCGTGACGAACTGCTGGCGGGCAGCCAGATCAGTCGATTCCTGGTGTTGCACAAGGAGCTCGACGCCGACGACGGTGAACTCACGCGGACCAACAAGGTGCGCCGGGGTTTCATTGGCGAGAGGTATGCGGTGCTGGTTGACGCGCTGTACGGCGGCAAGTCCGAGCAGTACGTGGAAACGCAGGTCAAGTTCGAGGACGGGCGCACCGGCTCGGTGAGCGCGACCCTGCAGATCCACGACGCCAAGACCTTCCAACCGATAAAGGCAGCGGCATGAACGAATCGTTGCGGTTTGGGCGCCAGGCTGTCGCCGTGCACGCTTTGCATTTCGCGTGGACCGCGGCATGGGCTCGGCCATGAAGCACAAGCAACACGAAGGCCAGGTCGTTCTGGACGTCAAGAACATCAGTTTGCGCTTTGGTGGGGTGAAAGCGCTGACGGACATCAGCTTCGACGTGCGCGAGCACGAGATCCGCTCGATCATCGGGCCCAACGGCGCCGGCAAATCGTCGATGCTCAACTGCATCAACGGCGTGTATGCGCCGCAGGAAGGTTCGATCACGTTTCGCGGGCAGACCTTTCGGCACATGAACAGTCGTCAGGTGGCCAAGATGGGCATTGCGCGCACCTTCCAGAACCTGGCCTTGTTCAAGGGCATGAGCGTCATCGACAACATCATGACCGGACGCAATCTGCGCATCAAGAGCAGCCTGATCGCGCAGGCCTTCAGAAATCCCTTCGACATCGGTGGCGCGCAGAAGGAAGAGGAGCGACACCGGGAATTCGTCGAGCACATCATCGATTTTCTCGAGATTCAGGCCTTTCGCAAGACACCCGTGGGCCAGTTGCCCTACGGCTTGCAAAAGCGCGTCGATCTGGGCCGTGCGCTGGCCATGGAGCCGCAGGTGCTGCTGCTGGACGAACCCATGGCCGGCATGAACGTCGAGGAAAAGCAGGACATGAGCCGCTTCATCCTGGACGTCAACGACGAGTTCGGTTCCACCATCGTGCTGATCGAGCACGACATGGGCGTGGTGATGGACATCTCGGACCGCGTGGTCGTGCTCGACTACGGCAAGAAGATCGGCGACGGCACGCCGGACGAAGTGCGCGACAACGAAGAGGTGATCAGTGCGTACCTTGGCACCAGCCACTGACATGGGTGCCGCACCGCACCAAGAGGCTTCGCAGGTACCCGCTCCGGCGGGCCTGAGCGGCGGGCGGCCTGGCAAGAAGAGCGAATGAAGGGATAGCAAGACGATGGCCTTTTTTCTCGAAACGCTGCTCGGCGGTCTGATGGCCGGCATGCTCTATTCCTTGGTGGCGCTGGGCTTCGTGTTGATCTACAAGGCCTCCGGCGTATTCAACTTCGCGCAAGGCGCCATGGTGCTGTTCGCGGCCTTGGCCATGGCCCGCTTCTCGCAGTGGATACCGAACTGGCTGGGCATAGAAAGCAAGTTTCTCGGCAACGTGCTGGCCTTCGTGTTGGCCGGCGCCGTGATGTGGGTGGTGGCCTGGCTGGTCGAGCGGCTGGTGCTGCGGCATCTGGTGAACCAGGAAGGCGTGACCTTGCTGATGGCCACGCTCGGCATCACCTACTTCCTCGACGGCCTGGGGCAAACCTTGTTTGGCTCCGACATCTACCAGATCGACGTCGGCATGCCCAAGGACCCGGTGTTGTTGCTGGATGGGGTTTTCGAGGGCGGCATTCTGGTGAATCTGGAAGACGTCTATGCCGCCTGCGTGGCCGCCCTGCTGGTGCTCGGCCTGTCGCTGTTCTTTCAGAAAACCACCACCGGCAGGGCCTTGCGCGCCGTGGCCGACGACCATCAGGCGGCGCAATCCATCGGTATTCCGCTGGACCGGATCTGGGTCATCGTGTGGTTCGTGGCGGGCATCACCGCGCTGGTGGCGGGAATGATCTGGGGCTCCAAGCTGGGGGTTCAGTTTTCCCTGACCACCTTGGCCTTGCGCGCGCTGCCGGTGATCATTCTGGGGGGGTTGACCTCGGTGCCGGGCGCCATTGTCGGTGGGTTGATCATCGGCGTCGGTGAAAAGCTGTCCGAGGTGTACCTCGGGCCTTACGTGGGGGGTGGCATCGAGATCTGGTTCGCCTACGTCCTGGCGTTGGTCTTTCTCCTGGTTCGGCCACAAGGCCTGTTCGGCGAAAAGATCATTGATCGCGTGTAACGCGAAATCGCACTCGATTTAGGAGCCACAGCATGTTCTACCGGGAAAACGGTCAACTCAAGACCTCGTACCGCACCGACCAACAGATTTTCACCATCACCCAGGATCGGTGGGCGGTGCTGGCCGTCGTGGTCTTCGCCTTCGTCGGTGTGCCTCTGCTGGCCGACGAGTACACGCTGCGTGCCATCCTGACGCCGTTTCTGATCCTGTCGTTGGCGGCCATCGGCGTCAACATTCTGGTGGGCTACTGCGGCCAGATCAGCATGGGCTCGGGAGCGCTGATGGCGGTGGGCGCCTACATGGGCTACAACGCGCTGGTGCGCGTGGACGGCATGCCACTGATTGTGGCGCTGTTGATCGGTGGTTTCTGCGCGACGCTGGTTGGCATGTTCTTTGGCATCCCCAGTCTGCGGGTCAAGGGCCTGTACCTGGCCGTGGCCACGCTGGCGGCGCAGTTTTTCTGCGACTGGATGTTCCTGCGCATCGGCTGGTTCACGAACAACGCCCCTTCGGGGAGCGTGTCGGTGTCCAACCTGCGCACCCTGGGGTGGTCGATCGACTCACCTTACGACAAGTATTTGTTCTGCCTCGGCTTCGTGGTGGTGTTTGCGTTATTGGCCAAGAACCTGGTGCGCTCGGCCATTGGGCGCGAGTGGATGGCCATTCGGGACATGGACGTCGCGGCCGAGGTGATCGGCATCAGGCCCATGTACGCCAAGCTCAGCGCGTTCGCGGTGAGCAGTTTCATCATCGGCGTGGCGGGGGGGCTGTGGGGCTTTGTGCACCTGGGCGCCTGGGAGCCGGCCGCGTTCTCCATCGACCGCAGCTTTCAGCTGCTGTTCATGGTCATCATCGGCGGGCTGGGCTCCATCATGGGCAGCTTTTTTGGCGCCGCCTTCATCGTGATGGTGCCGATTCTTCTGAATCAATTCTTGCCCTCTCTCGGCACCCTGGTCGGTATTTCGATCTCGACCGCGGTCCTGGCGCACATCGAATTCATGTTGTTCGGCGCGTTGATTGTGTGGTTCCTGATCGTCGAGCCGCACGGCCTGGCACGGCTGTGGAGCATTGGTAAACAGAAACTGAGGATTTGGCCGTTTCCTCATTGACAAGCCGGGAGGGTGCATCAGAAATCGGTCGTGGGTATTTGCGCTTTGTTTAATCCAAAGGAGACATGAACATGAAAAAGACACGCGCGCTGGCAATGGTGACTGCCGCGCTGATGATGGGCGCCGTTGCCGCCCCAAGCTCTGCGCAGGACAAGCAGCAGTTCTTTCCCTTGCTGACCTTTCGCACTGGCCCTTACGCGCCCAGTGGCACCCCCTGGGCGAATGGTTTTGTCGATTACTTCAAACTCGTCAATGCCAAGGGTGGCATCAACGGCGTGCGCGTGCTCTGGGAGGAGTGCGAAACCGGTTATGCGACCGACCGCGGCGTGGAGTGCTATGAGCGCATGAAGGACAAGAACGGTGGGGCCACCCTGTTCCAGACCATGTCCACCGGCATCACCTTTGCGTTGACCGAGCGCGGGGCCGTCGATGGCGTGCCCATCTTGACCCCCGGCTACGGCTTGAGCGAAAGCGCCGACGGCGAAGTGTTCAAGTGGAGCTTCCCGATCGCCGGCACGCATTGGGCGTCGGCCGACACGCAGATCCAGTACGTGGGCGCGAAGCTCGGCGGCATGGATAAGCTCAAGGGCAAGAAGATCACCTTGCTTTACCACGACAGCCCTTATGGCAAGGAAGCCATTCCGGTGCTGACCGAGCGCTCCAAGCAGCATGGCTTTGAGTTCGCGGCCATTCCCGTGTCGCATCCCGGCCTGGATCAAAAGGCCGCCTGGCTTCAGATACGGCAGACACGCCCGGACTATGTGCTGCTGTGGGGCTGGGGGGTGATGAACTCCACGGCGCTGAAGGAAGCGCAATCCACTCGCTACCCACGCAATCAGATTGTCGGCGTCTGGCCGTCTGGATCCGATTCCGACGTCAAGGGCGTGGCCGGCGCGGAAGGGTACAGCGCCGTGCTGATCCTGCCAGGCCCCGGATTTGGCTCCAAGATCGCCAAGGATGTGCTGTCGACCTTGCACGCCAAGGGCGAAGGTTCGGGCCCCAAGGACGAAGTTGGCTCGGCCCTGTACATGCGCGGCCTGATGAACGCCATGTTCGCGGTCGAAGGTGTGCGGCGTGCCCAGGAGAAGTTTGGCAAGGGCCAGGTGATGACGGCGGCGCAAGCGCGTTGGGGCTATGAAAACCTGAACATCGACCTGAAGCGCCTGCAAGAGCTGGGCATCGACGACGTGATGCGGCCCGTGGCCACCACGTGCAAGGATCACATGGGGCCTTCGTGGGCACGTGCGTACACATGGAAGGGCAGCGCCTGGGAAGTCAGCTCGGACTGGCTGCAAGCCGATCCGAAGGTCCTGAACCCGTTGATCAAGGCGTCTGCAGACAAGTACCTGGCCGACAAGAAGTGGTCGCGTCGTGCGGCACAGGACTGCCAGAGCTGAACTTCAGGCGCGTCGGCTTGTCTTGACCCCTCAACCGATTCGGGGCGCACCGGGTGGATACCCGTCGGCGCCCCGGATCCCTCCAAGGACCCTCGCATGAGTGCATCCTCGCCGGTTCTCAATGTCAATGGCATCGAGGTCATCTACAACCACGTGATCCTGGTGCTCAAGGGCGTGTCGCTGACCGTCAAGGACGGGCACATTGCCGCCATCCTGGGCGGCAATGGGGCAGGTAAGACGACCACGTTGCGTGCCATCTCCAACCTGCTCAAGGGTGAGCGCGGCGAGGTGACCAAGGGCAGCATCGAGCTGCGGGGCGAGCGCATCGAGAACCTGACCCCCGCCGAATTGGTGCGGCGCGGGGTGGTGCAGGTGATGGAGGGGCGGCATTGCTTTGCGCACCTCACGATCGAGGACAACCTGCTGACGGGCGCCTACACACGTCACGACAAGGGCGAGATCGCTCGCAACCTGGAGAAGGTGTACGCCTACTTTCCGCGCTTGAAAGAGCGGCGCGGCAGCCAGGCCGCCTACACCAGCGGCGGCGAGCAACAGATGTGCGCGATCGGGCGGGCCCTGATGTCCAACCCCAACGTGGTGCTGCTGGATGAGCCTTCGATGGGCCTGGCCCCGCAAATCGTGGAAGAGGTGTTCGAGATCGTCAAGGACCTCAACCAGAAAGAGAAAGTCACCTTCTTGCTGGCCGAGCAGAACACCAATATGGCCTTGCGCTACGCCGACTATGGCTACATCATGGAAAGCGGACGCATTGTCATGGACGGTTTGTCCGCCGACTTGCGCGACAACGAGGACGTCAAGGAGTTCTATCTCGGCATGGGCGGCGGAGAGCGCAAGAGCTTCAAGGATGTGAAGAGCTACAAGCGCAGGAAGCGGTGGTTGGCGTGAGGTGGTAGGTATTCGGCATCAGGAAATAGTAGATTCCTCAGATAAACGAAGGCCCCGCATGCGGGGCCTTCGTTTTTTTGGCGTCGATGATTGGCAGGTCAGCTGCTCGCCGGCAGCTACAAGCCCAGGCTGTGCCCCAGCGCCCGCTCGGTCTCCTCCAGCGGCGCGCCGCTGCGGGCCGCCATGTCGGCCGCCTGGTCGGGGCCGATGCGGCCGACGCTGAAGTAGGTCGACTCGGGGTGGCTGAAGTAAAAGCCGCTCACGCTGGCGGCGGGCGCCATGGCGTAATGCTCGGTCAGCGACATGCCGACGTCGTGCGCGCCCAGCAACTCGAACAGCGGCTTTTTCACCCGGTGGTCGGGGCAGGCGGGGTAGCCGGGGGCGGGGCGAATGCCTTGGTAGCGCTCGGCGATCAGTTCGTCGTTGTCCAGGGTTTCATTCGAAGCGTAGCCCCACAGATCGGTGCGCACCCGCTGGTGCAGCCACTCGGCGCAGGCCTCGGCCAGGCGGTCGGCCATGGCTTTGAGCACGATGGCGCTGTAGTCGTCGTGGTGGCCCAGAAATTCGGCCTCTTTCACGTCCACACCCAAGCCGGCGGTGACGGCGAAGGCGCCGATGTAGTCGCGCACCGCGCCTGCGGATGTTGAGTTTTTTTGCCCAGATGTCGGCGTGGAATCACGGCTTTGTGCTATTGAATCAGAAGCAATCTGGCGCGGCGCAATGAAGTCGGCCAGACAGCGGCTGGGGCGCAGATGGCCTTCGGCGTCGTCCTGCTTTTCGGTTTGCTGGCGCAGGCCGTGCCAGGTCAGCACGGGCTGGCTGCGGGTTTCGTCGGCGTACAGCTCGATGTCGTCGTCGTGCACGGTGTTGGCGGGCCAAAAACCGACCACGGCGTTGGCGGTGAGCCAACGGCCTTCGACGATGCGGCGCAACATGGCCTGGGCGTCGTCGAACACGCGCGTGGCCTCGGCGCCCACCACCTCGTCGCGCAAGATGGCGGGGTACTTGCCGGCCAGGTCCCAGGTTTGGAAGTACGGGGTCCAGTCGATAAAGGGCACCAGCTCGCGCAGATCGATGTGCTTGAACACGCGCCGGCCAATGAACTTGGGCACGGGCGGTTGGTAGCCGGCCCAGTCGATGCGGGTTTTGTTGGCGCGGGCCTTGGCCAGGGGCCACAGCGGGGTCTGCTTCTTGCTGGCGTGTTGGCGGCGCACGCGCTCGTATTCGGTTTCGGTGTCGGCGATGAAGGTGGCGGCCTGTTCGCCCAGCAGGCCCTGCGCCACGCCCACGCTGCGCGAGGCGTCGGGCACGTAGACCACCGGGCCGTCGTAGTGCGGCGCGATCTTGACGGCGGTGTGCACGCGGCTGGTGGTGGCGCCGCCGATCAGCAGCGGGATGCGGCGCGAGCGGAAGTACTCGTCCTTTTGCATCTCGCTGGCCACCACCTGCATTTCTTCCAGGCTGGGGGTGATCAGGCCCGACAGGCCGACGATGTCGGCGCCCTCGGCCTTGGCCTTGGCCAGGATGTCGTGGCAGGGCACCATCACGCCCATGTTCACCACGTCGTAGTTGTTGCACTGCAAGACCACGGTGACGATGTTCTTGCCGATGTCGTGCACGTCGCCTTTGACGGTGGCGATCACGATCTTGCCCTTGCTGCGCACTTCGCCGCCGGCTTGTTCCAGCGCCAGCTTTTCGGCTTCGATGTAGGGCAGCAGGTGCGCCACGGCCTGCTTCATGACGCGGGCGCTTTTGACCACCTGGGGCAAGAACATCTTGCCGGCGCCAAACAGGTCGCCCACCACGTTCATGCCGTCCATCAGCGGCCCCTCAATCACGTGCAGCGGCCGGCCGCCCTTGGCGATGGTCTGCTGGTACGCCTCTTCGGTGTCTTGGGTGATGAAGTCGGTGATGCCGTGCACCAGCGCGTGCGACAGGCGCGCGCCCACGTCGGCGGCGCGCCATTCCAGCTTCTTGCTGTCGTCCTTGGCGGCGCCCTTGGCGGATTCGGCGATTTCCAGCAGCCGTTCGGCGGCGTCGGGGCGCCGGTCCAGCACCACGTCTTCCACCCGCTCGCGCAGCTCGGGCTCCAGATCGTCGTAGACGCCGACCATGCCGGCGTTGACGATTCCTAAATCCATGCCGGCCTGGATGGCGTGGTAGAGGAACACGGTGTGGATGGCTTCGCGCACCGGGTCGTTGCCGCGGAACGAAAACGAGACGTTGCTGACCCCGCCCGACACCTTGGCGCCCGGCAGGTTGGCCTTGATCCAGCGCGTGGCTTCGATGAAATCCACCGCGTAGTGGTTGTGCTCTTCAATGCCGGTGGCAATGGCGAAGATGTTGGGGTCGAAGATGATGTCTTCGGGCGCGAAGCCCACCTCATCGACCAGCACGCGGTAGGCGCGTTGGCAAATCTCGATCTTGCGCTGGTAGGTGTCGGCCTGGCCCTGCTCGTCAAAGGCCATCACCACGGCGGCGGCGCCGTAGCGCCTGACCAGGCGCGCCTGGCGCTTGAACTCGTCCACCCCCTCCTTCATGCTGATGGAGTTGACGATGCCCTTGCCCTGCAGGCAGCGCAGGCCGGCCTCGAGCACGCTCCACTTCGAGCTGTCGATCATCACCGGCACCTTGGCGATGTCGGGCTCGCTGGCCATCAGGTTCAAGAAACGCACCATGGCGGCCTGGCTGTCCAGCATGGCCTCGTCCATGTTCACATCGACGATCTGGGCGCCGTTCTCGACCTGCTGGCGCGCCACCGACAGGGCCTGTTCGTAGTCGCCGGCCAGGATCATGCGGGCGAAGGCCTTGGAGCCGGTGACGTTGGTGCGCTCGCCGATGTTGACGAACAGCGTGTCTTCGCCGATCAGCACCGGCTCCAGGCCGGACAGCTTCATCGGGGGCGGGGAAAGGGTTGCGGCACTCATGCACTCACCTGTGGCTTGGAAAAGTCAGGTGAGCGTCGTTGCGGATCAAAAGAGGCGGCAGACCGCCAAGCCTGACGAGGTGCCGAAGACCTCGCTGCAACGCTCCTTGGCGGCAAGGCGGCGATTTTACGCGGCGGACAAGGGCTTGGCGGCAGCGGGGTTGCTGTGGCGCGCGCGGCCAGGGTGCCTCGGCGGGATGGAAATCGGTATCAAAACGATAGCTGTACTGGATGAATTGACGCCGACCCAAGGCCGATTTGACCCAATTTCCGTCGTGTTCAGCCCAGCAAGCGCGCCTGAAGCCCCTCGGCCTCGAAGCGCGCCATCAGCTCGCGGACGTGCTCGGCGTCGCGCGTTTGCAGCACCATTTCCACGTCCACGTGCTGCGCGGCCAGCAGGGTGAAGGCGCGTTGGTGGTGGATTTCCTGCACATTGGCGCCCGCCTCGGCCACCAGGGCCGTGATGCGCGCCAGCGAGCCGGGCACGTCGCGCGTGCTGACCACCATGCGCACCAGCCTGCCCGAGCGCACCATGCCCCGGCCGATGATGGCCGCCAGCAGCATCGGGTCGATGTTGCCGCCCGACAGCACCAGCCCGACGCGGCGTCCGGCAAAGCGTTCGCGGTGGCGCACCAGGGCCGCCAGGGCGGTGGCCCCGGCGCCTTCGGCCAGGGTTTTCTCGATCTCCAGCAGCATCACGATGGCCTGCTCGACGTCGCCTTCGTCCACCAGCAGCAGCTCGTCGACATGCCGGCGGATCAGCGGCAGGCAGTGTTCGCCGGGCCGGCTGACGGCAATGCCCTCGGCAATGGTGCTGCTGCCCTGCGGGTGCGCGCTGCCGATGACGGCGTTCACCGCGCCCGGAAAGCGCTGGGTTTGCACGCCCACCACGCGAATGCCGGGCTGCAGCGCCTTGGCCGCAGTGGCCACGCCGCCGATCAGGCCGCCCCCGCCGATCGGCACCACCAGCGTGTCCAGCGTCGGCTGGGCGATCAGCATTTCCCGCGCCAAGGTGCCCTGGCCGGCCATGATGGCTTCGTCGTCGAACGGGTGGACGAAGGTCAGGCCCTGCGCCTGGGCCAGCGCCAGCGCGTGTTCGCGCGCGGCATCCAGGCTGTCGCCGTGCAGCAGCACCTCGGCGCCGAAGCCGCGCGTGCGCGCCACTTTCACGCCCGGGGTGAAGCGCGGCATGACGATCAGCGCGCGGATGCCCAGCCGCTGGGCATGGAACGCCAACCCTTGCGCGTGGTTGCCGGCGCTCATGGCGATCACGCCGCGCGCGCGCTCGTCGGCCGACAGCTGCACCAGCTTGTTGCAGGCCCCGCGCTCCTTGAACGAGGCGGTGAACTGCAGGTTCTCGAACTTCAGGAACACCTGCGCGCCGGTCACCTGCGAGAGCGTGCGCGACTCCACGCAGGGCGTGTCCAGCACCTGGCCGCGCAGGCGCTCGGCGGCTTGCTCGATATCGGAAAAGCTCAGCATTCCCGCATTGTGAACGCCTGGCTGCGTGCGCCGACCGGCCCAGGCGGCACAATGGCGTCCGCCGCTCGGGCGTCGGCGCCGCCGCGGCTTGCCGCGTTGTGAAGCGGCGTTGTGTGCAATTCGGCCTGCCGCCTTTCCGATGTCCCTCCCTTTTCCCATTCTTCACGGCCCCGACCGGCCCGAGCTGCTGCGCGGCGAAATCCTGGCCGACCTGTTCGAAGCCACCGCCGCCCGCCTGCCCGAGAAGACGGCGCTGATCTTCGGCGAACGGCACCTCGACTACGGCGAGTTGAATGCCGCCGCCGACCGGGTGGCGCACCGCCTGATAGAAGCCGGCGTGCGCGCTGGCGACATGGTCGGGCTGTGGCTGCCGCGCGGCATCGAGCTGCTGGCGCTGCAGCTGGGCATTGCCAAGGCCGGCGCCGCCTGGCTGCCTTTCGACGCCGACGTGCCGACCGAACGCATCGCCATCTGCCTGGACGACGCCAATGCCAAGGCGCTATTGATTGAAGAGCAGCACGGGATGACTGCACGCCGGCAAAGCGGTATTTCGGCCCAAATTCTGGATGCCGAGAGCCTGCTGGCGCCGCTGCCCGCCGGCACCGCCCTGCGCCGGCGCCAGGGCGCGCTGCCCGAGCACACCGCCTACGTCATCTACACCAGCGGCTCCACCGGCAAACCCAAGGGCATTGCCGTCACCCAGGGCAGCATCTGCCACTTTTTGCGCAGCGAGAACGCACGCTTGGGCGTGCGCGAGGACGACCGCGTGTACCAGGGCTTCTCGGCGGCTTTCGACATGAGCTTCGAGGAGATCTGGATCAGCTACCTGGTCGGCGCCACGCTGTGGATCGCGCCCAAGGAGATCTCGGGCGACCCCGAGGCGCTGCCGCGCGCGCTGATCGAGAACGACGTGACGGTGCTGCACGCCGTGCCCACGCTGCTGGCGCTGTTCGCGCAAGACGTGCCGGGTCTGCGCATCATCAACCTGGGCGGCGAGATGTGCCCGCAGACCCTGGTCGACAGATGGGCGACCCCGGCGCGCCAGATGTTCAACACCTACGGGCCGACCGAAGCCACGGTGTCGGCCAGCCTGGCCGAGCTGCACGCCGGCGAGCCGGTGACGATTGGCGAGGCGCTGCCCAACTACGGCCTGCTGGTGATCGAGGTGATCGACCCCGACAGCATCGTGGATGGCGTGGTGCCGCCGCTCAAGATCTTGCCCTTTGGCGAGACCGGCGAGCTGTGCATCACCGGCCCCGGCGTGGCCGCCGGCTACCTGGGCCGGCCCGATCTGACGGCCGAGAAGTTCCTGCCCAACCCCTGGGCGCGCCCAGGCATGGAACAGCAAGAGGCGCGCCTGTACCGCACGGGCGATCTGGCGCGGGTGGAGAACAAGGCCGACGGCACGCCGCGGATGCAGTGCCTGGGCCGCGCCGACGACCAGGTGAAGATCCGCGGCTTTCGCGTCGAGCTGGGCGAGATCGAGGCCGTGCTGGCGGCGCAGCCCGGCGTGGGCACCACGGCCGTGATTCTGCGCAATGACGGCGGCATCGACCAGCTGGTGGCCTTCTACGTGCCCACCGGCGAACGCCAACCGGCCACGGCGGCCTTGCGCGCCGGCCTGGCCGAGAAGTTGCCCGCCTACATGGTGCCGGCGCGCTTCGAAGTGCTGCCGGCGATGCCGCGCCTGCCCAGCGGCAAGATCGACCGTAAGACGCTCAAAGGCCAGGTGCTGGCCGCCGCCGCGCCGGCCGAAGGCAGCGACTTGGCCGAAACGCCGGCCGAGGTGGTGCTGTTCGCGGCGCTGGAGCAGTTGTTTCCCGGCCAGCCGATCCGGCGCGCGCTGGATTTCTTCAGCGACCTGGGGGGACATTCGCTGCTGGCCGCGCGCCTGATTTCCACCCTGCGGCAGGACCCGCGCTTTGCCCAGGCCACCGTGGGCGACATCTACGGCCGGCGCCGCATCGGCCCGATCGCCGAGGCGCTGCAGGCCGGCATGATCGACACCAGCGCCGAGGTGGCCGAGCGGCCCTTTGTCGTGCACAGCGCCTGGCGTCGTTGGCGCTGTGGCATTGCCCAGGGCCTTGCCATTCCGTTTCTGGTGCTGCTGAAGATGGCGCAATGGCTGGCGCCCTTTTTCGCCTACCACTTCAACACCGGCGAGCCGAGCGACACCGTGCGCTTTGCCGTCGCCATGTCGGTGCTGGCCTTCCTGCTCACCACCCTGGCCGAGTTCGTGGTCGCCTGGGCCGGCAAGTGGCTGGTGGCCGGGCGCCTGAAGCCGGGCAGCTACCCGCTGTGGGGCTGGACCTACTACCGCTGGTGGCTGGCCGATCGCCTGGTCGAGGCCGTGCCCGTCTACATGATCAACGGCTCGCCGCTGTACTCGATGTGGTTGCGCGCGCTCGGCGCCAGGATCGGCGACGAGGTCAACATGGGCTCGCTCAGCCTGCGCGTTCCAGATCTGCTCAGCATCGACGAGGGGGCCAGCATCGGCAACGCCGTGATGCTGGAGAACGCCCGCGTCGAGGGCGGCCGGCTGCACCTGGGGCGTATCGACATCGGTGCCCAGGCCTGCGTGGGCAGCTGCGTGGTGATGGAGGGCGACACCGCCATCGGTGAATACGGCCATGTGGAAGGCCAGTCGGCCCTGAGTGCCGGCCAGCGCGTGCCCGCGCACAAGCTGTGGCACGGCTCGCCGGCGCGCGAATGGGGCGATTTCGATGCCGCCAGCCTGGCGCCGCGTCCCCCTGTCCGGGCGGGACGCCTCAGGTGGGAGAGCCTGTTCTTCGTGGGCGGGGCACTCAGCGTGGCGGTGCTGTTTTTCATGCCGGTGTTCCCCACCTTCATGCTGATCGACTGGCTGGATGTGCCGGGTATCTCGGTGCGTCCGCTGGTGGACGCCGGCACCATCAACGACTGGCAGGCCTTTGGGCTGCGCCTAGTGAAGTTTTTTTTGTTGGCGCTGCCGGCCAGCCTGGCGTTCATCACGCTCACGGCGCTGATCGCGGCCTTGATCCGCGCGGTGTTTCTGCCGCGCATGCGGGCTGGCTCCTGGCCGGTGCACAGCAACCGCTACCTGGCCAAGTGGCTGGTGAACCAGATCCA
Organism: Pseudomonadota bacterium; assembly: GCA_020161215.1. Taxonomy (GTDB): domain Bacteria; phylum Pseudomonadota; class Gammaproteobacteria; order Burkholderiales; family Burkholderiaceae_C; genus Ottowia. The sequence goes on from JAIUOM010000016.1 coordinate 21,789, forward strand.
GGAGTCCAGCCTGTCGGTGCTGCACGGCTTGTACGCCACGGTGTATTCGGCGCCCTGGTACCGCCTGCTGGGCGCCAAGGTCGGCAAAGAGACCGAGCTGTCGACCGCGCTGGGTGTGGTGCCCGACATGCTGACCCTGGGCGACGAATGCTTTGTCGCCGACGCCGTGATGCTGGGCGACGAGCACATCGACGGCGGTTGGATGACGGTCAAGCCGACGGTGGTGTCGCGCCGCAGCTTCATCGGCAACGGCGCCTACGTGCCGGATGGCACCACCGTGCCCGAAAACGTGCTGATCGGCGTGATGAGCGCGGTGCCGCGCAACGCCACCATGCAGGCCGGCGACACCTGGCTGGGCTCGCCGCCCATCCACCTGCCGGCGCGAGAGGTGGCGCAGGGCTTTCCCGAGCACCTGACTTTCGCGCCCTCGCGCTGGCGCAAGCTGGGGCGCGGCGTGGTGGAAGCTTTCCGCATCGCGGCGCCGCACGCCCTGGTCATTGCCGTCGGCTACGCCATCGTGCTGGACGCCATGCCGCTCGCCGAGGCCGACCGTTGGCGCGCCGTGGCGCTGGACTTGGCCGTGGGCGGCGTGCTGTTCGGGCTGGCCACGCTGCTCTTCGTGGCCGCCTTCAAGTGGCTCACCGTGCGGCGCTACGAGCGGCGTGCCGTGCCGATGTGGACGCCTTTCGTGTGGTTGTCCGAGGCCGCGACCAATATGTACGAGGGCATCACCGTGCCCTGGTTTCTGCGCTACCTGCGCGGCACGCCCTGGCTGCCTGGCGCGCTGCGCCTGCTGGGCGCGCGCATCGGGCGCGGCGTGTACCTGGACACCACCGACATCACCGAGTTCGATTGCGTGCACATTGGCGCGCACAGCGAGCTGAACGCCGCTTGCTGTCCGCAAACCCATTTGTTCGAGGACCGCGTGATGAAAATCGACCGGGTGCGCATCGGCAGCCGCGTGACCCTGGGGCCACGCTGTACCGTGCTGTACGGCGCGCAGGTCGGCGATGGGGCACAACTGGGGCCGCTGACCCTGGTCATGAAGGGCGAGGCCATTCCGGCCGGCACGCGCTGGCATGGCCTGCCGGCGGTACCCTGGCGCTGAGCGGGCGCCGCCACATTCCGGTTAAATCGGACAACTCTTTTCTTTTTTCTCATCTTTTTACCGTGTCATGACCGCATCCTGTTCCAAGTTCCTGCCCTTTTTGATCGCGCCCTTCCTGCCTGGCCTGGCGGCGGCGCAAACCCCGCCCAAGGCGGCCGACATCGCGCCGCGCATCGAGGCGGCCGCCGCGTGGCAAGCCTGCCTGGGCCAGGCGGACCGAGAGCGCCTGGGCTGCTTCGATCAGTGGGCGCGTGAGCAGCAGTCGTTGATCAGCGCCATCGAGGAACGAGACCGCTCGGCCGATACGTCGCCCACGCGCCACACCGTGCCCAGCGCGCAGGCGGCGGCGGTGCGCGGCCAGGTGGCGGCGGCCCTGGCGACCGCCCAACCCAGTCCGACGCAGGCCGGCGCACCCTCCGGTTCGGCCGGCATCATCGGCGTCGGCCTGGAGCAGGGTTGCCGCGACCGCCAGTTCTCGGACATCTCTCGCTTCTGGGAGCTGGAGTCGGGTTCCAGCTGTCCCACCTTTGGTTTGCGCGCTTTCCGGCCCACCACCTTGGCGGTGTCGTACGGCGACCGCATGAACCGCCAACCCCAATCGCCCAACCCGGTGAACAGCGCCACCAGCGCCACGGCCTACGACAAGGAAGAGATGCGCCTGCAACTGTCGGTGCGCACCAAGCTGGCCAGTGGGTTGTTCACGCCCAGTGGCGGCACGGCGCGGGATTCGCTGTGGGCGGCGTACACCGGGCAGTCGAGCTGGCAGCTGTTCAACAGCCAACTGTCGCGGCCCTTCCGCAACACCGACCACATGCCCGAGCTGATCTACGTCTACCCGACGACGGTGCAACTGCCCGGCGGCTGGACCTGGCGCTACAGCGGCGCCGGCCTGGTGCACCAGTCGAACGGCCAGAGCGATCCGCTCTCGCGCAGCTGGAACCGCGTCTACCTGATGGCCGGTTTCGAGAAAGACAACACCTGGAATTTGCAAGCGCGCTGGTGGAAGCGCCTGTCCGAGAGCAGCGACAAGGACAACAACCCGGACATCGCCCGCCGCATCGGCCGTGGCGACATCACCCTGGGCTGGAACATCAATTCAAAGAACACGCTGCGCGCCACCTACGTCGGTTCGTTCAACAAGTACGGCTCGGGCAAGCTGGAATGGACCCGTTCGGTGGGCGACGGCTGGGGCAACAGCTTCTCGGGCCTGCGTCTGTACGCCTCGCTGTTCCATGGCTATGGCGACAGCCTGATCGACTACAACTTCCGCCGCACGGTGTTTTCCTTGGGCTTCAGTCTGGTGGACTTCTGACCCGACGGTGAATGACAAGCTCAGCCTGGCGTGCGGTTTTGACGGCGCAGACGCCGCCGGCGCGCCTGGCGTGCGCGCGCTGGCCACGCCATGCCTGGCTGGCCCGCCCGAGCACACGCGCGGCGCGGCGCGACGGCTGGCACGCCAGGCGCTCGCCGAGGCACTGGCGCAGGCGCTGGCCTGCGAGCCGCGCCACATCCAGATCACCGACCAGCGGGGGCAAGCGCCACGCGCCCTGTGGCACGCCCAGGCCCCGCGCGACGCGCGGCGTGCGGCGCTGCTGGCGGCCACGGGCTTGTCGATCAGTCACGCGCCGGGTTGCAGCCTGATCGCCTGGCACGCCGACGGCGCGGTCGGCGTGGATTTGCAGCCGACCGATGCGGCGAACGCCCTGCCGCTGGAGGAGATGCAGCGCATCGCCGCGCTCTACCTGGGCCCGGAGGTTTGCCGGGCGCTTCATGCCGACGGACCTACGGTGTTCAGCGACCGCTGGGCGGCGCACGAGGCGCGCCTCAAATGCCTGGGTGTGGCGCTGCAAGAGTGGTCGCCCGCGCTGCAGGCGCGCATGCAAGCTTGCGCGACGCGGGCGCTGCGACGGCCCGACACGCTCGCCGGGTCACCGCGGTGGAGCGCCGCCGTGGCCTGGAGGCGCCGAGCGGATCGGCCCGCTTCGCGGTAGAAGCGCGCCGCTTGCAGACCGCGCGGGCGCCTCGGACTGGCCCAGGTCCGGTCAGCCCTTGCCGTCAGAGGCCGCGCCAGGCGCGGGGAACTCGAGCCGGACCCGCAGTCCCGACCCGACCGTGCGATCCCGCAGGCGCAGGCGGCCGTGATGGCGCGCCGCCACCTCGGCGACCACGGCCAGGCCCAGGCCCAGGCCGGCCCCGGTCCCGGTGGTGGCGCCGCCGCGAACGTAGGGGCGGCAGACGCGCTCGCGCTCCGCCATCGGGATACCCGGCCCCTCGTCCTCGACTTCCAGGTACGGCGCACCCAGGGTGTCAGATCCGCAGCGCACGGTGATGGGCGTGCCCGGCGGGCCGTGGCGGATGGCGTTGTCGATCAGGTTGTGCAGGGCCTCCTGCAGCATCCAGGGTGAGCCGACGCAGCTTGCCGGCGCCGGTTCGAAGTGCAGGGTCTGGCCGCGCGCCAGGGCCGGGTCGAGCCAGCGCGAGGCGGCTTCCTCCAGCAGGTCAGGCAACTGCAGCGGCGCGAAATGTTGCGCGCCGCTGGCCTGCTCGGAAGCCCGCGCCAGGGTCAACATCTGCTGCGTGCAATGGGCCAGTTGCCGCACCGCGCCCTGTACGCGGTGCAGGCGCGGGCGTTGCTCGGGCGGCGCGTCGAGCGCGGCCATCTCCAGCTGGGTCAGCACCCCGGCCAGCGGGGTGCGCAGTTGGTGCGCGGCACTGGACAGAAACAATTGCTGTTCGTCACTGGCTTGGCGCTGGCGTTCCAGCAGGCGGTTGACGGCGGTGATCAAGGGTTGCACCTCGCCCAGCCGGCGCGCTAGCGGAATCGGCTGCAGGTCTTCCGGTGCCCGGCGGTCGATGGCCTCGCCCAGGCGTGTCAGCGGTTGCAGCGCCCGAGCGATGCCGCCGCGCATCAGCACCAGCATCAGGGTCAGCAACAGCAGGGTGGGCCACAGACTGCTGAAGAACATCCGCTGCGTGTCCTCGCGCCGCTTGCGCAAGGTGCTGGTGACCAACACCTGGTTGCGGTAGCCGCGTGCGGTGTGGCGCAGCTCGACCAGCCGCACCGGCTGCGTCTGGAAAATGGCGTCGGCCTGGCGTGGCAGATCCGGTGGGGCCTGTGCGTCGAGCGCCAGCAGCGGCCGCAAGGCCAGGTTGCCGGCCAACCACTGGCCTTGGCCGTCCAGCACCAGGAAGTCGATGACGTCCAGCCGGTCGGCGCGCAGTGTGGCTTCGTCGTCCGTGTCCAGGTGCTGACGAATCGCCTCCTGGCTTTCGTCGTTTTCGTCGGGGGCGAGCCGGGTGGCCAGCGCCACGGCGGTCTTCAGCAGCAGGTTGTCCTGCGCGTCGCGCGCGAAGGTGGCGGCGTTGAGGTAGTCGGCCACCGCGCTGGCGGCCACCAGCAGCAACGCTGGCCACAGCACCAGGCGCGTGAGGCGACCGCGCAGCGAATCAACCGGCGGGGGCATCACGGGCATCTTCCAGGCGGTAGCCGATGCCATGCACGGTGCGGATCAGCACCGTGCCGTGTTCCAGCTTGGCGCGCAGGCGCGAGACGTAGATCTCGACCGCGTTGGCGGTGATCTCCTTGTCCCACTGACTCAGGCTGTCGGCCAGCTTCTGCTTGCTCAGCACGCGCGGCGCGGCCAGCAGCAGGCGCTCCAGCAAGGTCCACTCACGCTTGGTCAGGCGCAGCGCTTGGCCGCCCAAGGTGGCTTGGTGGGCGGCGATGTCCATCACCAGCTCGCCCAGCGTCATGACCGATTGCGCATTCGACTGGCTGCGCCGGACCAGTGCTTGCACGCGCGCGATCAGTTCGGGCATGGCGAACGGCTTGACCAGGTAGTCGTCGGCACCCAGGTTCAGGCCCGCGACGCGGTCCTGCAGCGCATCGCGGGCGGTCAGCATCAGCACCGGCAACCGATGGCCCGCCGCGCGCAGGCGACGCAGCAGCTCCAGCCCGTCCATGTCGGGCAGGCCGATGTCGAGCAGCAACAGGTCGAAATCGTGCAGGGCCACGGCCGTCAGGGCGGGTTCGGCGCGCGCCAGATGGTCCACCCCGTAGCCCAGGCGCGCGAACGCCTCGCGCAGGCCATCGGCCAGCATCGCGTCGTCTTCCACCAGCAGGATGCGCATGGTTTGGGATCAGCTTGAGTTAACGCAACTGTCAGAGATTTGAAGGCCGGTGGCGCCTAGCATGTCGGCCACGTCTTGGCTCCTGACCGCATGCCTTATTCCCACATCACCCGGGCCGGCCCAACCGCCGTCCGCAGATCAACCCTGAGCATAGCCGTTCACTGGCTGTCGGCGTTGGCGGTGCTGGGCGCTTTCGCGCTGGCTTGGGGGCGCGAGCTGCTCGACGACGATGTCACCGCCCACGCCGTGCTGGCGGTGCATCGCCAGTTCGGCCTGGCGGTGCTGCTGCTGCTGGCCGTGCGCCTGTGGGCGCGCTGGTGCGGCCCGACGCAGGGCGCTGCGGCCCCACCGTCTGCCGCCCTACGCTGGGCCGCCCATGCCGCCCACGGCCTGTTGTACGCGCTGCTGCTGGCCATGCCCCTGTTGGGGTGGGCCATGACCAATGCGCACGGCCATCTGGTGCAAGGGCTGTGGGTACTGCCCTTGCCGACCTTGGTGCCGACCGACCCCGATCTGGCCGATGCGCTGCAGCAATGGCATGAGTGGGGCGCCTGGTGCCTGGTTGGATTGTTGTGGCTGCATGTCTCGGCGGCCCTGTGGCACCACCTGGTGCGCCGCGATGAGGTGTTGGTCAGCATGTGGCCGCGGCGCCAACCGGCGTCGCGTCCGAAATAAGTTCTGTTCTTGCTTGGAGTTGATATGTGGGATTTTTCACCGCGGGCGCGCGCCTGCTGGCGCGCCGTGATGCGCGGCGCGGCGTTGGCCAGTGCCGCCTTGGCCCTGGCGCCGGCCCATGCCCTGCCCAGCTACGCGCGCCAGACCGGCATGGATTGCGCGGGCTGCCACGTTGGCGGCTTTGGCCCGCAGCTGACGCCGGCCGGCATCCGCTTCAAGATCGGCGGCTACACCGACAGCGATGGCAAGGACGGCAAGGTGCCGCTGTCGGCCATGGTCGTCGCCTCCGGCACCCACACCCGCAAAGACCAGGAGCCGGTGCCGCACGTCAGTGCCAACAACAACGTGCGCATGGACGAGGCCTCGGTGTTCTTTGCCGGCCGAGTCACCGACTCGATCGGCGGCTTTGCCCAGTTGACCTACGACGGCATTGCCCATTCCACCGCGCTGGACCATGTGGATTTGCGCTTCGCCCGCAGCGTTACCCTGGGGGGGCGTGACACCACCCTGGGCCTGTCCGTGAACAACAACCCCACGGTGCAGGACCCGTTCAATACCCTGCCGGCCTGGCGCGCGCCGTACATCGCCTCGGCCGTCGCGCCCGGCACCGGTGATGCCGCTTCGCTTATCAACGGCGGCCTGGAGCACCGGGTGATGGGCGTGTCGGCCTACGCTTCCTACAACGACAACCTGTACGGCGAGTTGGGCACCTACACCTCCTTATCGCCTTCCACCCAGCGCAACCTGGGCCTGGACCGCGACTACCAGAAGCTGGGAGGCAACGCCTATTGGCGCTTGGCCTGGATGCAGGATTTCAAGAGCCACGCCTACCACGTTGGCGTGTTCGGCTGGAACGCCGACGTGCTGCCCGACCGCACCGCGGGCGGCCTCAAGAACCGCTACCGCGACCTGGGCGTGGATGCCGGCTACCAGTTCTTGGGCACGCGCGAGCACATGGCGACGCTCAGCGGCAGCTACGTGCGAGAGCACCTGAGCGACATCGACCGCGTCCGCTCTTCGCTGCATGAAACCCGGCTCAACGCGTCCTACCATTTCCGCCAGACCTGGGGCCTGAGTGGCGGCTACTTCAACACCCGCGGTTCCGACCCCGGTGCCGCCACGCGAGGTCAGATGGTGCAGCTCGACTGGACACCCTGGGGCAAGGAGGGCGCCAGCGTCCCGGCGCCGATCGGTTTCAGCAATCTGCGTTTGGGCCTGCAGTACTGGCATTACAACAAGTTCGGCGGTGTCGGCTCGGGCGCGCGTGACCACGACACCACCTACCTGTTTGCCTGGCTGAGCTTCTAGACGCCCCCCGAAGCGCCTGACGGCGCTACCCCCCCCACTGGGAGGCGGCCGTGCGCAGCGGCCCTGGCTTGGCCTGCTCCGCGGCCGTTTGAGGGCGATGAGCCGATACACCACCACTGACCACCGACATGACAACAATTTTTACCCGCCCCGCCCTGATGGCGGCCTTGATCGCGTTGACCGGCGTCGCCCATGCTGAAACCGCGGGCGATGCCACCAAGGGTGCCGCGTTGTTCGCCACCCACTGCTCGGAATGCCACAGCGTGAAGGAGGGCAAGGACAAGAAGGGCCCCTCGCTCTACGGCATTCTGGGTGCCAAGGCGGCGTTGCGCGAGGGATTCAAGTACTCCGACGCGCTCAAGTCCAGCCAGATCGTCTGGAATGCGGAGACCTTGTCGCGCTACGCCGCCGCCCCACGTGCCGTGGTGCCCGGCGGCAAGATGAAGTACGACGGACTGGCCGACGCCGCCGAGCGCGCCGACCTGATCGCCTACCTCGCGGCCCAGGGCAAGCGCTGAGCGCAACCGCGCCGGCGGGTGGCCTCTCAGCCCGCTTCGCGGTAGAAGCGGGCCGCTTGCACGCCGCGCGGCGCCAGGGGCGCCACGGTCTGGGCGATGGCGCCGATGTGCTCGGGGGTGGTGCCGCAGCAGCCGCCGACGATGTTGACCAGGCCTTCGGCGGCGAATTCGTGCAGCAGGCGGCTGGTGACGTCGGGCGTTTCGTCGAAGCCGGTGTCGCTCATCGGATTGGGCAGGCCGGCGTTCGGGTAGCAGCTGATGAAGGTGTCGGGCGCGGCGCGCGCCAGCTCCTGGATGTACGGACGCATCAGCGCCGCGCCCAGGGCGCAGTTCAGGCCAACGGCCAGCGGCTGGGCATGGCGCACGCTGTGCCAGAAGGCGGTCACCGTCTGGCCGGACAGCACGCGGCCGGAGGCGTCGGTGACGGTGCCGCTGACGATGATCGGCAGGCGGTGGCCGCTCAGCTCGAAGGCTTCGTCGATGGCGAACAACGCGGCCTTGGCGTTCAGGGTGTCGAAGATGGTCTCCACCAGCAGCACGTCGGAGCCGCCCTCGATCAGGGCCAGGGCCTGCTCCAGGTAGGCGGCGCGCAGTTGCTCGAAATCGACGTTGCGCGCGCCGGGGTCGTTGACGTCGGGGCTGATGCTGGCGGTGCGCGGCGTCGGGCCCAGGGCGCCGGCGACAAAGCGCGGCCGGTCGGTGTCGGAAAACTTGTCGCAAGCGGCGCGGGCCAGGCGTGCCGAGGCCAGATTCATCTCGCGCGCCAGGTGGGCCATGCCATAGTCTTCCTGCGCGATGGTGGTGGCGCCGAAGGTGTTGGTTTCAACCAGGTCGGCGCCGGCCGCCAGATAGCGCTCGTGGATGCTGGAGATCACGTCGGGCCGGGTGATCGACAGCAGCTCGTTGTTGCCCTTGACGTCGCGCGGAAGGTCGGCGAAACGGGCGTATTCACCCTTTGGACCACCTTCGCCCCGGTACTGCCCCTCGCTGAGTTGGACGCGCTGGATCATGGTGCCCATGGCACCGTCGAGAACCATCAGGCGCTCGCGCAGCATGCCGGGCAGTGACGCCGCTCGGGTGTAGGCAATCTGAGACATGCTGAATTTTATGCGGCCGGTGATTTGGCAGGTGCGCGCACGCCTTTTCTGACTGCTTTGACATGTTTCAAACAAATGTTTGAAACATTCGTATAATATGAATCACATTTGATCCGCGATCGGCTTGTTCCGTGTGCCGTTTCAGGTCAAGATTTGCGCCATCGCGCACGGCGTGCCGCACGCTCGCCTGCGCGGGAAGCACCGCGGCATTTCCCCCATACAACCCAGGAGACAGTTCATGAACCGCTTTACATCCACCCGCAGGCGGGCCATGGCCCTGACCCTGGCGGCCCTGTTGCCGCTCGGCGCCGTGGCCCAAGACAGCTACCCCGCCCACTCGGTGGAACTGATCGTGCCTTATTCGGCCGGTGGCGGGGTGTCGAACATGGCGCGCGCCTTCGCCAACGAAGCGGCCAAGCTGACCGGTCAGCAATGGGTGGTGATCAACCGCGAAGGCGGCGGCGGCGTGGTCGGCATGACGGCGCTGGCCAACGCCAAGCCGGACGGCTACACGGTGGCCTTCTCGCCCGGCTCGCCGATCACCAATTCTCCCTTCATCAATTCGAGAATGCCCTACCAGAGCGAGCAGATCGTCCCGGTCTGCCAGGTGTTTGAGAACGTGTTCGCCGTGGTGGTGCGCGAGGATTCACCGATCAAGTCGATGCAGGACTTGCTGGCCGCGGCGCGCAAGTCGCCGGGCAAGCTGGCCTTTGGCCACGCCGGCCCGGCCTCGATTGCGCAGATCGCCATGGCCGAGGTGGAGCGCAGCGGCAAGCTGCAGTTCAACAACATCGCCTACCGTGGCGACGGCGCCGCGATGTCCGACCTGCTGGGTGGCACGCTGGATTTCGGCGCGCTGGCGGTGTCTTCGGTGGCGGGCAAGAACCTGCGCGTGCTGGCCGTGCTGTCGGATCGGGCGCACCCGGGCCTGCCGAAGATTCCTCCGGTGACCGCGTTCGGACTGACGGCCACCAGTCCCGGCCTGAACGGCCTGTACGTGCCGGCCGGTACGCCGCCCCAGGTGATCGGAACACTCGACACCGTCTGCCGCAAGATCGTCGGCTCGTCCGACTATGCGCGCGTGGCCAGTGGCATGTCGCAAACGCCCGCCTACCTGAATGGCCAGGCCTTTCAGGCGCGGCTGAAATCCGCCTACGAGGAAAACGCCCGCCTGGTGCCCGGGCTTGGGCTGCAAAAGAACTGAGCGCCGGCCCTAGCCCGCGCCCACGCTGCCTTCCAGGTAACGGATCAGGTAATGGTGCAGATCCTCGGTCCGTCCCGGATTGGCTTGGCCTCCGGACAGCCGCGCCAGTCGGTTGTTGGCGCCGCGGTCGGTCACCGTCAGCACCACCGTGCTGACCATGAAGTTGTAGCGCCAGTAATGCTCCACCGCGTCCAGGTGCGGCAGCGCCTGGCCCAGGGCGGCGATGTAGCGCTTGGCCATGGGGTCGAAGTGCTTTTCCAGGATGCGCGCCGTCATGGGCGTTGGGTTCAAGCGGTGCTGCAGGATGAAGCGCGCCAGCAGCAGGCCGTCGTGGCCCTCGCTCTGGATGTAAGGCCGCACAAAGGACTCGATGATGGGGCGCAGTGCTGGGCGCTGCCCCTGTGCCTGCGCGGCCGCCAGGCAGGCCTCGAGAGCGCCGAGCCGCTGCGTGTTCACGCGCTGCCCGATCCGCTCGAACACGGCTTCGGCCAGTGCGTCCTTGGAGCGGAAATGGTAGTTGGCGGCGGCCACGTTGACGCCGGCCACCGTGGCCAGCTCGCGCATGGTGGTGCGATCGACGCCCTGGGAGGCGAACAGCGCTTCGGCGGCGGACAGGATGCGCCCGCGCGTGTCGTCCGTCGGGTGCTGGGCGAAGGGGTCGGAAGGCATGGAGGGGGGCGGGTTGCGATTCGGGCCGCGCCGGGCGGCGCCTCAGGGCGGGCCCACCGGGACGCATCGCGCGATTTACCGAACAGATCACATTCACTGAGAAAGACCAGCAAATGATAAAACCATTGCCTGCGGTGCGCCGCATCGTCACCGCCGTCGACGCCGACGGCCAGTCGTACATCGCCGAGGACGGGCCGTCGCCGGCCACCCTGACGGTGCCCGAGCGGCCCGGTTACCGCAACGCCAACCTGTGGCGCACCGTGGGCCAACGTCCCCCCGTGAACGCCCCCGACGATATCCTGGCGCACCGGGGCGTGTGCCCGCCCGCTGGTGGCACGGTGCTGCGCGTGATCGACATCCCGCCGCAGCCCGCCGACTCGGCCGAGCGGCGGCGCCAGGCGGCGGCCACGTTCACGGCCATGTTCCCCGACGCCGAACACCACGCCGCCGCGGACCAGCCGGCCGGCATGCACGAAACGCCGACGGTGGACTACGCCATCGTGTTGCAGGGCGAACTGGTGGCGGTGATGGACAGCACCGAAACGGTGATGCGCGCGGGCGATGTGCTGATCCAGCGCGGCACCAACCACGCCTGGGCGAATCGCTCGGACCAGATGGCACGCATTGCCTTCATCCTGGTGGATGCGGCACCGGTCAAGGGTTGAACCTAGCTGCCCGGTTTGGGTTAAAAAACACCATATGTCGGCGCCCGCAAACAATCTATAGCTCCTGATTTAGGAGTTTTTCTTCGCCCCTTCGGCAAATACCAACGCCGCGTCCAGCAAGCGCCGCAGCGTCGGCTGGATGCGCTGGGCGCGCTCGGGCAGGTAGTCGAAGGGCAGGGCTTCTTGCATGTAGCTGCACTGCGTCATTTCCAGCTGCACGGCGTGGATGCCCTGGGTGGGCTGCCCGTAGTGCCGCGTGATGTGGCCGCCCTTGAAGCGGCCGTTCAGCACCGCGCTGAAGCCCGGCGCGCCTTGGGCGATGGCCAGCAGCTCGCCCGCCAGTTCGGGGGCGCAGGCGGCGCCCTCGGCGGTGCCCAGGTTCAGGTCGGGCAGTTTGCCGTCGAAGAAGCGTGGCAGCACCGAGCGGATGGAATGTGCGTCCCACAGCATGGCCACGCCGTGCGCGGCGCGCAGGCGCGCCAGCTCGGCCGCCAGTTGGGCGTGGTAGGGCTGCCAGATGGCGGTGCGCCGCGCGGCGACCTCGGCAACGCCCGGCTGGTCGGCGGCGGTGGCGTAGAGCGGCGTGTCGTCAAAGCTGTCCAGCGGACACAGGCCGGTGACGCTCTGGCCGGGGTACAGGCTGGACCCGTCGGGCGGGCGGTTCAAATCGATCACGTAGCGCGAATGCGTGGCCACCAGCACCGAGGCACCCAGTTCGTCCGCAACCTCGTACAGGCGCTCAAGGTGCCAGTCGGTGTCGGGCACCTGACGGGCCTCTGGCGTCAGCCGGGCGGCCAGGGCGGGCGGCAGGTGGGTGCCGACATGCGGCATGGAGATCAGCAGCGGGCGCGTGCCCTGGCGAAAGCGGTAGGCCGGTTCGGTGGTGGTGAAGCGCATGGTGACGATTTTGCAAGCAGTTGGGGGCGGGCGGCGGCGTGCTCGACTTGGCGCGCACCAACCACGCGTGGACCGACAGAACCCCGCCACCAAGACCGTACCGGCGCTGGCCGATCGCGGCGCCCAGCGCCACGCCTCACCCGTTGACCAGGAACCGGGCCAATACTTGCTGCGTTGGCTCCGGCCTTGGCGAGCCATGAAATCGCAGCCGAAATTGGCTTTGGCCGGCGTGGAATTTTCCTGATAAGCTACTGAAATCATAGTAATTCTCCGCCAAAAAGGCGCTGGTCCATGGCCTTGAAGGCGGCGTAGGCCAGCACGGATCCGGGCGTGGGATGGATGGCGGTGGCGGCGTTTCTTGGCCAGTAGGGGGCCGGTGTGCCGCACCCCAGGGATGGGGGGATTTCGTTCCGAGGCCCCGGCAACGACGGGGGCCACTGTGCATCGCGCACAATGCGATCAGGTGTCTGGCGTGTCGCGCGCCGCTGTGTGCCGCCTTCTTGTTTTCTTGCCTGCTCGCGCCGTGATCGACTCTCTCCCCGCCTTGCCTACCGCCAGCCCCTTGCGTGCCCTGCTGCACGAAGTGTTCGGTTACGAGGCGTTTCGTGGCCCGCAGGCCGAGATCGTCGAGCACGTCAGCGGTGGTGGCGACGCCCTGGTGCTGATGCCTACCGGCGGCGGCAAATCCCTGTGCTACCAGGTCCCGGCCATCGCGCGCCAGCGTGCGGGTCAGGGCGTGACGCTGGTGATCTCGCCGCTGATCGCGCTGATGCACGACCAGGTGGGGGCGCTCGACGAAGTCGGCGTGCCGGCGGCCTTCCTCAATTCGACCCAGGACTGGGAACAGACCGAGGCCATCGAGCGGCGCTTGCTGGCCGGCCAGCTGACCTTGCTGTACGCCGCGCCCGAGCGCGTGGGCACGCCGCGCTTTCTGGGCCTGCTCGACACGCTGGCCGCGCACGGCCAGTTGAGCCTGTTCGCCATCGATGAGGCGCATTGCGTCAGCCAGTGGGGCCACGATTTTCGGCCGGAGTACCGCCAGCTCACCGTGCTGCACGAACGCTGGCCCCAGGTGCCGCGCATCGCGCTCACGGCCACCGCCGACGCGACCACGCGCGCCGACATCGTCGAGCGCCTGCAGTTGGAAAGCGCGCGCACCTTCATCAGCAGCTTCGACCGGCCCAACATCCGCTACACCATCGTCGAGAAGAAGGAGCCCACGCGCCAACTGCTGCAGTTCATCGAGCGCCAGCACGCGGGCGAGGCGGGCATCGTCTACTGCCAGTCGCGCCGACGGGTCGATGAGCTGGCGGCCACCCTGGCCTCGCATGGCCTGACCGCCTTGCCCTACCACGCGGGGTTGCCGGCGGAGGTGCGGCGGCGGCATCAGGATCGCTTTTTGCGCGAGGAGGGCATCGTCATGGTGGCCACCATCGCCTTTGGCATGGGCATCGACAAGCCCGATGTGCGCTTCGTGGCCCATGTCGACATGCCCAAGAACATCGAGGGCTATTACCAGGAAACAGGCCGCGCCGGCCGCGATGGCGATGCGTCGGACGCCTGGATGGCCTACGGTCTGCAGGACGTGGTGAACCAGCGCCGCATGATCGACGAGAGCCCGGCGGAGGAAGATTTCAAGCAGGTCATGCGTGGCAAGCTGGACGCCTTGCTGGCCCTGGCCGAGGCCACCGATTGCCGCCGCGCGCGCTTGCTGGGGTATTTTGGTGAGCACTACCGTGGCGCGCCCGAGTCCCAGCTGGATGCCAGCACGCCCTCGCCCGGCCGCTTAAAGGCGACGAGCGCGGGGGCTGGGTGCGGCAATTGCGACAACTGCCTCGCACCGCCCGAGATCTGGGACGCCACGGAGTGCGCGCGCAAGCTGCTGTCCACCGTCTACCGGGTGCAGCAGCAAAGCGGCATCAGCTTCGGCGCCGGCCACATCATGGACATTCTGCGCGGCAAGCGCACCGAAAAGGTGGTGCAGCACGGGCACGACGAGCTGTCCACCTTCGGCCTGGGCGCCGAATTCAGCGAGGCGCAGCTGCGCGGCGTGCTGCGCCAGCTGATCGCCGTGGGGGCGCTGCAGGTGGATGCCGAGGCCTACAACACCCTGAAGCTGTTGCCGTCGGCGCGGCCGATCCTGCGCGGCGAGCAAGCGCTGCGCCTGCGCGCCGCCAGCGCCGCCGCCCCACCGCGCGAACGCGGGCGGCGTGCCCGCTCGGCCACGCCGCCGCCCGCCGTCGCCGAGCTGGACGCGGCCGGGCAAGCGCGCTTTGCCGCCCTGAAGGCCTGGCGCGCCGAGGTGGCGCGCGAGCACAACCTGCCGGCCTACGTGATCTTTCACGACGCGACACTGGCGGCCATCGCCGCGCGCGCGCCGGCCGCGCCGGTCGAGCTGGAAGGCATCAGCGGCCTGGGCGCCACCAAGCTGGAGCGCTACGGCGAGGAAGTGCTGCGCGTGTGCGCCAGCGCGTGAGGGACGTGGGGTGCCACTTCAGTGGTGGTGCCCGTGCCCGCCGTGCACGTGGCGGTGGGCGATCTCCTCGGCGCTGGCCGCGCGCACCTCGGTGACGGTGGCGGCAAAGCGGATGTCCTGCCCGGCCAGCGGGTGGTTGCCGTCCAGGAGCACCACCGGGCCCTTGATCTTGACCACGTTGTAAATCTGGGGCGCGCCGTCCGGGCCGGCGCCGCGCAGTTGTCCGCCCACCTTCACGCCGGGCGGAAACTCGGACTTGGGGATGGTGGTCACCAGCGCCTCGTCGCGCGGGCCGAAGGCTTCGGCCGCGCTCAGGGTCAGTTCCACGCGGCCGCCCACGCCCTGGCCTTCCAGTGCGGCTTCGACCGCGGGAAACAGGTTCTCGTAGCCGCCGTGGAGGTAGGCCGTGGTGCCCGAATCGAGCAGTTTGCCGGTGCGGCTGTCGGTGATCCGGTAGGTCAGGGTGACGGCGGTGTCTGGGGTGATTTGCATGGCTGTCTCGGGAACATCACAGGTGGCGCATCATCCCACGCCTGGCGCGCAGGCGGCCGGCTTTGCGGCACCTTAGCGGGCCTGTGGCGCCCGCCAGGGCTGTGAAACAATGCGCGGATTGCCGCCTCGCCGGCCCGGTTGTCAGGGCCGCGCACGCCACAGGCCGGCTCGGTGTTGGAGCACCCACGATGTCCCAGGTTCTACTCGCGGCCTTGGTGTTGACGTTCGGCGTCGGCCTGGTGGTGTGGTGTGCGGTGCGCATGCGCGCGCGGCGACATCTGGCCGACAGCCTGAGCCGCCAGCTGCAGGACATGCAGACCCGCTTCGTTCAGGAGCAGGCCACCAACCAGGCCAACAACAATTTTTTCGCCAACATGAGCCACGAGCTGCGCACGCCCTTCCAGGGCTTGCTTGGCATGCTGGAGCTGATCGGCGAAGGTCCGCTGGACGAGGAGCAGCGCGGCCAGCTGGATACCGCCAAGCGCTCGGCCCAGCACCTGCTGGGGGTGCTCAACGACATCCTGGACGTGTCGGCGATGGATTCGGGCACCTTCCGCCTGACCTTGCAGCCGTTCCAGATCCGCCAGGTCGTCGACGACGTCGAACGCCTGATGGAGCCGGAGGCGGCGCGGCGCGGCGTGGGCGTGTACACGCGCATCCTGCCCGACGTGCCGGACTGGGTGGACGGCGACGAGACGCGGGTGCGGCAGATTCTGCTCAACCTGCTCAGCAACGCCATCAAGTTCACCCACAAGGGCCAGATCACGGTGCGCGTGCGGCGCTCGCAGAACCACCCGGAGGCGCTGGTCATCTCGGTGGCCGATACCGGGGTGGGCATGGACGCGCAGACCATGGAGCAGCTGTTCAGCCGTTTCTTTCAGGCCGACGCCTCGCGCAAACGCCGGGTGGGGGGCACCGGCCTGGGGCTGGAAATCTCGCGCAACCTGGCGCGCATGATGAACGGCGACGTGCACGTCATCAGCACACCGGGCAAGGGCTCGACTTTTTCGGTGCTGCTCAAGCTGCCCGGCTGTCTGCCGCCGGTGGAGGCCGGTGCACCCGAGGCACAGGCCGAAAGCGAGCGCCTGCTCTCGCGCTCGGCCGTGGCGCTGAACCTGCTGGTCGCCGAGGACCACCCGGTCAACCAGGAGTACATGAAGCAGCTGCTGCTGAGGATGGGGCACAAGATCACCCTGTGCGGCGACGGCGCGCGGGCGGTGCGGCTGGCGCAGGAGCGCCGTTACGACGCGATCTTCCTGGACTACCACATGCCGGAAATGGACGGCATGGAGGCCACCCGGGCGATTCGCGCGGCCGACGGCCCCTGCCGCCACGCCAAGATCTTCCTGGTCACCGCCGACGTGGTGGCCGACACCCGCCAGAAGGCGCTGGAAGCCGGGGTGGACGCCTTCTTGATGAAGCCGCTGCAGCGCAAGGACTTGCAGCGCACGCTGAGCAGCTTCGGCCTGGGGTTGCCGGAATCGCCCGACGACGCGGCCGGCACGTCGACCGTGCACCCGACCCTGTTTGCCCTGAGCGACTACGTGGCGCCGATCGCCATGTTGGGCGATTCGGTCGAGAAGTTGGTTGCCGGCGACCTGCTGGACTGGGCCAGCCTGCGCGAGGTCGAAGAGACTTTGTCGCACCAGGTGCTGGCGCAGAAGCTCGATCAGGTCACCTGCCCCGACAGCGGCGACGTGGCGCGGCTGTCCCGCGCGCTGCGTGAACCGGACGGCGCGGCCCAGGCGCGTGCCCTGCACGCCTTCAAGGGCACCACCATGCTGCTCGGGCTCAAGGGTTTGACCGAATGGGCGGTGGACGCCGAGCAGGCCTTGCGTGCCCGCGCGCCCAAGCCCCTGGACCCGGCCTGGGCCGCGGCGCTGCTGCAGGTGGCCGGCCAGACCCGGAGCGAACTGGGGCAAAGCTTTCCCATGCCCTGATCCGGGCCGCCGTGGCCCCCGCTATGTTCGGTCCAGCCTGCCCGCAGGTCGTATACAGTCCGTTCAGCTCAGCTTGGTGAATCATGCACATCCTCCTGGTAGACGACAACGATCTGCAGCGCGAGATGATCGGCCTGTGGCTCAAGGGCGGAGGGCACACCTTCGACGCCAGCGCGACCCAGGCCGAGTTTCTGGACAAACTCACGCGCATGCGGGGCGATCTGTTGCTGGTGGACTGGTTGCTGCCCGATGGCAGTGGCGCCGAGATCGTGCAGTGGGTGCGCGAGCGCCTGGGCTGGGAAGTGCCGGTGATGGTGCTCACCGCCAACGAGGACGAGGAAACCGTGGTGCGCGCCCTGCAGGTCGGGGCCGACGACTACGTGGTCAAGAAGGTCAAGCCGCGCGAACTGATGGCGCGCATCAGCGCCGTCACGCGCCGCGTCAAGCCGGTGGCGCTGAGCGTGGTCCGGCTGGGTGTCTACGAGGCCGACACCACCACCCAGCGCCTGCTGGTCAACCAGGAGCCGGTCACCCTGACCCAGAAGGAGTTTGATCTGGCCGTGTACCTGCTGCAGCACCCCGACAAGCTGCTGTCGCGCGACCACCTGCTCAACTGCATCTGGGGGCTGAACACCGAGGTCGACACCCGCACCGTGGACACCCATGTCAGCCGGCTGCGCAAGAAGCTCATGCTCGACGGATCGCACGGCTGGCGCCTGGTGCCCATCTACGGCCTGGGCTATCGTCTGGTGCATTTCGAAGGGTGAACGCGGCCCTGCCTGGCCGGCGCAGGGCCAGCGCCAGCCAGACGCCGTACAGGGTCAGAAAGCTCAGGCACGCCAGCAAAGCCAGCAGCCAGGCGGGCCGCCCGGGCCCCACCCGCCGTGCCAGGGCAGGGCGCCGACGACCGCGCAGAGCAGCGCCATGCCGGTCGGCACACCGACCGCGCGCAGCAGGGCGCGCCAGTCGAGGCCCAGGGTGCGGGCCACCCAGAGGGTGCCGAGCGGGCCGATCAGCGCGATGCGCAGCACATAGGCGCCGGCCACGGCCTCAATGCCCCAGCGCACGGCGACGCCGCTCAGCACCAGGTTCAGCAGCAGGCTGGCGGCACCCAACTGCCACGAGCGTTGCGGTTGACCGGTGGCCCGAAACACCGCGTGGTTGAAATGCAGGAAGGATTGCAGCAGGCCCGCCAGCAGCAGGATTTGCAGCGTGGCCATGGCCGGTTGCCAGCGTGGACCCATGACCAGCGGCAGTAGGTGCGGTGCCAGCCAGCCCACCGATACGAACACCGGGGCGGCCAGCGACACCGCCATGCGCGTGGCGCGCAAGTAGGCCCGGGCCAGACCCGCCGGCTCTCCCGCCAGCCGGGAGAAGGTCGATAAGGCGATGGTGTCCACGCCCTGGCAGAACAGCTGTTCCAGCGCCAGCCGCAAGCGGCTGGCCACGGCGTACAGTCCGAGCGCCACCGGCCCCAGCATCGCACCGATCAACGCATCGTCGATCTTGCTGGCCACCACGTTCAGCGCGCGCGCGGCCATGACGTGCCGGCCGAAACTCAGCAGGGCCCGTGCCGAGCGGATGGAAAAACGTCGTCTGGGTCGCCATTCGGTGGTGCGCCAGAGCAGGGCCAGGGCCACCGAGGCGGACGCCAACTGCTGGCCCAGCAGGCTCCACGCCCCGGCACCGGCGGCCGCCAGGCCGACCCCGGCCAGGGCACCCGCCAGCGTGCCGGCCATCGCACGCCGGGCCAGTGGGCCAAAACGCATCTGGCGCTGCAGCAGGGCTTGGGGCACCACGTTCAGGGCCGTTGCCAGCACCAGCGGGCTGGCCGACCAGCTCAGCACGCGGATTTGATCCTGGCCGAAGCCGCGCGCCATGGGCCAGGCCAGCACCGCCAGCGCCAGCGCCAGCAAGGCCGCGCCGGCCAGCGCCAGCCAGAAGGCCGTGTCGCGCGCCACCGGCCCGAGGCGGCGGCGCTGCACCAGGGCCTCGATCAAACCCCATTCGGCCAGCATCAGCAGCACGGTCAGCACCGTGTTGACCGAGGCCATGAGCCCGAAAGACTCGGGGGCCAGCCAGCGCGCCAGGCACAGGAACACCAGCAGATCCGTGCCTTGCTTGAGCGCGCCCTGCAGCGCCACCCAGGCGGTGCCGGCACGCGCCTGACCGGCCAGGGAGGGACTCATTGTGCGTAGGTCGGCTGGGGCGTGGCGGTGCCGCACCGCGCGTCGCCCAGCCAGCACGGCAAGGGGTTTCCGTCGTCCTGTCCGTCGCGGCTGACGCAGTAGGCTCCGGAGATGATGCGTTCGCGCGCCATGGCGTTGGCGCCGATGTGTGCGTAATCGAACAGGATGCTGCGCTCGACGGTGGCGCCGGCCTCGACACGCGCGCCGCGCCCGATCCAGGTTGGTCCGACCAGGGTGACCCCCGGCGCCACGACGGCGCCCGAGCCGATGTAGACAGGGCCCTGCACGCGCAGGCTTTCCCAGTGCACTTGGGCGTTCAGGCCGATGAAGACACCGGGCCTGACCTGCTCGCCGGGAATCGATACGCCGGGCATGCCGCCGCGCATCAAGGCCTGGACGATGCGCCAGTAGTCGGACACCCGGCCGATGTCGAGCCAACGGAAATCCTGCGTGTGCTGCTGGAACGGCAGGCCGTGCCGCACCAGGGTGGGAAACAGTTCGCTGCCAATGTCCATCGTGCGACCCGAGGGGATGTGCGCCAGCACCTTGGGATCGATTAGGTAGATGCCGGTGCTGGCGTGGCGCGACAGGGCCTCGGCCACACTCGGCTTCTCCTGGAACGACACCACCTGGCCGTCCGGACGTGAAACCACCACGCCGTAGTTGGGCACGTCGGCCAGGGGCACCTCCTTGGTCACCACCGTGGCCAGCGCGCGCCGATGGCGGTGGGTCTGGTAGGCCGCCTGCAGGTCCACGTCCACCAGGGCGTCGCCGCACAGCACCGCGGTGGTTTCGTCGATGAAGCCACCATGATCCTGGATTTTGCGCAGCGCGCCGGCCGAACCCAGGGGCTCGGGCACCAGGTGGCCGTTCTCGATCCGCCCTTCGTAGGAATAGCCGATCTGGACACCGAAGCGCTCGCCGTTGCCGAAGTAGCGCTCGATCTGGTCGGCCATGTGGCTGACGTTGACCATGATCTCGCGCACTCCTTGGCGCGCCAGGTGCTCGACGATGTAGGCCATGACCGGCTTGCCGAGCAGCGGAATCATGGGCTTGGGCATGTCCACCGTGAGCGGTTGCAGGCGGGTGCCGCGACCGGCGGCAAGGATGACGGCTTTGCGAATCATGGGGAAACTCTCGAGAAAATGGGGGGAAGTCAGGCCTTGCGGGGCAGGCGCTGCCAGGCACCGACACAGACGCGGGCGAGGCGGAACGACCACTCCTGCGTGCGCGTGGGCAGGCAGGCCAGAGCCAGCGAGGCGCCTAGCGTGGCGAGGGTGCGTGCCGGTTCCCGCAGCAACATGGCCGGAAACATGCGCAGGGCACGCGCCTGCAGGCGCAGCGCCTTGGCGGCATCGCCCATGGTCACCGCGCGGCGCGCCAGGTAGCGCAGCTGGTAGGCACGGGCCTGGTGTTCGTGGCGGGCGACAAAGCGCGGCGCGATGGCGCGAGCGCGCTCAACCACCGCCTCCCAACTGGCGTGCTGTTTGTCCAGGGCGGCGGACAGGCCGCCGGCGTTGACCCGGTAGTGGGTCAGGGGCGAGGCCAGGCCCTCGAATTCCCAGCAGGTGGTCAGGGCGATGCGCAGCCAACATTCGATGTCCTCGGACTGGCGGAAGCGCTCGTCGAAATACCACCATTCCCCGGTCACCTCGCGCGGCGACACGAAGGCGATGTCGTGCAAGGTCTGGCGCCGGATGACGGGGGCCGAACCGTTGCCGACCGGGTTGCGCAGAAAGACGTCGCGCGGGCGCACGCCGCGCAGCTTGGGCGCCTGCATCAGGTGCAGGTCGTGGCCGAGTTCGTCGATGAAGGCCGAGGCGCTGTAGCTCACGCCGACCAGCGGGCGGCGACGCAAATGCTCGACATGCCGGGCCAGTTTTTCGGGGTGCCACAAATCGTCGGCGTCCAGAAAGGCAATGAACTCGCCGCGCGCCACGCGGATGCCAGCGTTGCGCGCACCGGCCAGGCCGCGGTTGACCTGGGACACCAGGCGCACGCGGGGATCCTGGAAGCTGCCGACTTTCTCGGCCGTGGCGTCGGTCGACCCGTCGTCCACCACGATCAATTCGAAATCGGTCCAGGTTTGGGCCAGCACCGACGGAATCGAGGTGTCCAGGTAGCGGGCCGCGTTGTAGGCGGGAACAACGACGGAAACGGAAGGGGTGGTCATGGCGTATGGACGAACAGGGAAGGGAAGGTGGCGCGCAGTTGTTGCCAGGCGCCCAGCGCCAGCAGGGCGGCCAGGGTGCCCAAAGAGCGCAGCGGCTGCTCCAGCAGGGTGTGGGGGCTGGCGCGCCAGGCGCTGCGCCACCAGTGCAGGCCGGCCGGCGCGGGCAGGCGCAGGCGCAGGGCACGGCGCGCCAGGTAGCGCAGGTGAACGGCGCGGGCGGCGGCGACATCGTGCCCGGACAGCTGGGGGGCGTAGTGCCGCACCTTGGCCAGCACGGCGTCCCAGCCGTCCTGCATGCGCTGCAGATCGGCCGAGGCCCCTTGGGCGTTGGTGCGGTAGTGGGTGTGCACCTCGCCGAGGCCCTGCACGCGCCAGGGCGGCGAGGCGCTGATGCGCAACATCAGCTCCAGATCCTCGGCGTGGCGCAGATCCGGATCGAAGCCGCCGAGGACGTCGAACACACGCTTGCGGACCACCAGCGTGGAGGCCGTGCAGGCCGGGTTTTCACGCAGCAGATGGACCGTGGTGAGGTGGTTGACGCGGCGTGTGGACTGCACCGGCGTGGGTCGGGCGTTGGCGTCAACGAAGCGCACGCGATCAAAGGCCAGGCCCACCTTGGCGTGCGTGCGCAGGAAACGCATATGGGCCTGCAGCTTGCCCGGCAACCAGAGGTCGTCGGCGTCCAGGAAAGCCAGCAGGGAACCCTCGGCGTGGGCGGCGCCCAGATTGCGTGCCGCCGAGACCCCCTGCGCGGCCCCGGCGATCTGGCGGATGCGCGGGTCTTCCCGCTGGTGGCGCCGCACCACTTCGCCGGTGCCGTCGATGGAGCCGTCGTCGACGACGATCAGCTCCCAACGTGGGTAGGACTGGCGGCGCACCGACCAGAGGGTCTGATCCAGGGTGGCTGCGGCGTTGCGGGCCGCAATCACCACGCTGATCAGCGGGTCGGCGTCGTCAACCGGGTGCGGCGACCGCGTGGTGAGGGGCGGGGCGGCAGGCCGTGTGGGGCATGGGCTTGTCATGCCTATATTGCATCGCAACAGCCCCCAAAGCCTGTGTCAAGACTGCAAATTACGCTGCTCCCAGCGCCAGGCGTGGTCCACGATGGTGTCCAGGTCGGCGTGCCTGGGGTGCCAGCCCAACAGTGCCTGGGCACGCGCGCTGTCGGCCACCAGCACCGCCGGATCGCCCTCGCGGCGTGGACCGTGCCGGACCGTGACGTCGCGTCCCGTGACGCGGCGCACGCTGTCGATGACCTGCTTGACCGAATAACCGTTGCCGTTGCCAAGGTTGAACGCGTCGCTGCTGTCCTTCCGTGCGAGGGTCTCCAGCGCCAACAGGTGGGCCTCGGCCAGATCGGCGACGTGGATGTAGTCGCGGACGCAGGTGCCGTCCGGCGTGTCGTAATCGGTGCCATGGACGCTGATGTCGGACCTGCGGCCGGAGGCGGCTTGCAGCACCAAGGGGATCAGGTGCGTCTCGGGTTCGTGGCGCTCGCCGACGCGGGCGAGCGGGTCGGCGCCGGCGGCGTTGAAGTAACGCAGGCAGATCGAGCGCAGGCCATGGGCCTGATCGGCATCGGCCAGCACCTGCTCGACCATCCATTTCGAGCGCCCGTAGGGGTTGATGGGCTGGCGCGGATGGGTCTCGTCGATGCGCGAGCGCACCGGGTTGCCGAACAGTGCCGCGGTGGAGGAGAAGATCAGCCGGCGCACGCCGTGACGCACCATGGCCTGCAGCAAATTCAGCGTGTTGGCCACGTTGTTCTGGTAGTACAGCAGTGGCTGACGCACCGATTCACCGACCTGGATCGAGGACGCGAAGTGCAGCACCGCCTCGAAACGCCGGCCCGAGAACAGCGCTTCCAGCGCCACCGGATCGGCCAGATCGCCCAGCACCCACTCGCCGGCCAGCACCGCGTCGCGGTGGCCGGTGCTGAGGTTGTCCAGCGTCACCACCTCGTGGCCGGCCTGGTGCAAGGCCAGAACCATGTGCGAGCCGATGTACCCGGCCCCTCCGACGACAAGAACTTTCATGTCTGACCTCAAAAACCCCGCGCCGCGCGGCTCAGGGCGTGATGAAACTGTTGGCGCACCATGCGCGCCACGGGTTCGATGTGAAACTGGGTGCCCATGCTGGCCTCCACCTTCCGCACGACTTGCGACGGGTCGAAGTCGGCCAGCGATTGTCCGGGTATGCGCAGGCGGGTGACCAGATCCTGACCCTTGGAAGAATAAAACAGGTTGTAGGGCGCGCGTCCGGCCAACATGCGCAACACGGCGGTGTGGTAGTGCACGGCCACCACCGCCGCGGCCTGGCCCAGCACGCCGACCAGCGCATCCAGCGGGTGGTGGCCCAGGGCGGACACCGCGAACGGATCGAGCAGCGGCAGGTAACCCAGCGGGCCGCGCAGGCGTTGCAGCACCGCGGCGTCGGTGTCCGTGCCCTCGGCGCGCGATTGCACCACCATCACCGGCTGATGGCCGCGCTGGCGCAGGGCTTGCACCAACTGGACCAGGCGCGCGTCGAACAAGGCGCCGTCGTGCGGGTACATGGCGTCGAATTGGCGTACCGAGAACACCACCGCACGGGCCGGCTCCACGCCGGCCTGTGACCACGCCGCCCGGGCCGCCGCCAACACACCGAAGGTGGGACGGTAGGCGAACACCGTGTCGTAGCCCAGGTCGGCGTCCACCCCCGCTTGCATCAGACGTTGGTGGCTGTTTCCATCGCGCACCGTGACGCTGGACAGGCGCCGCATGGCGCGCGCCAGCCAGGCCAGCGCCGGGCCACGGCAAGACGAGGGCAGGCCTTGTCCAAAGACAAAACCGTGCCGCGGGTCACGGTGCGACAGCTCACCCACCAGGCGCAGAAAACGCCGCGTCACCAGGTGGGCGCGCGCGTTGTTGAAAATGTCTCCCCCACGCTGACCCAGGCACCCGGTACGCCGGCGGCGGCGCGCAGACACCGCACCTTCTGAATCCGCTGCGGCGGAAGGGAAGTGTTGGCGCTCATGGGGCCGGCCGGTTGCGTGATGCTCTCGTTCTCGTAGATGGCTGCATCACCCAGGTTGTCCGAGAACGTGTAGAAGCCCATGAGCAGCAATACCCAGAAGGCGCCTTGGCCGGCGATGCCGGTCTAGCGCAGTGCCGCGCGCCGCTCTTGCAGCGCGATCATCACGAAGCAAGACATGATCAGGCGGCTTGATTGCGCCGCCCCACTTCCCGCGAGGGAACGGGCGGCTGTGTTCCAAGGCACGGGAATTCCCGTGGGGTTGACGTTTCCGGGTTGGGCCATCGGCAGGCCGGCGGGCGCGTTCCGTCGCCAGAATGGGTCGTGCAATCGTGCAATCGCGCGAACCCCAGCGAAAGGAAATGGCCCCATGTACATCAGCGAACAACTGCTCGATCCCGACGAACGCCGGTTGCGGCTTTCCACGCAACTCGGCGTTGAAGCTGTCGTCATCGACAACCGGGGGACCGATCTGGTCTCGGTGGCCGGCGGCGTGGCCAGCTGGGACGCGGCCAAGCTGCGCGACTACCGACGCTGGGTGGAAGGCTTCGGGCTGCGGCTCGACGTCTTCGCGCTCGACGTCGGCTCCATCCTGCTCGACTCGCTGGTCGATCTGGACGGCGCCCGCAGGCAGCGCGCGGTGTTGGCAGACAACATCCGCAAGGCCGCCGACGCCGGCATCGACTGCCTCAAGTACAACGTGCAGATGGTCGGCATCACGCGCACGGCGCTCAAACCCGGACGGGGTGGGGCGAGCAACTCCAGCTTTGTGCACGCCGAGTACCGACCCGAAGACGACCAGAAGCATTCCTACTGGGGGGTGGGCTATCCGAGCCATCAAGAGGAGGGCGGTGGCGCCAGCGCCGCGCTGTGTGGCCAGAAGATGGCCCGCGAAGTGCCGGCGGTGACACCGCAAGCCGGCTGGAGCGCGATCGAATTTCTTGTGGAAGGGCTGGTTCCGGCCGCCGAGGCCGCCGGCGTGCGCCTGGCCTGCCATCCGCACGATCCGGCCTACCCCATGGGCGGGCTGAACGGCATCGAGCACGTGGTCGGTTCCGTCGATGGCCTGCGCAGGTTTCTGGCGCTGTCGCCCAGCCCCTCCCACGGACTCAATTTTTGCCAGGGCACGGTGGCCGAGATGTTTCAGGAGCCGGCCCGGCACATGGTCCCGGTGATCGAGGAGTTTGCCGCCACGGGCCGCATCTTCATGGTGCATTTCAGAAACATCCGGGGCGGCTACCTGGATTTCCAGGAAGTCTTTCCCGACGAGGGCGACGTGGACATGTTCGCGGCCCTCCAGGCCTACCAGCGCGGCGGCTACGCCGGGCCACTGTGCCCGGACCACGTGCCGGTCAGTGAACTCGACCCCGGGCGCGAGCGTTTCATGGCCTTTGCGCTGGGCTACACCCGTGGCCTGTTGCAGGCGGCGGGCGTGCGGTCCGCCCCCCTGGCCCCACGCGCCGTCGGCTGAGCGGGTCAACCCCTCCGCTTGTCCCACACCGCGGGACGCGGTGCCGCACTGGCGTGAAGCCCCCACTTGTCATGCCGGAGTCGGTCCAGACAATGAAAGTACTGGCCCATTGGGCCTTTCTTCACCCCTCAGGAGACCCCATGACACACCGCCGCCTGCTCATCGCAGCCGCCTTGCTCGGCGCCATGCTGCCCTTCGGTAGCGCCCAGGCCCAGGGCGCCGCCGACTACCCCAACCGCCCCGTCAAGATCATCGTGCCGTTCCCGGCCGGTGGCACCAGCGACATCATGGGGCGGCTGATCGCCGACGAACTGGGCAAGCAGCTCAAGCAGGCTTTCGTGGTCGACAACAAAGGGGGCGCGGGCGGCGCCATTGGCACCGATCAGGCGGCCAAGTCCACGGCCGACGGCTACACACTGCTGCTGTCGGGCATCGGCAGCAACGCCATCATCCACGGCTTCGCCACCCCGAAACCCGGCTACACCGAAGCCGATTTCGTGCACATTTCGCAACTGGCCGCCGGGCCGAACGTGCTGGTGGTGAACCCCAGTTTTCCGGCCAAGACCTTCAAGGAGTTCGTCACATGGGTCAAGACCAACCCAGGCAAGTTCAGCTACGGTCAGGTCAACTCCTCCTCGGGACACTTGACCACCGAGTACCTGAAGCAGGTTGCTGGCCTGGACATGGTCGGGATTCCCTACAAGGGCGGCGCGCCGGCGCTGAACGACGTGCTGGCCAACCAGATTCCCGGCATGTTCACCAACCAGGACGCCGTGCTGCCGCACGTCAAGGCCGGCAAACTGCGCGCCCTGGCCGTCACCAGCCTGGAGCGCAACCCGCTGTACCCGGACGTGCCCACGGTGGCCGAGTCCGGCTACCCGGGCTTCGCGGCCGTGTCCTGGACAGGGCTGTCGGCCCCCAAGGGCACGCCCAAGGCCATACTCGACAAGCTGGAGGCCGCCATGGTCAAGGCCTTCAGCGACCCGGCGGTGCGCGCCAAGCTGGAGGGCAACGGCTTCGTGGTGGTGGCGTCCCGTTCACCCGACTACACCCGCTTTGTCCTTGGCGAAGTAGAGCGCTGGGGCAAGGTTATCCAGACCGGTGGCCTCAAGTACGAATGAACCGCCGAGAGACCCTTTCCTTCCACCCCTCACACCCCTCATCGCCTCATGAAAGCCGTTGAATCCAACATCGTTTCCTATGCCCAGGTCGGCGCCGACGCGCGCACGGCCGCCGAAACCGGTGACCGCATTGACTGGATCAAGCTGTCGCTGACCACCTTGCCGCTGGCGACACCGGTCAGCGACGCCAAGGTGCTGACCGGGCGGCAGAAGCCGCTGACCGAGATCGCCTTCATCTTTGCCGAGATCCGCACGCGCGATGGCCACGAAGGCATCGGCTTTGGCTACTCCAAGCGCGCCGGCGGCCCCGGCATGTACGCGCACGCCAAGGAACTGGCGCCCCACCTGATCGGTGAGGACCCGAACGACATCTCGCGCCTGTTCACCCAGCTGCTGTGGGCCGGTGCCAGCATGGGCCGCAGCGGCCTCACGACGCAGGCCATCGCGCCCTTTGACATCGCCCTGTGGGACCTGAAAGCCAAGCGCGCCGGCCTGCCGTTGGCCAAGCTGCTGGGCGCGCAGCGCGATTCCGTGCAGTGCTACAACACCTCGGGCGGCTATCTGCACACGCCGCTGGATCAGGTGCTGAAGAACGTGGAGATCTCCCGCAACAGCGGCATTGGCGGCATCAAGCTGAAGGTCGGGCAGCCCGATCTGTCGATCGACATCGAG
>JAIUOM010000215.1 GCA_020161215.1 Pseudomonadota bacterium
CGGCTACGGCCGCTGACCCTGCACCAGGCTGCTTCGGCAGCCTTTTTTCATGCTTTTCTGGCCTTGGCCGGCGCCGGTCAATCCACTGTAGCTATCTAATTTATAGCACACCGTCGCCCACCCCGGTCGCCTGGCGCAGGAAGCGCGCCAGCCGCGCGGCCGGCGGCGGCAGCCCGTCCAGCGTTCGGGCGGCCAGCACCAGGTGCCGATCGGCCCAGGGGTCGGTCAGGCTGAGGCGGCGCAGCGTGCCGGCGCGCGCCTCGCGCTCGGCCATGGCGCGCGGCACCACGGCCACCCCAGCACCCAGCGCCACCATGCGGCAGATCGCCTCCAGGCTGCCCAGGCGCACTCGGAAGTCCAGCTCCGCGCCCAGGCGGCGCGCCTGGGTGCTCACCAGCGCCTGCAGCGCATGGACTTCGTGCAGCCCCAGAAACGGCTCCGCCAGCACCTCGCTCAGCGCCACGCGGCGGCGCCCAGCCAGGGCGTGCGCGCGCGGCACGGCCAGCACCAAGGGGTCGGCCAGCAGGCGCACGCTGTCCAGCCCGGCGGTGTCGGTGGCGTCGGACAGCACCCCCAGCTCGGCGCGCGACTGGCGCAGCGCCTCGGCAATCTCGGTGCTGGGCCGCTCCCGCAGATCCAGCGCGTAACCGGGCTGCGCGGCCAGAAAACGCGCCAGCAGCCGCGGCAGGTGCACGGTGGCCGCCGACGTGTTGGCCAGCAACCGCACGTGGGCGCGCGGGCCGCCGCTGTGCGGCGCCATGGCGTGGCGCAGAAGATCGACCTGGGCCAGCACACGCGCGGCCTCGGCGGCCAGCGTCTGCCCGGCGGGCGTGGCCCGCACGCCACGGCGCTCGCGCAGCAGCAGCGGGGTGCCCAGCGCGTCCTCCATGGCCCGCACCCGCGTGCTGGCCGAGGCCAGGGTCATGTGGCTGCGCGCCGCTCCGGCCGTCAGGCTGCCGTCCTCCAGCACGTGCAGGAAGAGCCGCAGATCAATCAGATCGAAGCGCATGCCGGCAGGATATCAGCCTCTGTCCTGGCCTGAGGCTGGCTCAGCCAAAGCCAGAACCATGCCTTGGCCTGCGCGCCCAGAATCGGCGCATCGTCCTCCCGCCCTCACCCTGCCATGCCCGACGCCGCCCTGTTCACCCCCACCCAGTGGGCCTTCTGCGCCCTGGTGTTCACCTGCGCCGGCCTGGTCAAGGGCGTGGTCGGGCTGGGCCTGCCGACCCTGGCCATGGCGCTGCTGGCCCTGGCCATGCCGCCGGCCCAGGCGGCGGCGCTGCTGATCCTGCCCTCGCTGGTCACCAACGTCTGGCAGATGCGGCCCTGGGGCACCCTGGGGCCGCTGACGCGCCGGCTGGGCGCCATGCAGGTCGGCGTGTGCGTCGGTACGCTGGCCGGTGCCTGGCTGCTCGGGGCGCCGGCCGGTGCCTGGGCCACGCTGGCCCTGGGCGTGGCGCTGGCGCTGTACGGCGGCTGGGGGTTGGCGGCCGCGCAACTGCCGCGCGTGCCGCCGGCGGTGCAGCGCTGGCTGGGGCCACTGGTCGGTGCACTGACCGGCGGGGTGACGGCCGCCACCGGCGTGTTCGTGATTCCGGCCGTGCCCTACCTGCAGGCGCTGGGCCTGTCGCGCGACGAGCTGGTGCAGGCCATGGGCCTGTCCTTCACCGTCTCGACCGTGGCGCTGGCGCTGGGCCTGGCGGCCAACGGGCAGTACCCGGCGGCCGCGCTGGGCGTCTCGGCCCTGATGCTGCTGCCGGCCCTGGTCGGCATGCAAGTCGGCCAATGGCTGCGCCTGAGGCTGTCGCCACAGCGCTTTCGGCTCTGCTTCATGGCGGCGCTGGTGCTGCTGGGCGGATGGATGGTGCTGCGGGCGTGGTGAGGCGGGTGCGCGCCAGAATGGCGGGCACGCCTGGGTTGGCTCGGCGTTCAGGGTGGCACCGCAGGCCGCCCGGGCGTTGCCGCGGACACGCCCGGGCCGGATCGCGCCACCGCCTCAGGCTCTGACGAACAAGGTCACCAGCGGCTCATCGCCGACCTGACGGCTCCAGTGGCCGTGCACGGCAGCGTCAAAAGCGACGCCCGCGGGCAGGGTGTCGTTCGAATAAAAACACTGGCCGGGGCCGAACACGCGGCTGCTGCCGTCTTGCAGGCCGATCTCCATGCGCCCTTGCAGCACCACCAGCCATTGCGGCGTGGTGGTGCAGTGGTAGTCGCTGCGAAACCCGACCGGGCTGTGGCGAAACTGGCAGCCGCCCGAGGCCATCAGCGTCGACAGGCGCGCTGCGGGCGTGCCTTCAGTCAGCGGCATGGGCGCGTCGCGAAAGCGTGCGCGGCCATCGGTGTCGGTGTACAGCGTGGTCAGGGTCAGGGCGGTCATGCGGGCAGTGTAGGCGGCGGGCGCTGTTGTTACGATTGCTTGCAACAACGGCACGGCGCCTTAACCCCATTGGCGCGCGGCTTTCGTTCAAGTGCGCTCCAACCCTTACTTTTTGGAGCCCCCATGAAGCCGCTTTCTCCCCTGCTCTGCGCCACCGCCCTGGCCGCCGCGCTGCTGGCCACCACCCCGGCGCACGCCGTCGGCCGCCTGGTCGATGTGGACGTGATCGACCGCGACAGCGGCGCGCGATTGCCTGTCTATTCGCACCAGGGCGAATGGTGGGTGGCCGGCCGCCCCGGCGCGCGCTACGCCGTGCGGCTGCGCAACACCAGCGGCGAACGCCTGCTGGGCGTGCTGGCCATCGACGGCGTGAACGCCATCACCGGCGACACCGCCGCCTGGGCGCAAAGCGGCTACGTGCTGGGGCGCCGACAGCAGGCGCAGATCACCGGCTGGCGCAAAAGCGATGCCGAAGTGGCGGCGTTTCACTTCACCGCCCTGCCGCTGTCCTACGCCGCGCGCACCGGGCGCCCCGACCACGTCGGCGTGATCGGCCTGGCGGTGTTCCGCGAGCGCGCCGCGCCCCCGCCGCCCGTGCCGTACCCCGCCCCGGCGCGCTCGCGCGAGATGCCCGCCACCGGAGAGGCCTCGGCCCTGTCGGGCCAGGCGGCGCCCGCGCCGTCCGCCCTGGCCGATGCCGAAAGCGCCCCCGCTGCCCGCGCCGAGGCCCGGCAGATGGCCCCCACGGCGCCGCGCCTGGGCACCGGGCACGGCGCGCGCGAGTACTCGGCCATCTCGCACACCGCCTTCGAGCGGCGCGCCAGCCAGCCCGACGAAGTCATCACCCTGCGCTACGACAGCCGCGAAAACCTGCTGGCCCTGGGCATCCTGCCGCCCGAGCCGGTGGCCGCCGCGCGGCCCCGGGCCTTTCCCGACGCGCCGCCGGTGCGCTACACGCCCGATCCGCCCGCCTGGCGCTGACGCGGGCAGGCCGGGGGACGGGCTGGCCATAATCGCCCCCATGTCCGCCCCAGAGGCCACGCCCGCCGACGAGCAACTCATGCAGGCCTTTGCCGCCGGCCAGGTGTCGGCGTTCGACACACTGTATGGCCGGCACGCCACCAGCCTGTGGCGCTATATGTTCAGGAGCATTGGCGACGCCGCGGTGGCCGAGGAGCTGAGCCAGGAGGTGTGGTTCAGCGTGGCCCGCCACGCCGCGCGCTACACGCCGCGCGCCAACTCGCCCGAGCACCCGCCGGCGCGCTTTGCCACCTGGCTGTACACGCTGGCACGGCACCGGGTGATCGACGCGCTGCGCGCCCGGCGCCCGCACACCAGCCTGGACACCCCGCTGACCGAGGGCACCGAGCAGGCCTTGCTCGACACCCTGGCCGCGCCGTCCGGCTTCGGCCCACTGCGGCGCATTGAAACGCGCCAGCAGGCCGAGCAGTTGCTGGCCGCGCTGGACGCCCTGCCGCCCGAGCAGCGTGAGGCCTTTTTGCTGCAGGCCGAGGGCGGGCTCGGCGTGGCCGAGATCGCCGAGGCCACCGGCGTCGGCCCGGAAACCGCCAAGAGCCGCCTGCGCTACGCCCGCGCCGCGCTGCGCCGCACCCTGGAGACACTGGCATGACCGCGCCGCCCCCGCCTTCCGCCCACGCCCCCGACGACGGCGCCGACGCGCTGATCGCGCGCTACCGCGAAGCCAGCGCCTTGGCCGGCGGCGCGCCCGGCGCCGGCCAGCGCGCCGCCGTGCTGGCGCATGCGAAGGCCGTGGCGGAGGCACAATCCGCTACCAAATCAGGAGCTGCTCAGGATTCATTGGCGCCGACCAAGCCCTTGAATCGTTCCGAATCTCGACCCCACCCACCGCAGCGGGCCGCCAACGACCGGCGCTGGCTGTGGTCGGCCGCCGCCGGCGTGGCCGTGCTCGGTCTGGCCGGCCTGCTGGCCCTGCAGTTCGAGCGCGGCACGCCGCAAGAGCAGGACCTGGGTCTGGGCCAACCGGCGCCGGCGCGGGCCACCCCCGCTGCCAGCGCCACCCCTCCAGCGAAGCCGGCACCATCAGCCGACCCCACCGCCGCCCTCGGCGCAGCGGCTGAAACCATGCCCGCCCAGAGCGAAACGGCCGCCCAGCCCAGCCCACCCGCCAGGGTGTCCGCGCCCCCCCCAAGGCCCGCTGTCGCGCCGCGCACCGCCCCGGCCGAAAACACCGCGCGGCGCGCCGCCGAGCCCTCCGCCACGCCCCGTGCCCGGGCGCCCCGGGACACCGCCCCGGTGACGCCCGACCTGTCACCCGCCCCCACCGCCGAGGCCGAGGGCCTGACCGCGCCCAGCCCGATGGCCCACCCCGCGCCACCGCGTGCCGAACGCGCCGCGCCCCGGGCCGAAGCCCCGCCAGCCGCACCGGCCGC
>JAIUOM010000216.1 GCA_020161215.1 Pseudomonadota bacterium
CCCCTTCCGCGATGAGCCTGGCCCCTGCGGCGCTGCTGCAGCTGATCTGGCTGGCCTCGCCGGCGCTGCCGGTGGGCGGCTTCTCGTATTCGGAGGGGCTGGAGGCCCTGGTCCACGCCGCGGGCGACGTCACCGAGCAGCAGGCGGCCGATTGGCTGGTCGAGCACCTGCACCTGACCCAGGCGCGCAGCGAACTGCCCGTGCTGGCCGCCGCCGTGGCGGCCTGGCGCGCGGGCGACGTGGCGCGCGCCGCCGCGCTCAACCGCTGGGTGCTGGCCACGCGCGAAACGCAAGAGCAGCGCCTGCAGACCGAGCAGATGGGCAAATCCTTCGCCGACTGGCTGCGCAACCTGCACGCCGGCCACCCCGATCGCGAGGCCGCCATCGAGCAGTTGGCCCGGCTGCCGCCCACCTACCCGGTGGCCTTCGCGCTGGCGCTGGCCTTTGCCGGCGCGCCGGCGCGCGATGGCCTGCTGGCCTTTGCCTTCGGCTGGGCCGAAAACATGGTCCAGGCCGCCATCAAGTCCGTGCCGCTGGGCCAGAATGCCGGCCAGCGCATCCTGGCGCGCCTGGCCACCGAGTTGCCTAAGGCCGTGGACCACGCCCTGGCGCTGGGCGATGCCGAGCGCCAGGCCTTCAGCCCGATGCTGGTCATCCGCCAGGCGCAGCACGAGGTGCAGTATTCGCGCCTGTTCCGCTCCTGATTTTCTTTTCCCCTTCAAGACAGCCATGACCACCGCACTGCACCACATCCCCGGCCGCACCAAACCGCTACCGCCCCTGCGCGTGGGCATCGGCGGCCCGGTCGGTTCGGGCAAGACCACCTTGCTGGAGATGCTGTGCAAGGCCATGCGCGCGCGCCACGACCTGATCGCCATCACCAACGACATCTACACCAAGGAAGACCAGCGCCTACTCACCGTCAGCGGCGCGCTGCCGGCCGAGCGCATCCTGGGCGTGGAAACCGGCGGTTGTCCGCACACCGCGATCCGCGAAGACGCCTCGATCAACCTCGAAGCCATCGACCGCATGCTGGCCGAGTTTCCCGACGCCGACGTGGTGTTCGTCGAAAGCGGTGGCGACAACCTGGCCGCCACCTTCAGCCCCGAGCTGAGTGACCTGACGATCTACGTCATCGACGTGGCGGCCGGCGAGAAGATCCCTCGCAAGGGCGGCCCCGGCATCACCAAGAGCGATTTGTTCGTCATCAACAAGACCGACCTGGCGCCCTACGTCGGGGCCGATCTGGGCGTGATGAAGAGCGACACCGAACGCATGCGCGGCACCAAGCCCTTCGTGATGACCAACCTGAAGACCTTGCAAGGGCTGGACGACGTGGTGCGCTTCATCGAGGACAAGGGCATGCTGGCAGCGGGCTGATCGCACAATAATGCTTGTCATGACGGAGACAAGCATCAAGGTTCATCGGCGCCGCCCGCGCGCCCAGCTCAAGGGCCGCCAGCCCAGCGCCGAAGCCCGCGCCGAAGTGCGTGAACTGATCGGCTCGCCACCCCAGGACGGCCATCGGCGTGACCTGCTGATCGAGTACCTGCACCGGCTGAACGACCACTTCAACGGCTTGTTCGAGCGCCACCTGGTCGCCCTGGCCGCCGAGATGCGCCTGGGCGTGGCCGAGGTCTACGAGGTGGCCAGCTTCTACCACCACTTCGAGGTGTTGCGCGACGATGCCACCGCCCCGCGCCTGACGGTGCGCGTGTGCCAGAGCCTGAGCTGCCAGCTGGCGGGCGCGGACGCGCTGATCGCCCAATTGCCCGCGCTGCTGGGCACCGAGGTGCGGGTGGTGCAGGCGCCCTGCATCGGCCGCTGCGAGCAGGCGCCCGCGGCGCTGGTGGGCCAGCACTCGGTCGGCCACGCCACGCCCGAACGTGTGATTGAGGCATCAAAAAGGCCGCTGATGCCAGTGGATCTGGCGCTTTCAGCTGCTGAATTTATAGCGTACGAGCGCTACGTACAAACCGGCGGCTACGCGCTGGCGCAGGCTGTGGCGCGCGGCGAGCGCGATGCGGACGGCGTGATCGCCGCGCTGGAGCACGCGGGCCTGCGCGGCCTGGGCGGCGCGGGCTTTCCGACCGGGCGCAAGTGGCGCATCGTGCGGGATTACGCCCGGCAGGACGCCGAGCGCCGGGCCGCCCCAAGCGAGGCGGCGGCCCCCTCGGGGGACAGCGCAGCACGCGCAGCGGCGCAGCGTGGGGGCGCTTTGCTTGCCGTCAACATTGACGAAGGCGAGCCCGGCACCTTCAAGGACCGCTATTACCTGGAGCGCGATCCGCACCGCTTTCTCGAAGGCATGCTCATCGCCGCCCAGGTGGTGGGCTGCGAGGGCGTCTACATCTACCTGCGCGACGAATACCCCGAGTGCCGCGCCATCCTGACGCAGGCCCTGGCCGATCTGCGCGCCGCACTGCCGGCCGGCATCACGCTGCCGCACATCGAGCTGCGCCGCGGCGCCGGCGCCTACATCTGCGGCGAAGAGTCGGCCATGATCGAGAGCATCGAAGGCCGGCGTGGCGAGCCCCGCCTGCGGCCGCCCTACATCGCCGAGAAAGGCCTGTTCGGTCGCCCGACGCTGGAGCACAACTTCGAGACCCTGTTCTGGGTGCGCGAGATTCTGGAGCGCGGGGCCGACTGGTTCGCCGCCCAGGGCCGCCACGGTCGCAAGGGCTTGCGCAGCTTCAGCGTCAGCGGGCGCGTGCGCGAGCCGGGCGTCAAGCTGGCGCCCGCAGGCATCACGCTGCGCGAGCTGGTCGACGAATACTGCGGCGGCATGGCCGACGGCCACCAGCTGTACGGCTACCTGCCCGGCGGCGCCAGTGGGGGCATCTTCCCGGCCAGCCTGGCCGACGTGCCGCTGGACTTTGACACCTTGCAGCCGCACGGCGGCTTCATCGGCAGCGCGGCCGTCATCGTGCTGGGCCACCGCGACAAGGCGCGCGATGCGGCGCTGTCGATGATGCGGTTCTTTGCCGATGAGAGCTGCGGCCAGTGCACGCCCTGCCGCGTGGGCACCGCCAAGGCCGCCGAGCTGATGGCCCAGCCGCAATGGGACAGCGCCACGCTGGAAGACCTGAACCAGGTCATGCAGGACGCCAGCATCTGCGGCCTGGGGCAGGCCGCGCCCAACCCGGTGCGCTGCGTGCAACGCTACTTTGCAGATGAGCTGGGCGCGCCCGCCGGGCAGGAGCCAGCATGAGCACCGATTTGCAGAAAAACACCGAAGATGTCGGCGTGGACATTCACTGTCATGCTATTGATTTTGAACTAAATGGACAGAAGCTGCAGGCGACAGAAGGCGAAACCATCTGGCAAGCCGCGCGCCGCCACGGCACCCACATCCCGCACCTGTGCCATACCGAGGGCCTGCGGCCTGACGGCAATTGCCGCGCCTGCGTGGTCGAGGTGGAGGGCGAACGCACCCTGGCCGCCAGTTGCTGCCGCGCCGTCACGCCGGGCATGAAAGTGCAGTCCACCAGCGAGCGCGCGCAAAAAAGCCAGCGCATGGTGCTGGAGCTGCTGCTGGCCGACCTGCCCGAACAAGGCTACAAGTGGCTGGATGATGAGCCGACCGAACCGCACGGCGAGCTGAGCCAGTGGGCCACCCGCACCGGCGTGCAGGTGCGCCCGGCGCTGGCCGCGCTGCGGCGCGCGCAGCCCGCGCCCGACCTGAGCCACCCCGCCATGGCCGTGCACCTGGACGCCTGCATCCAGTGCACGCGCTGCGTACGCGCCTGCCGCGAGGTGCAGGTCAACGACGTCATTGGCTATGCCGACCGCGGCAGCCACGCGCGGATCGTGTTCGACCTGGCCGACCCGATGGGCGACAGCAGCTGCGTGGCCTGCGGCGAATGCGTGCAGGCCTGCCCCACTGGCGCGCTGATGCCCAAAACCCACATCGGCCCGCAGCAGGTGGACGCACAGGTCGATTCGGTCTGCCCGTTCTGCGGCGTGGGCTGCCAGATCACCTACAACGTCAAGGGCGGCGAGATCGTCAGCGTCAGCGGGCGCGGCGGGCCGGCCAACGAGGGGCGCCTGTGCGTCAAGGGCCGCTTTGGCTTTGACTACGTGGCCAGCCCCGACCGCATCACGCGCCCACTGATCCGCCGCGAAGGCGTGGCCAAGGATGTGGCGCACTGCGAAAACCACCCCGACTGGCGCGAGGTGTTCCGCGAAGCCACCTGGGACGAGGCGCTGGACGCCGCCGCCCGCAGCCTGCGCGACTTGAAGCAAGCGCACGGCCCGCGCGCCCTGGCTGGTTTTGGCAGCGCCAAGGGCAGCAACGAAGAGGCCTATTTGTTCCAGAAACTGGTGCGCACCGGCTTTGGCAGCAACAACGTCGACCACTGCACGCGCCTGTGTCATGCGTCAAGCGTGGCCGCGCTGCTGGAGGGCGTGGGCTCGGGCGCCGTCAGCAACCCGGTGCGCGACGTGGAGGTGGCGGAGTTCATTCTCATCATCGGCTCCAACCCCACGTCCAACCACCCCGTGGCCGCCACCTGGATGAAGAACGCCGCCCAGCGCGGCGCCAGGATCGTGCTGGCGGACCCGCGCGTCACCGACATCGCCCGCCACGCCTGGCGCGTGCTGCCCTTCAAGCCCGATGCCGACGTGGCGCTGCTCAACGCCATGCTGCACGTCATCGTGACCGAGGGGCTGGTGGACCAGGACTTCATCGAGAAGCGCGCCAACCACTACGCCGCCCTGGCCGCCAACGTGCAGGGCTACAGCCCCGAAGCCATGGCGCCGATCTGCGGCATCGACGCGGAC
>JAIUOM010000017.1 GCA_020161215.1 Pseudomonadota bacterium
CCGGCCTCAGGCCCCGGCCAGCGCCAGCAGCGCCATCACCCCCGACACCGTGACCACCGACGCCAGGGTGGACACCGCCACGCTGGCCGTCACCAGCTCCTCGGCCTGGTGGTAGCGCTGCGAGAACAGAAACACGTTGGCCCCCACCGGCAGGGCGGCCGTCAGCACCATCACCGCCAGCGGCAGGCCCGACAAGCCCAGCGCCCAGCCGGCCGCGGCCATCAGCAGCGGGTGCACCAGGGTCTTGACGACGGAAATACCCAGCGCCCCCTTCAGCTGCGTGCCGATGGCCGTGCGCGCCAGGGTCACGCCCACCAGCACCAGCGCCACCGGCCCGAAGGCATCGCCCAGCAGCTTCAGCGGACGTTCCACCACCGGGTGCAGGCCCCAGCCGGTGAGCGAGTACAACAGGCCGACGATGATCGGCAACGGCACCGGGTGCAAGATGGCGTTCTTCATCGCCTGGGCCACGGTGGCCGCGATGTGCCGGCGCGGCGCCTGGCCGGCGGCGACCTGCTCGCGCGCCACCAGC
This sequence comes from Pseudomonadota bacterium, assembly GCA_020161215.1. Lineage (GTDB taxonomy): Bacteria > Pseudomonadota > Gammaproteobacteria > Burkholderiales > Burkholderiaceae_C > Ottowia. Next base: position 533 of record JAIUOM010000017.1, read on the forward strand.
AGCTCGGTCACCACCGTGGCCAGGGTCAGCAGGATCAGCGCGTGCATCGACACCAGGGTGAACAACTGCACCAGCCCGGCGTCGCCGTAGGCCAGCTGCACCAGGGGCACGCCGATCATCAAGGTGTTGCTGAAAATCGCCGCCAGCGCCAGCACCGCCGAACGGCTGCTGGGGCCGCGCCACAGCAACAGCCCGACGAACATCGCCCCCGCCACCACGTAGTACAGCGCCACCGATCGCAGATCCAGCCGCTCCAGGTGCGCCGTCGCCATGGTGCGAAACAGCAGCGCCTGCACCAGCACCAGGAACACCAGGTTGGACAAATCGCCCACCGCCTCGGCGCGGATCAGCCGCCGGCGCCCGGCCACGAAGCCGACCGCGATCAGCAGCACCACCGGCAGCATGGCGGACAGCACGGGATGGTCAAGCGACATGAGCGATGCGCATGGAAAACCGCGAAAAAATGAGCAAAATCACGCCGAGGCCGGCATGAAATAATCCAGTATAGCTATCATTTTAAAAGTGATCAGCGCACCCTGGCGAACCGCCTGGCGGCCCCGGCCGGCCGCAGCCAGCGGGCAAAGCGCGGATAATGCAGGCTTTTCCAGCCGGCATCCGCCCGGCGTCGTGCCGCGCCGAACGCGTCGGCACTTATCGTTCATTGACATCCGCATGACCGCCTCCCCCCCCTCCCCTGGCAGCACCGGCATTTCGCCCGTGCAAGACATCGTCGCCGAGCTGCGCGCCGGCCGCATGGTCATCCTGGTCGACGAGGAAGACCGCGAAAACGAAGGCGACCTGGTGCTGGCCGCCGACCACGTGACGCCCGAGGCGATCAACTTCATGGCCCGCTTCGGCCGCGGCCTGATCTGCCTGACCCTCACGCGCGAGCGCTGCGAGCGCCTGCAGCTGCCGCCCATGGTGTCGCGCAACGGCACCAAGATGGGCACCGCCTTCACCGTCTCCATCGAGGCCGCCGAGGGCGTCACCACCGGCATCTCGGCCGCCGACCGCGCCCGCACTGTGCAGGCCGCCGTGGCCCCGGGCGCAAGCGCCCAGGATTTGGTGCAGCCCGGCCACATCTTCCCGCTGCAGGCCGCCGACGGCGGCGTGCTGATGCGCGCCGGCCACACCGAGGCCGGGTGCGACCTGGCCGGCATGGCCGGCTGCTCGCCCGCCGCCGTGATCTGCGAGATCATGAAGGACGACGGGACCATGGCCCGCCTGCCCGATCTGCGCGAGTTCGCCGCCCAGCACGGCCTGAAGATCGGCACCATCGCCGACCTGATCGATCACCGCAGCAAAACTGAATCGCTGGTCGAGGCCATCGCCACCCGCCCGCTGCGCACCGTGCACGGCGAGTTCGTGGCCCATGCCTACCGCGACAAACCCAGCGGCTCCCTGCACCTGGCCCTGGTGGCCGGCCACTGGGACCCGCAAGACGCCGTGCCGGTGCGCGTGCACGAGCCGCTGTCGCTGCTGGACGCGCTGGAAATCGAGCGCGGTACCCATTCCTGGGGCGTGGACGCCGCCCTGGGCTACATCCAGCGCCAGGGCCGCGGCGTGGCCGTGTTCCTGAACTGCGGCGAAAGCGCCGACCAGCTGCTGGCCCAGTTCGACGGCACGGCGCGCGCCGCCCATGCGCCGGAACGCGGCCGCATGGACCTGCGCACCTACGGCGTGGGCGCGCAAATCCTGCGCGACTGCGGCGTGCAGCGCATGCAACTGCTGGGCGCGCCACGCCGCCTGCCCAGCATGGCGCGCGGCTTCGGGCTCGAAGTGGCCGGCCACGTCACCAAGGACGCCTGATGCAAGCCGCCGACAAAGGTCAATCCCTGCCGCTGGACGGCCGCCACCTGCGCATCGGCATCGTGCAGGCGCGGTTCAACGCAGACATCACCGATGCGCTGCGCGAGGCCTGCCTGGCCGAGCTGGCCGCGCTGCACGTGCCGGCCGAGCAGATCACCCAGCTCAGCGTGCCCGGCGCGCTGGAAGTGCCCTCGGCGCTGCTGATGCTGGCGCGACGCCGCCAGGTCAACGCGCTGATCGCCCTGGGCTGCATCGTCCGCGGCGAGACCTACCATTTCGAGCTGGTCGCCAACGAATCCGGCGCCGGCGTCACGCGCGTGGCGCTGGACACCGGCATCCCCATCGCCAACGCCATCCTGACCACCGAAAACCTGGCCCAGGCCGTGGCCCGCCAGGTCGAGAAAGGGCGCGACGCCGCCCGGGTGGCGGTCGAAATGGCCCTGCTGCGGGAGCGCCTGGGATGAGCGACACCGCCAAACGCACGGCGCCGGGCAAGACCGGCGCCACCGGCACGCGCAAATCCTCCACCAAATCGGCGCGCTCGCGCTCGCGCGAGTTCGCGCTGCAAGGCCTGTACCAGCATTTCGTGGGCGGCAGCGAAGTGAGCCTGATCGACGGCTTCACGCGCGAGCTGCAGGGCTTTGCCAAGGCCGATTCGGTGCACTACGACGCCCTGCTGCACGGCTGCGTCGAGCTGGGCGCCGACCTGGACGCGCTGATCGTGCCCCTGCTCGACCGCAAGCTGGGCGAGATCTCGCCCATCGAGCACGGCTGCATGTGGATCGGCGCCTACGAATTCCTCAAATGCCCCGACGTGCCCTGGCGCGTGGTGCTGAACGAATGCATCGAGCTGGCCAAGGATTTTGGCGGCACCGACGGCCACAAGTACGTCAACGCCGTGCTGAACGGCCTGGCGCCCACGCTGCGCCCACTGGAAGTCCAGGCCGACCGCGGCGCCCCCGCCGCCCGCCCCCCGGCATGAGAATTTCCGCCCGCGCCCAGCGCATCGAGCCTTTTTACGTGATGGAGATGGCCAAGTCGGCCAGCGCCATCGCGCGCGAAGCCGCCGGCACCGACCGGCCGATGGTCTACCTGAACATCGGCGAGCCCGATTTCACCGCCCCACCCCTGGTGCGGGAGGCCGCCGAGCGCGCCATCCGCGATGGCCACACCCAGTACACCCAGGCCACTGGCCTGCCGCAGCTGCGCGAGGCCATCAGCGGCTGGTACGCCCACCGCTTCGGCCTGAATATCCCGGCGCGCCGCATCGTCGTCACCGCCGGCGCCTCGGCCGCGCTGCAACTGGCCTGCCTGGCCCTGATCGACGCCGGCGACGAGGTCCTGATGCCGGACCCCAGCTACCCCTGCAACCGGCAGTTCGTCAGCGCCGCCGAGGGCCGGGCCGTGCTGATCCCGGCCAGCGCCGCCGAGCGTTTCCAGCTCAGCGCCGACAAGGTCGCCCAGGCCTGGGGCGCCCACACCCGCGGCGTGCTGCTGGCCTCGCCCTCCAACCCCACCGGCACCTCGATCCACCCCGACGAGCTGGCGCGCATCCACGCCGTGGTCGCCGAACGCGGCGGCATCACCCTGATCGACGAGATCTACCTGGGCCTGAGCTACGAAGACACCTACGGCCACAGCGCGCTGGGCCTGTCCGAGCAGATCATCAGCATCAACAGCTTCAGCAAGTACTTCAACATGACCGGCTGGCGCCTGGGCTGGCTGGTGGTGCCGGACGCGCTGGTGGACGTGGTCGAGCAGATCGCCCAGCACCTGTTCATCTGCCCCAGCACGGTGGCGCAACACGCCGCGCTGGCCTGCTTCGAGCCCGACAGCCTGGCCGAATACGAGCGCCGGCGCCAGGAGTTCAAGGCGCGGCGCGACTGGTTCGTGCCGCAGCTGAACGCGCTGGGCCTGACCGTGCCCGTGACGCCCGACGGCGCCTTCTACGCCTGGGCCGATTGCCGCGCCGCCTGTGACAAACTGTTCGCCGGCCGCTCCGAATACAATAGCGAAATGCACGAGCACGGCAGCTGGGAATTCGCCTTCGAGCTGATGAAGCGCGCGCACCTGGCGGTGACGCCCGGGCGCGACTTCGGTCATGCCGACACGGCGCGCCACGTCCGCTTTTCCACCGCCAACTCGATGCCCCAGCTGCAGGCCGCGGTCGCGCGTCTGCGCGAGGCGCTCGGTTAGCGGGCGGGGTCGATGGCAGCCTTCGAGTTCCCCATCCGCGTCTACTGGGAGGACACCGATGCCGGCGGCATCGTGTTCTACGCCAACTACCTGAAGTTCTTCGAGCGCGCGCGCACCGAATGGCTGCGCTCGCTCGGCATCGGCCAGCACGCGCTGCGCGAAGGCACCGGCGGCATGTTCGTGGTGGTGGCCGCCAACCTGAAATACCTGCGCTCGGCACGGCTGGACGATGAACTTATCGTCACCGCCCGCGTCGAAAACGGCGGCCGGGCGGCTTTGACCCTCGCCCAACAGGCGTGGCTGGCCGGCACCGGCCCGCGCCAGCTGCTGTGCGAGGCCAGCATCCGCATCGGCTGGGTCGAGGCCCAGTCCCTGAAGCCGGCGCGCATTCCGCCCGCCTTAGTTGAAAAGTTGAGTTCATGAACCAGGATCTGTCCATTGTCCAACTGGTGTTGCACGCCAGCTTCATCGTGCAACTGGTCATGCTGCTGCTCATGATCGGCTCGGTCACCAGTTGGGCCGCCATCTTTGGCAAGCTGCGCGCACTCAAGCTCATCAAGGTCAAGAACGACGAGTTCGAGCGCGATTTCTGGTCCGGCACCAGCCTGAACGACCTGTACGCCGCCGCCGCCCAGAACGCCAAGCAGGGCGGCCCCATGGAACGCATCTTCGCCAGCGGCATGCGTGAATACCAGAAACTGCGCGAGCGCCGCATCCAGGATCCAGGCACCTTGCTCGACGGCGCGCGCCGCGCCATGCGCGCCAGCTTCCAGCGCGAGCTGGACGCGGCCGAGGTGCACCTGTCCTTCCTGGCCTCGGTGGCCTCGGTCAGCCCCTACGTCGGGCTGTTCGGCACCGTGTGGGGCATCATGCACGCCTTCACCGGCCTGGCCAGCCTGCAGCAGGTGACCCTGGCCACGGTGGCGCCGGGCATCGCGGAGGCCCTGGTGGCCACCGCGCTGGGCCTGTTCGCGGCCATTCCGGCCGTGGTGGCCTACAACCGCTTCGCGCGCGACATCGACCGCATCGCCATCCGGCTGGAGACCTTCATCGAGGAGTTCTCCAACATCCTGCAGCGCAACCTGGGCGTGCAGGCGCCCCCCCCACCGCAGCCGATGGCGCACGCCACCGCCACGGGGTATTGACATGCCGTCCGTCGGATCCCGGGGCCGCCGCCGCGCCATGAACGAAATCAACATGGTGCCGTTCATCGACGTGATGCTGGTGCTGCTCATCATCTTCATGGTGACGGCCACGGTGATCACGCCCGGCGCCATCAACGTGCCCAGCGCCGGCAAGTCCAGCAAGGCGCCGGACAAGCGGGTCGATGTGCTGATCGACGCCAGCGGCAAGCTGTCGCTGGCCGGCGAAGTCCAGCGCGGCAGCCTGAGCGAGAAGGAAGCCGTGGCCGCCGTGCGCGCCGCGCTGGCCGCCGACCCCGAGCTGCCGGTGATGATCGCCGCCGACAGCGAACTGCGCTACCAGCAGGTCATGTCGATGATGAAGCAGCTGCGCGAAGCCGGCGTGCAACGCGTCGGCTTGTCCGTCAAATGAGGTGATGTCGGGCGCATGAACCACGCCGCCGCGGAACGCCCCGAGTTCGACCCGCCGCCCGAGGGCGGTCATGGCCGCGCCTTTGGCCTGGCCTTGCTGGCGCACGCGCTGCTGATCCTGGCCCTGGCCTGGGGCCTGCGCTGGAAGACCGAGCCGCAGGATCTGGCGGTGGACGCCGAACTCTGGTCCAGCACGCCGCAGCAGGCCAGCGCCCGCGCCGCGGCCCGGCCCACCAAGGCCCCCGAGCCGGTGCCCGAGCCGCCCGCCCCCGCGCCAGTGCCAGTGCCGGTGCCGGCGCCGCCGCCGCCGCCGCCGGTACCGGCCCCGCCGCCGCCCCGCCCCGTGGCCGACGACACCCGCGACGCCGAGATCGCCCTGGCCCAGCGCAAGAAGCGCGAGGAAGAAGAAGCCCGCAAGCTGGCCGAGTTGCGCGAGGAAAAGCTGCGCCAGGCGCAGGCCGAGAAAGAGCGCCAGGCGCGGCTGGAACGCGAGCGCGAGCAAAAGGAGCTGGCCGAGCGCAAGGCCGCCGAGCAGGCCAAGCGCAAGGAACAGTTGGCCCAGCAGGAAGCCGAGAAGAAAGCCGAAGCCCAGAAAAAAGCCAAACTGGAGGCCCAGCGCAAGGCCGTCGCCGAGAAGAAGGCCAAGGAAGAAGCCGCCGAACGCAAGGCCGAGGCGCAGAAGAAGGCCAAGGAAGAAGCGGCGCGCAAGGTGGCGGCCGAGAAAAAAGCCAAGGAAGAGGCCGAGCGCAAGGCCGAAGCCGCGGCCGTCGCCAAGAAAGCCGAGGCCGAGAAGAAAGCCAAGGCCGAGGCGGCCGCCGAAAAACGCGCCGAGGACGCGCGCCGCAAGGCCGCCCTGTCGCGCGCCGTTGGCCTGGCCGACGATGGCGACGGCAACGCCGCGGCGGGCAGCGGCTCGGGCAAGGGGCGCTCGGCCGCCGGCAACGACGAACGCGACGCCGGCCCCTCGGGCAGCTACGCCGGGCGCATCCGCGCCGCCGTCCGGCCCAACATCGTGTTCACCGACGACCTGCCGGGCAATCCGGTGGCCGAGGTCGAGGTGCGCACCGGGCCCACGGGCATGATCATCAGCCGGCGCATCACCAAGTCCAGCGGCGTCAAGTCCTGGGACGACACCGTGCTGCGCGCGCTGGACCGCACCGAGAAGCTGCCCTCGGACAACGGGCGCTACTGGAACCCGATGCTCATCACTTTCAAGCTGCGCGACTGATACCCGGTTGCGCGCAAAAAGCCCCGACCGTTCGTGTTGAGGGTTGAAACGCTGGCGTCGGGCTTGGACAGGCTCAGCCTGAACGGTTCTTGTCGGTCACATGCCCATCGGCACCACGCCCAGCGCGCCGGCATCCGACCGATATCGCTTTGTTTTTGATAGCTACTAATGATTGCTGCACGCCGGCCTCCGCCTATTTTGACACCAAAACAGGCACCCCGAAGCCAGTGCGGCGGATTTACTCGTAGACGATCATCGCCCGCCCCTCGTCGGCCTGGGCGCTCCAGCTGGCCAGGGCCGCGTCGCTGGGGAAAAAGCGCGCCTCGTCGCCCAGTTGCAGTTGGGCGATGACGCCACCGGCGCCGCCGCGCCGCTCAATCAGAAAGCGCACCGGCAGGCCGCGCAGCAGCTCGCCCTTCTCGGTCTGCTCGACCTGGGGCGGAAACTCGCTCAGCAGGCGCCGCACCTGCGGCGGCTTGCCGTCCACCGCCACGCGCAGGAATTTGCCGAAGCGGCAGCGCGCGGTGGGCAAATCCCAGAGCTGCACGATGCTGAGCTGCAGACCGCCGGAAAAGCGGTCGAACATGACCTTGCCCATGACGACGATCAGCTCGTCGTCCTTCAGCAGGTGGCGGTACTGCTCCAGCGCCGCCTGCTCCACGCGGGCGTCGATGGCGCCGGATTTGTCGTCCAGCTTGAACAGCCCGAGCTTGCCGCGCTGGCCGTTGACGACGCGGAAATCGCCCACGATGCCGGCCAGCAGCTGCGGCTCGCGGTTGTCCACCAGGTCGTCGATGCGCCGGCGCACGAACTGGCGCACCTCGCGCTCGACCTCGTCGAACAGGTGGCCCGACAGGTAGAAGCCAATGGCCGTCTTCTCCAGCGACAGGCGCTCCTTCACGCTCCAGGGCGCCACCGGCGGCAGCTCGGGCTCTTGCGTGCTGGAGCCGTGGCCGTCGTCGAGCATGTCGAACAAGCCGCCCTGGTTCAGGTTGGCCTCGGCGGCGGCGGCGAAGTCAAAAGCCAGGTCCACCGCCGCGGCCAGGGCGGCGCGGTTCAGGTGCAAGGCGTCGAAGGCGCCGGCGCGCACCAGGGCTTCCACGGTGCGCTTGTTGACGCGCGTGCGGTCGACGCGGCGACAGAAGTCGAACAGGCTGGTGAACGGCCCGCTTTCGTCCCCCGCCGGGCCTTCGCCACGGCCTTCGCGCGCGGCCACGATGGCCTCGATGGCCGACTGGCCGGTGCCCTTGATGGCGCCCAGGCCGTAGCGGATCAGTTGGTCGGTGACCGGCTCGAAACGGTGCACGCCGCGGTTCACGTCGGGCGGCTCGAACGCCATGCCTTCGCGCCGGGCGTCCTGGAACAGCACCTTCAGCTTGTCGGTGTTGTCCATTTCCACCGTCATGTTGGCGCAGTAGAACTCGGCCGTGAAATGCACCTTCAGCCAACCGGTGTGGTAGGCCAGCAGCGAGTAGGCGGCGGCGTGCGACTTGTTGAAGCCGTAGCCGGCGAACTTCTCCATCAGGTCGAAGATTTCGTCGGCCTTGGTCTCGCTGATCTGGTTCTTGGCCGCGCCCTCGCGGAAGATGGCGCGGTGCTGGGCCATCTCCTCGGCTTTCTTTTTGCCCATGGCACGGCGCAGCAGATCGGCGCCGCCTAAGCTGTAGCCGCCCAGGATCTGCGCGGTCTGCATCACCTGCTCCTGGTAGACCATGATGCCGTAGGTCTCGGACAGCATCTCGGCCACCAGCGGGTGCGGGTACACCACCGGCTCACGCCCGTGCTTGCGCGCGATGAAGTCGGGGATCAGGTCCATCGGGCCCGGCCGGTACAGGGCGTTGAGGGCGATCAGGTCTTCCAGCCGCGTCGGGCGCGCGTCGCGCAGCATGCGCTGCATGCCGCCGCTTTCAAACTGGAACACGGCCTCGGTGCGCCCATCCTGAAACAGCTTGTAGGTGGCCGCGTCGTCGAGCGGAATGCTCTCGAAGGCGAAGTCCTGCTGCCCTGGGTGGCGGCGCAGGATGTACTCCTTGGCGATCTCCAGGATGGTCAGCGTGGCCAGGCCCAGAAAGTCGAACTTGACCAGGCCCGCCGCCTCCACGTCGTCCTTGTCGTACTGGCTGACGGCCGAATCGCTGCCCGGTTGCTGGTACAGCGGGCAGAAGTCGGTCAGCTTGCCCGGCGCAATCAGCACCCCGCCGGCGTGCATGCCGACGTTGCGCGTCATGCCTTCCAGGCGCTGCGCCATCTCGACCAGGGTGCGCACCTCCTCCTCCTTCTCGATGCGCTCGCGCAGCATCGGCTCGGCGGCGATGGCGTATTTCTCGCTGTCTTCCTTGGACAGGCCCGGCGGCGGGTACTGCAAGGTGACGGGCTTGCCCGGCTTGTTGGGCACCAGCTTGCTGATGCCGTCGCAGAAGCCGTAGCTCATGTCCATCACCCGGCCCACGTCGCGGATGGCGGCGCGCGCGGCCATGGTGCCGAAGGTGGCGATCTGGCTCACCGCGTCCTTGCCGTACTTGTCCTTGACGTACTCGATCACGCGGTCGCGGTTGGCCTGGCAGAAGTCGATGTCGAAGTCGGGCATCGACACCCGCTCGGGGTTCAAGAAGCGCTCGAACAGCAGCTTGTAGTGCAGCGGGTCCAGGTCGGTGATCTTCAGCGCGTAGGCCACCAGCGAGCCGGCGCCGGAGCCGCGCCCGGGCCCTACCGGGCAGCCGTTGTTCTTGGCCCAGTTGATGAAGTCGCCGACGATCAGGAAGTAGCCGGGGAACCCCATCTTCAGGATGGTGTCGGTCTCGAACTCCAGCCGCTCCAGGTAGCGCGGCCGCGCGGCGTCGCGCGCGGCGGGGTCGGGAAACAGGCTGGCCAGGCGTTCTTCCAGGCCGTCCAGGGCGGCCTGGCGGAAGTAGCTTTCGATGGTGAAGCCCGGGGGCACCGGGAACTCCGGCAGTTGCGGCTTGCCCAGGCTGAGCGTCAAGCTGCAACGGCGCGCGATTTCCACCGTGTTGGCCAGTGCCGAGGGCAGGTCGGCGAAGCGCTCGGCCATCTCGGCGGCCGACAGAAAATACTGCTCGCGCGTGAAACGGCGCACCCGGCGTGGGTTGCCCAGGATTTCACCCTCGGAAATGCACACGCGCGCCTCGTGCGCCTCGTAATCATCGGCGGTCTGAAACTGCACCGGGTGCGTGGCCACCACCGGCAGATTCAGGCGCGCGGCCAACTGCACCGCCGCCGCCACCTGGGCCTCGTCGTCCGGGCGGCCGGCGCGCTGCAGTTCCAGGTAAAAGCGGTGCGGAAAGACCTCGGCCAGTTGCAGCGCCAACGCGCCGGCCTGGGCCCCGTCGTCCTGCGCCAGCACCCGCCCGATGGGGCCGGCCTGCGCGCCAGACAGCAGGATCAACCCTTCCGACAGCTCGCGCAGCCAGTCCCAGTGCACCCGGGCCTGGGCCTTGACCACGCCGCGGGTCCAGGCCCGCGCCAGCAACTCCGACAGGTTCAGGTAGCCCTGGGTGTTTTGCACCAGCAGCAGCACGCGGCTGGCGTTGTCGTCGTCCGCGCCCAGGCCCTGCAGCAGGATCTCGGCGCCCAGCACCGGCTTGACGCCCGCATCGCGCGCCGCTTTGTAGAACTTGATGGCGCCAAACAGGTTGCCAAAATCGGTCAACGCCAGCGCCGGCTGCCCATCCGCCGCCGCCGCGGCCACGGCCTCATCGACACGCACGGTGCCGTCGATGATCGAGAACTCGGAATGCAGGCGTAGGTGGACAAACATCGGAAAAACTCAAAAAAAACAGCCATGCAGATGGCCATGCTGGGTCTGCGGATAAAGCATGCGCAAACCACTGCCTCGCCTTTGCGACAGACAAAGGTAAGCGCAACGGGCGGGCGAATCGGCCCGGTCGGAACGCCGCGAAGTCTGGCACCAAAAATGTACCCGCATCGCCAAATTACAACAGCACCGCGCCACACCCCTCATATTGGGGGAAGCGCTGCCTGGGTCAATCAGCTTACCCTAAGGTAGCTGGAGTTCGCACCATGAACTTTGAAACACTGGATCGCCTCAGAACGTGCCCCCACCATGCCTACTTTGAGACTCGGCGCCTACCATCTGCCTGCCGCAGAAGTGGTGCTGGTACAGACCCTGTTCCGCCTGTTCGCGCACGGTAATGCCTTCCGCTGGACCTTTGTCGCGGCACCGCCTTACGACGCACTGCTGATCGACGACGCCCATTCCGAGAGTAACAGCCCCAGGGTCCTCGGGCTGGCCAGGATTGTGCTCCGCCTGACGCGCATGAATGCGCCCGACGCCCCAGGCACGCTGCAGCGTCCGATCCGCGCCGACCGGCTGCGGGATTTGCTGGACCACACCGAACAGGCGCTGATGGACACGCGACCAGCCGCAGACAGCCGCATCGAACAGCTCGGTTCGCTGGCCGGGCAGGCCGAACCCGCGCCATCGCTCGGTGCGCCGCGCTTCAAACTGCGCCGCTGGCCGCCGACGGTGCTGTTGCGGGGCGATCCGGCGCGCATCCGTATGGCAAGCCTGCTGTCACGGCGTGCGCTCAGCACGACCGAGTTGGCCCGTATCTCCGGCCGCTCGAACGAGGAAAGCCAGGCCTTCCTGCAACTGCTGCAGACCACGGGTCTTGTCAACCTGCACCAGGAGGCCCCCGCGCCAGAGGTCCTCGTGCGTGGGCACATCGGCAAGGCGCCCACGCATCCGCGGGGTTTCGGCCATGGCCTGATCGCGGGTATCCGGCGCCGACTCGGCATGCTGACAGGCGGTACGCACACGCCATGAACGAATACAAAATTCTGTTCACCGGCACCATGGGCGCAGGCAAGACCACCGCCATCGCTGCGGTCAGCGAGACACCGCCCATCGTCACCGATGTCGTCAACAACGACGAGACACACACCAAGGAGCGCACCACCGTCGGCCTGGACTTTGGCCAGTTCACGCTGGACAACGGCGATCGCGTGCGCATGTTCGGCACACCAGGCCAGTCGCGCTTTGATTTTCTCTGGAAGATCCTGTCCAAAAATGCCATCGGCATGATCATCCTGACCGATAACTCACGTCCCGATCCCTTGGGTGACCTGCGCGTGTACCTCGATGGCTTCGCCAACGAACTCGAGTCCCTGCCCTGTGCAATCGGTGTCGGCCGTCTCGACACGCATGCCTCACCCAACCTGGAAGACTACGTCGACGAGCTGGCGCGCCACGAACTGGTGTTGCCCGTGCTGGGGGTCGACGTGCGCAAGCCGCAGGACGTGGTGCTGCTGATCGATACGCTGCTGGCCCAGTTGGAAGCCGGCCTGTTTGAAGAAAATGACGGTACCTGACAAACTCAATCTTCCGCCGGCCGTCGGGGCCCTGGCGCAGCGCGAGGCGCAGCGCCTCCTGGACCAGATCAACGGGGTGACGGCCGTGGTGGTGGCCACCGTGGACGGCTTCGACATCGCCTCGGCCATGCGCGCTGGCGATGCCGCGCGCGTCGCCGCCATGGCCAGCTCAATCGCGGCCATCAGCTCGGTGGTCTCGCAAGAAGCCGATCTGGGCCGAAAAAAATGCGTGACCATCGACACCGAGGCGGGCTTTGCCGTCGTCTACAGCGTGCACCGCCCGGATGTCGAGCTGGTGATCAACGTCATCGCCAAGGGCGATGCGATCCTGGGTCAGGTCAACTACCAGACGGCCCAATTCGCCAGGATGCTGACCGAGGCATGAGCGCGCAGCAACGCTTGCGCGAAGCGCTGGATGCCATGGGCGCCATTACAGGACTGGAAGGCTGCGCCTTGGTCGAGATCGATGCCGGCATGGTGTGGCACCACGCCGGACGGATCGAGGGCATGCAAACCTTCGCGGAAGCCGCCAGCGACTACTGGCGCCTGCACCGCCGCCTGGCTGGCCAGTTTCAGGATCTGGGTGATCTGCGCGCCTCGGTGCTGATGCACTCGCGCGGCCGCCTTGCCATGCTGCCCTGCGGCACCGGCATGCTGCTGGTGACGCTGACGCGCCAGACCGCCGACCTGGACTGGGCGGCTTGGCAACGCAAGGCCCAGGAGCTGGCGGTGCTGGTCGACCTCATTTGAGGACTCCAAGTGGAAGGTGGCTTTTTTTGTTCTTGCGTGGCCCCTTTCCGCACAACGCACTCACGCAAGGCATCAACCTAGACTGTTTCAGGAAATTCTCCCCCATGGCCAACATCAAACAAACCCTCGAAGAACTCATGACCCTGGACGGCGCGATGTGCGCAGCCGTGGTCGATTCCGGCTCCGGCATGATGCTTGGCTCGATCGGCACCGGTGTCGACCTGGAAGTGGCCGCCGCCGGCAACACCGAGGTGGTGCGCGCCAAGATGAAGACCATGCGCGCGCTGGGCTTGAACGACGTGATCGAGGACATTTTGATCACCCTCGGCAAGCAGTACCACATCATCCGCCCCTCGGCCCGCAAGGACGGCGTGTTTATTTACTACGTGCTCGACAAGCAGCGTGGCAACCTGGCGATGGCCCGTCGCAAGACCCAGGATGTGGACAAGGACTTGAACTTCTGATCGGCGCCTCGCAGTACCGCAGATATTGAAACCCCCGGCATGCCGGGGTTTATTTTGCCTCGATAGCTATTATTTTTGCAGCAAATCACATAGGTGGCACCATCACCACGACTGATTCCTGCATTGAAGGTCAATCGCGCAGCACCTCCAGAACCTCCGAGCGGAATTCACGGCTGTACAGGATCAGGGTGACCAGCAGGGCCGCCACCATCATGGCCGCCGACGAGAAGAACCAGCCCAGCGCGGCAAAGGAGAAATAGTAGGCGCGCAGCCCGTCGTTGAAGGCCTCGGCGGCCGAGCCCACCAGCGCGCCAGCCCGCTCGGCGTAGGCCTTGCGGTCGTACTTGCCGGCGACGAAGTCCTCGGCCGGTGGCATGGAGCCGATCACCAGCGCCACGAAGGTGTACTGGCGCATGGCCCATGAGAAGCGAAAGAACGCGTACACGAAGATCGCCACCAGCAGCAGGATCTTGAACTCGAACACCAGCATGGGCGTCGGCTCGGCGAACGGGAAATCGCGCACCAGCTCGGCCGCCCGGTCGGTCGTGCCCAGCAGGGCAAACAGGCCGCCAATGATGATGATGGTGGTGGACGAGAAAAACGACGGCGTGCTGGACAGGTTCTGCGTGATCAGGCCGTCCAGCATGCGCGGGTCGCGCGCCGTGGCCTGCTCCATCCAGTAGCGGCGGTAGCGGTTGGTGGTGATCAGCAGCGAGTGCCGCCGCCGGCCCCAGCGGTGCGCGAAGAACACATAGCCGGCCCAGATCACCAGAAAGGCGGCCAGGGCCAGCCAATCGATCAGCGGCAGCATGTGAAAAATCTTCATGCCGCGATTATTGGCTGGGCGCCGCCGATCCGCCAGGCGGCGCGGAAGGCGCCGCCCCGGACTTCAGCGCTTGTCGAGCGAAAAACGGCCGGGCCCGAACGCCGCCAACAGCAGCAGCCCACCGATCACCGCCAGGTTCTTGTTGAACAGCAACTGGGCCACCATCTTCTGCGCCTCGGGCGCCGCCCAGTAGGCGTGGAAGAACACCGACGCGGCCAGCGTGAACACCGCCAGCAGCAGGGCCGCGATGCGCGTCTTGAAGCCCAGCAGCACGGCCAGGCCACCGCCGACCTCGACCACGATGGCCAGCACCGCGCCCAGCGAGGCCATCGGCAGGCCGACCGAGGCGATGTAGCCCGCCGTGCCGGCAAAGCCCATGATCTTGCCGATGCCGGCCGGGATGAAGAAGTAACCGAACAACAGGCGCGCCACCAGGGCCAGGGCGTCGGTGGTCGGGGTGGTGGTGGCGACGCCGGCGGGCGCGGCCGAGGAATTCGAGGACATGGACAAAGCTCCGAGAAAAATAGGGATGGGAAATGGGCGCAAGCCCGCAAGCCAGGATTCTTGGCGAGGAACCCCTGCCCAGCGACCGGCTGGATTTGACGGCATCATTCAATTTTTTTGAACGATCACCGCCGTCATGCCCAAAGCACGCAACGCCCTGACCCCCGACAGCCTGGCCATGCTGCAGGCCGTGGCCGAGCACGGCAGCTTTGCCGGCGCCGCCCGCGCCCTGGGCCTGGTGCCCAGCGCCCTGAGCTACCGCGTGCGCCAGGTCGAAGAAGCGCTGGACGTGCTGCTGTTCGACCGCGCCACCCGCCAGGCGCGCCTGACCGAGGCCGGGGCCGAGTTGCTGCGCGAGGGCCAGCGCCTGCTGGGCGAAATCGACGCCGTGGCCAATCGGGTGCGGCGCGTGGCCACGGGCTGGGAGCCGCAGCTGACCATCGCCCTGGACACCGTGGTGGCGCCGGCCACGGTAATGGATCTGGTGGCCGCCTTTTACGACCTGGCGCCGCCCACCCGGCTGAAATTGCGCGACGAATCCCTGCTCGGCACCGTGCAGGCCGTGACCGAAGGCCACGCCGACCTGGCCATCGGCGCCGTCGCCAATGGCGCCACCCTGGCCCACGCCGCGCACGGCATCCACAGCCGCCCGTTGGGCGAGCTGCCCTTCATCTACTGCGTGGCACCCCAGCACCCGCTGGCACGTGCCCCGGGCCCGCTCAGCGACGAGCTGCTGCGCCAGCACCGCGGCGTGGCCGTGGCCGACTCGTCCCGCAACGGGCATGCCATGACCGTGAATATGGTCAACGGGCAGGAGGTGCTCACCGTGCCCAGCATGCAGGCCAAGCTGCTGGCGCAGCTGCGCGGCCTGGGCGGTGGCTTTCTGCCCGAATCCATGGCCCGTCCGCACCTACAGGCCGGGCAATTGGTGACCCGCGCCACCACCCGCCCACCGCCGGTCGGCCTGATGTACTGCGCCTGGCGCGTGCCGGCGCACGGCAAGCCCGGGCGCGCCCTGCAGTGGTGGCTGGGTCGCTTCGAGCATGAGGCCACGCGGCATGCGCTGCTGGCGGGGCATTGACGGCTTGCGGGTCGCGCGGCCGCCCCATCCACAGCCGGTTCCAGTCTGCTTTCGCCAACAAACTCGGCCTCCCGCCCGGCGCCGGGTCGCCAGCGTGTAGAGTTCGCGCATGTCCGCACGCCGCCCCCGCCCCACCCCCCGCTCCTCCCGTCATTTTGCCGTCGTCGGCGCCGGCATCGCCGGGCTGGCCTGCGCCCGCACCCTGCACCAGGCCGGGCACCGGGTCACGGTGTTCGAGGCCGACACCCAACCCGGCGGACGCCTGGCCACCGAGGATTCACCCTTTGGCAGCTTCGACGCCGGGGCCCAGTACTTCACGGTGCGCGATGCGCGCTTCACGCAGGCGCTGGAAGCCGCCTCGCCTGGCCTGGCCCGGCGCTGGAGCGCCAACGCGGTGCGCGTGCTCGACGAGCACGGCCGGGTGGTCGAGGCCGCCCTGTCCACGCGCGAATCGCACTGGGTCGCCGTGCCCCACATGCAGGCCCTGCCGCAGCGCTGGGCCGAACCCCTGGTCGCAGCCGGCGCGCTGCATCTGGGTACCGCCGTGACGCGCCTGTCGCCCGACGCGCTGGACGCCCGCCGCTGGCAACTGCACACCCAGGGCGTGGGCGACGAGCACCCGGTGCACGCCGGCTTCGACGCCGTGCTGCTGGCCGTGCCCGCCGCCCGTGCCCGCGGGCTGCTGGCGGCCTCCGGCCTGTCCGGCGCGGTGGAGGGGCTGGCCAAGGTCGAGGTCGCCCCGTGCTGGACGCTGATGCTGGCCTTCCCCAACGCCGCCCAGCCCGGTCTCGGCGGCCTGGGCCCGCAGTGGAACGCCGCGCGCAGCACCCACCACCGCGTGGCCTGGCTGGCGCGTGAATCGTCCAAGCCCGGCCGCGAGCGGATCGACCGCTGGACGGTGCAGGCCAGCGCCGACTGGTCGCGCGAGCACCAGGGCGACGACGGCCAACGCGTCACCGCCAAGCTGCTCAAGGCCTTTGCCGAGGTCACCGGCATACACGCTCAACCGAGCTGGACCCAGGCCGTGCTGTGGCGCCAGGCCCAGACCCTGCAGCCGCTGGGTCGCCCTTTCGTGTGGGACGCCGACCGTTCGCTCGGCCTGTGCGGCGACTGGTGCCTGGGCCACCGGGTGGAAGACGCCTTCGTCTCCGGCCTGGAGCTGGCCCTGAGCGTGGTTTAACGCCCCCTTGAGCGGCTGACGCCGCCGCCCCCGCTCTCCTCGGGCGGGGGAGCGGTCCGGCCGCTTCGGGCGGCCGTGCGCAGTGCCCCGGCCTGGTCTGCTCCGCGGCCTTTGGAGGCCAAGGGCCGATCCCGTGCGCGCCGCGCATTTCCTTTTTTCCCGTTCGCGCTGAGCCAGTCGAAGCGCGGCACGCCGAGCCCGCCGCCACCGCCTCGGCGCTTCGGGTAGATTGTCGAACGCCGCTCTTGAGGAGCTGCCCCCCAGCGCTCCCTCGCCTTGACACCCCATGTACATCGGTCGCTTTGCTCCCTCGCCCACCGGGCCGCTGCACGCCGGCTCGCTGGTGGCGGCGCTGGCCAGCTGGCTGGACGCGCGCGCCCATGGCGGCCGCTGGCTGGTCCGGCTGGAGGACGTGGACACCCCGCGTTGCCTGCCCGGCATGGACGAGTTCATGCTGCGTCAGCTGGCCCGCTGCGGCCTGACGCCCGACGAGCCGCCCACCTGGCAATCGCGGCGCGGCGCGCTGTACCAGCAGGCGCTGGATCAACTGGTGGCGCAACGGCTCGCCTACCCCTGCGCCTGCACGCGCAAGGACATCGAGGCGGCGCAGGCCGCGCGCGGCGTGGCGCGGGCGCGCGGCGCCGAACTGCCCTACCCGGGCACCTGCCGGCCCGAGCTCGGCGGCCTGCGCGGGCGCCCCGCGCGCGCCTGGCGCCTGCACACCGGCATTTTTGAGCCAAATCAGCCATCAGCCGGCGTGGATTCTTCCAGACACGCTATCAATTTTGATATCTCCAGCGCCAACCTGCACTGGCACGACCGGCGCCTGGGCGCGCAGCGGCAGGACGTGGCCCAGGCCGTGGGCGACTTCGTGCTGCGGCGCGCCGACGGCCTGTGGGCCTACCAGCTGGCGGTGGTGGTGGACGACGCCGCGCAGGGCATCAGCCACGTGGTGCGCGGCGAGGACCTGGCCGACAACACGCCGCGCCAGATGCTGCTGCAGCGCGCCCTGGGCCTGCCCACGCCGACCTACTTGCACACGCCCCTGGTGCGCGCGGCCGACGGTGAAAAGCTGAGCAAACAAAACGGCGCCCAGGCGCTCGAGCTGGCCGACCCGCTGGCCGCACTCGGACAGGCGGCGCGGGTGCTGGACCTGCGCGATACCGCTGGCGCCGAGCTGTCAGACGCCCTGGCCGCCTGGGTATTGGCGTGGCGTGCGCGCTGGGCCGCACCATCCATGGCACGATAAGCGTTTTACCCATCCCCGTTTCAGGAGCACCCACCATGCCACTCGCCGTCCAGATTCAGCGCCCCGGCGGCATCGAGGAAATGCAGCTGCTCGAGCTGCCCGTGGGCGAGCCCGGCCCCGGCCAGATTCGCATCCGCCACCAGGCCATCGGCCTGAACTACATCGACGTGTACCAGCGCACCGGCCTGTACAACCTGCCCATGCCGCTGACCCTGGGCATGGAAGGCTCGGGCATCGTCGAGGCGGTGGGCGAAGGCGTCACGCACCTGAAAGCCGGCGACCGCGCCGCCTACGCCAGCAACCCGCCCGGCAGCTACAGCCAGGTGCGCGTGATGCCGGCGCAGGCGGTGTGCAAGCTGCCCGACGCCATCAGCTTCGAGACCGGCGCCGCCATGATGCTCAAGGGCCTGACGGCGCAGTACCTGCTGCGCCGCACCCTGCCGGTGGAGGGCCTGCAGCCCGGCGACCACGTGCTGTGGCATGCCGCCGCCGGCGGCGTGGGCCTGATCGCCTGCCAATGGGCCAAGGCGCTGGGCTACCAGCTCATCGCCACCGCCGGCTCGGACGAAAAATGCCGCTTGGCCCTGGCCAACGGCGCGGCGCACGCCATCAACTACCGCAGCGAGGATTTCGCCGCCCGCGTGAAAGAGATCACCGAGGGGCGCGGCGTGAAGGTGGTGTACGACTCGGTCGGCAAGGACACCTGGGAGAAATCGCTGGAGTGCCTGCGCCCGTTCGGCCTGATGGCCAGCTTTGGCAACGCCAGCGGCCCCGTGCCACCGTTTGCCCCGGCCATCCTGGCGCCCAAGTGCCTGTATGTCACCCGCGCCACGCTGTTCGCCCACATCGCCACGCGCGAACGCTGCCAGGCCATGGCCGACGATCTGTTCCAGATGGTGGGTTCGGGCCAGGTCCAGATCCACATCGACCAGCGCTTCCCCCTGGCCGAGGTGCAGGCCGCGCACCGCGCGTTGGAAGCGCGCCAGACCACCGGCTCGACCATTCTGCTGCCCTGACCGGGCTCGACCGCCGCGTGGCCGGCGGCGGCGATTTCGGTCAGCCGGCCGCCAGCTTGCGCAGCTTGAACGACAGCAGCACCATCAGCACGCCGAAAATCACGGCGTAGGTGCCGATCAGCCAGACCACGGCCAGCGCGCCCTCGCCCGGGCGCATGAACAGCAGCACGCCGAACAGCACCGAGATCAGGCCGCTCAGGCCCAGCAGCCATTCGTTCTGGATTTCCTTGCGCAGGCGGATGGCGCCAATGATCTGCGTCACGCCCGTCACCACCGCCCAGGCCGCCATGTACATCAGCAGCACCAGGGCCGTGACGCCGGGGGTCAGAAAGGTCATCAGCCCGACCAGCACGCCCAGCAGGCCCCACAGCAGCAGCGCCCACCAGAAGCGGTTTTCCTGGCGCTGGCCAAAAGCCATCCACACGCCCAGCACGCCATCGGCCAGCACGTAGATGCCGAACACCAACACCAGGGCCGTCAGGGTGATGCCCGGCATGGTCCAGGTCAGCAGGCCGAACAGCACGGCGACCACGCCGCGCAGCAGCAGCACCCACCAATTGCGGCCCATGGCGCTGGAAAAATAATTGACATCCATGTGCGGTCCCTCCAAGGTATCCGCCCATGGTAGGCGCGGTCGGCATGCCGGCGCTGTAGGCCGATTCCTACGCGCCTGGCGACCGGCGGCTGTTCAGCGCCCGCGTCGCACGCGGCGCAGCTCGTCCAGGATGAGGCCGATCACGCCGGCCGTGATGGCGGCGTCGGCCACGTTGAAGGCCGGAAAATGCCCACCAGCGAACATGGGCGTCAGCCAGGACCAGTGGAAATCCAGGAAATCGACCACGTAGCCATGCACCAGCCGGTCGATCAGGTTGCCCACCGCGCCGCCCAGCACCATGCTGAGCGAAAAGGCAAACAGCTTCTGCCCGGCGTGCGTGCGCAGCAAGAACGTGATGAACACCGCCGCCGCCAGCGCCAGCGCGGTGAAGAACCAGCGTTGCCAGCCACCGGCCGCGGCCAAAAAGGAAAACGCCGCGCCGGTGTTGTGCGCCCGCACGATGTTGAAAAAGCTGGTGACGAAGGTGGCGTCGCCCAGCCGGTAGTTGCCCAGGATCAGCCACTTGGTGAACTGATCAAGCAGCACCACCAGCAGCGCCAGCGCCAGCCAGCCCGCGAGACGGGGGCCGCCGTGGGTGTGGCCGCGTGCCATTCAGGCAAAGCGGCGCGTTTCGCCGCCGCCGTACAGGTTGCTGACGCAGCGGCCACACAAGCCGGGGTGGGCGGCGTCGGCGCCGACATCGGCTCGGTAGTGCCAGCAGCGCTCGCACTTTGGGTCTTTTGAGGCATTGGCCAGCACCGACAAATCCTCGCCAGCTACTAAATCCATAGCGGATGTGATGAAAACGAAGCGCAGGTCGTCCCCCAGGCTGGCCAGTAGCGCGTGGTCGTCCGGGCCGGCCGCGAGCACCACGTTGGCTTGCAGGGACGAGCCGACCTCGCCCTTTTCGCGCAGCGCCTCGATGTCCTTGTTGACCACCTCGCGGATGGCGCGGATGCGGGCCCACTTGGCCAGCAGGGCGGCGTCGGGCGCGTCAAAGCGCGAGAACTCCTCGAGGAAGATCGAGTCGCTGTTGCCCACCAGCTTCCAGGCTTCTTCAGCGGTGAAGGTGAGGAAGGGCGCCATCCAGCGCAGCATGGCCTGGGTCAGCTGCCACAGCGCGGTCTGGGCGCTGCGGCGCGCCAGGCTCTTGGGCGCGGTGGTGTAGAGGCGGTCCTTCAGCACGTCGAGGTAGAAGCCGCCCAGGTCTTCGGAGCAGAACAGCTGCAGCTTGGCTACCACGGGGTGGAACTCGTACTGCGCGAAATGTCCCAGCACCTCGGTCTGGAACTCGGCCGCGCGGGCCAGCAGCCAGCGGTCGATCTCCAGCATCTCGGCCGGCGCCACGGCGTCGGTCACGGGGTTGAAGTCGTTGGTGTTGGCCAGCAGAAAGCGCAACGTATTGCGGATGCGGCGGTAGGCGTCGATGACGCGCGCCATGATCTTGTCGTCGCCCGCGATGTCGCCCGAGTAGTCGCTGGCGGCCACCCACAGGCGCAGGATTTCGGCGCCCCACTTCTTGTTGGCCTCTTGCAGGTCGATGCCGTTGCCAAGCGACTTGCTCATCTTGCGGCCTTGCGCGTCCACCGTGAAGCCGTGCGTGAGCAGGCTGCGGTAGGGCGCGCGGCCGCGGATGGCGCTGGCCAGCAGCAGCGAGCTGTGGAACCAGCCGCGGTGCTGGTCGTGCCCTTCGAGGTACATGTCGGCCTCGGGGCCGGTCACGTGATGTTCGTTGGGGTGGGTGCCGCACAGCACGTGCGAGAAGGTGGAGCCGGAGTCGAACCACACCTCCAGGATGTCGTTGAACTTGCGGTAGTGGCGCGCGTCCTCGTCACCCAGGATTTCTTCGGGCGTGACGCGGCTCCAGGCCTCGATGCCGCCTTGCTCGATGATGTCGGCCGCCTGGTCCAGGATCTCCATGGTGCGCGGGTGCAGCTCGTCGGTCTCCTTGTGCAGGAAGAACGCGATCGGCACGCCCCAGGCGCGCTGGCGGCTGATGACCCAGTCGGGCCGCCCGGCAATCATGTCGCGCAGCCGCGCCTTGCCCGACGGCGGGTAGAAGGCCGTGTCTTCAATCGCACGCAGCGCGGTGGTGCGCAGGGTTTCGGGCGCTTTGTCCTTGGTGAACACGCCTTCGCCCTCGTCCATGCGCACGAACCACTGCGAGGCGGCGCGGTAGATCACCGGCGTCTTGTGACGCCAGCAGTGCGGGTAGCTGTGGCTGATGGCGCTGGTGGCCAGCAGGCGGTTGGCGTCTTTCAGCGTCTGGATGATGACGGGCACGGCCTTCCAGATCTCCTGCCCGCCAAACAGCGGAAAGTCGGCCGCGTAGGCGCCGCCGCCTTGCACCGGGTTCAGGATGTCTTCGTGCTTGAGGCCGTGCTCGACGCAGGAGTTGAAGTCTTCAATACCGTACGCGGGTGCCGAATGGACGATACCCGTGCCGTCGGTGTCGGTGGCGTAGTCGGCCAGGTACACGGGCGACAGGCGCTGATAGCCCGCGTCAACGTCGTACAGCGGGTGCTTGAAGTCGAGGCCGCCCAGCTTGTCGCCCATGGCGGTCGCAATGACCTTGCCCTCCAGCCCGTAGCGCTGCAGGCAGTCTTCGACCCGCGCCTTGGCCAGCACCAGCAGGCCCTTGGGCGTGTCGACCAGGGCGTATTCGATGTGCGGGCCCAGGTTGAGCGCCTGGTTGGCGGGAATGGTCCACGCGGTGGTGGTCCAGATGACGACGAAGGCGGGCTTGTCCAGCTTTTGCAGGCCAAAGGCAGCAGCCAGCTTGGCGGGGTCGGCGGCCTCGAAGGCCACGTCCACGGTGTTGCTCTTCTTGTCCTGGTATTCGATCTCGGCCTCGGCCAGGGCCGATCCGCAGTCGAAGCACCAGTACACGGGCTTCAGGCCCCGGTAGACGTAGCCGCGCTCGATCAGGCGCTTGAACAGCCGCAGCTCACCCGCCTCGTTGGCGAAGTTCATCGTCTTGTAGGGGTTGTCCCACTCGCCCAGCACGCCCAGGCGCTTGAAGTCCTTCATCTGCAGGGCGATCTGCTCGGTGGCGTAGGCGCGGCCCTTGGCCTGCATCTCGTCGCGGCTCAGGTTGCGGCCAAACTGCTTTTCGATCTGGTTCTCGATCGGCAGGCCGTGGCAGTCCCAACCGGGCACGTAGTGCGCGTCCAGCCCGGCCAGCTGCTTGGTCTTGACGATCATGTCCTTCAAGATCTTGTTGACCGCGTGGCCGGCGTGCAGCTGGCCGTTGGCGTAGGGCGGGCCGTCGTGCAGGATGAACTTCTCGCGCCCGGCGCGCGCCTGGCGCAGGCGGTGGTAGAGGCCCATGTCTTCCCACTCGGCAATCCAGCCGGGCTCGCGCTTGGGCAGGTCGCCGCGCATGGGGAACGCCGTGTCGGGCAAGTTGAGCGTTTGGCGGTAATCGGTCTTGGTGTCGGTGCTCATGGTCTACGCATCCACGGAAATTTGGATCAAATCAGCCTCAGGCCAGCGTCAAAAAACGCCAGTCAGCTATGAATAGGAGAGCGGGGCACTGCGCGGACTGGCCAATCGGGGCGTCCGCCGCCCCTTCAAATTCGGCCCGAGCGCGCGGCCAGCCAGGCCCGAGCGTCGGCAATATCGTGCGCAATGCCCTCGGTCAGCGCCGCCAGGCTGTGATAGCGCAGCTCGTCGTGCAGTTTGTGCAGCAGATCCACGCGCACGATTTTACCGTAGGCCCCCTCGGCGCTGAGATGCGACGGCCAGGCCAAGCAATGGGTCTCCAGCAGCACCCGGCCGCCGTTGACGTCGTGCGGGTCGAGCGAGGGGCGCACACCCAGGTTGGCCACGCCGGGCAGGGGCTGCTCGGCCAGGCCATGCACCTCGACCACGAAGATGCCGCTGGCGGCGGGCTTCCAGGCGTGGGCGCGGCGCGAAAAGCGCAGATTCAGGGTGCGAAAGCCGTCGGCCAGGCCGGGTGCTGATTCGGCCAGGGCACGCCCCAGCTTGCGGCCGTGCACCACGTGGCCGCTGATGCTGTAGGGGCGGCCCAGCAGGGCGGCGGCCTCTTTCAGGCGGCCGGCGCCCAGGGCCTCGCGCACGGCCGAGGACGACACACGCTGGCCATGCACCTCGTAGGACTGCATGCGCGCCACGTCAAAGCCGCGCGTGGCGCCGGCCGCGTCCAGCATGGCGTAATCGCCGGCGCGCTTGGCGCCAAAGCGGAAATCGTCGCCCACCAGCACGTAGCGCACGCCCAGGCCTTGCACCAGCACCTCGTCGATGAAGGCCTGGGGCGACTGGCTGGCCAGGCGCTGGTTGAAGGGCAGCACGATGGCCTGGTCCACCCCGCAGCGCGCCAGTTCGGCCAGCTTGTCGCGGAAGGTGGCGATGCGCGCCGGCGCCATGTCGGGCTTGCCCAGCACGCTGGCGAAGTAGTCGCGCGGGTGCGGCTCGAAGCTCATGACGCAGCTGGGCACGCCGCGGTGGGCAGCCTCGCTCTGCAACAGCGCCAGCATGGCCTGGTGGCCTCGGTGCACGCCGTCAAAGTTGCCAATGGTGAGCGCGCAGCCGGGGGCGATGCCGGGGTGGCGCAGGCCGCGGAAGATCTTCATGCAATATCTATTTGATAGCGGTCTTGGCTCATCGGGCGCGCCCTTTGCCGTCAAACCGTCGTGGGAAAAGAGTATATTGCGCCAGAAGGGGTCGATCACCCCGTGGCGGCCGGCACCGGCAACGCCGGCCACGAACGATGGGGTCTGACCAGACAGGAGTCGTTGTGTGAAGGTGCTCAAGCTGTCGGCACAGGGGTTGCCGCAATCCTGGATTTCGCTGGAACAAGCGGTGATCCACTACGCCGCCGATGAGGTGCGCTGGGAAGCCGGTGGCCAGGTCGCGACCTTCCGCGGTGGCCACAATGCCATCACCGGCGAGCAGTCGATCATCACGGTGAACAGCATCATCGGCACCAAGGGCGTGCCCGGCATCAACCCGTTCGAGCTGCGTCCGGGCCTGACCAACGCCAAGCTGTTCGCGCGCGACCGCAACGTCTGTGCCTATTGCGGCGGCCACTTCCACGAGAGCGATCTGACGCGCGAGCACATCATCCCCTTCGCCCAGAACGGCCGCGACCACTGGATGAACGTGGTCACCGCCTGCCGCTCGTGCAACCACCGCAAGAGCTCGCGCACGCCCGAGCAGGCGCACATGCCCCTCTTGTACGCGCCCTACGTGCCCAGCCTGTGGGAAGACTTCATCCTGCGCAACCGCCGCATCCTGGCCGATCAGATGGAGTTCCTGAGCCGGGGCTTGCCCAAGACCTCGCGCCTGCTGCAGTAGCCGTACGGCCAGACAGCAGCCGGGCCGAGTGCGTTACATGGCCCTGCCAACGGTGTCTGCATGCCCCCAAACCGCACCGACTGGTGCGCCTCAAAATCAGCCCCCACCACCCAGCCGACTGGCCAACAGCGCGCGCAGCCGCAATGGCCGCACCGGCTTGCGCAGCACCGGAAACGTCTGCCCGGCCTGGTGCAGGTGCTGCACGTCTTCACCTGTCATAAGCAGGCCAAGTCGCAGCCCTGGCAGGCGCTCGTGCGCCTCGCGCAACACGGACAGGCCATCGCGCGCGCCCGGTAGGCGCCAGTCGCTCAGCACGACGTCGAACGCCATCTCGGCGATGAGGGCGCTGGCCTCCTCGGCGGTGCGCGCGGCTTCGGCCTGCAGACCCCAGCTGTCCAGCAGGCGCAACAAGGCGTCCCGGACCGGCGCGTTGTCTTCCACCACCAGGACGCGACCACGCAGGGGCGCCGAAATCGGTGCTGGCCGGGTCGACGCGGGACGCGCTCCCGGCTCGGGCTCGGCGCGCGGCACCTCCAGCGCGAACAGCGAGCCACGCCCCAGCCGCGAGCGAAACACCACGCGGTGACCCAGCAGCGCGGCCACCCGCCGCACAGTGGATAAACCCAGGCCGACGCCACGGGTCGGATCGCGCTCGGGATTATCCAGTTGGACGAACTCCTCGAAGATGGTTTCGCTGGCGTCGTCCGGAATACCCTGCCCTGTATCAAACACACACACCACAAGGTGCACGCCTCGCCGACGAACACCCAGCAGCACGCCGCCCCGCGCGGTGTAACGAATGGCGTTGGCCAACAGGTTCGACAGTGCGCGTTCCAGCAATGCCGGGTCGCTGCTCACCCAGGCGGTGGTGCGGTGCACGCGCAGCTGCAAGCCCTTCAGTCTGGCCGCCCCCTCGAACATGCCGGCCAGGCTGTCCAGCAAAGGCTGCACGGCCATGGGCTGTGGCGTGGCCAACACCTGACCCGCGTCCAGGCGGGACAAGTCCATCACCACCGCCAGCATGCGGTCCAGCGCATCCATGCACTCCCCCATGCGGGCCAGCGTGTCGGCGTCCTGGCGTCCGGCCTGCAGCACGCTCAGGTACAGGCTCATGGCCTGCAGGGGCTGACGCAGGTCGTGGCTCGCGGCGGCAAAAAAGCGCGACTTGGCCGCGTTGGCGGCTTCGGCCTGGGCGCGCTTGTCCTCCAGCTCGCGCACCAGGCTTTCGTTGCGCAGGCGCGTGGCCATGTCGTTGTGCAGGGTGCGGGCAAAGCGCAGGCCCGCCATCCCGAGCGTCAGCCACAGCAGGACCGAGAAGACGGCACCAAAAAGCTCGTGCCCCTGGCCAAACAGCAGCAGTTGCGCGCCCAGGCCCAGCAAGATCGGCGTGAACGAAGCCCACATGGCGGGAGGCCAGCAACAGAACTGGGTGACCGAGCTGGCCGAGACAATGGTCGCCAGCGCCAGGATGACAAACACCAACGTATCACCGCCCACCGTCACGACGGGGTAGCCCCAGGACGCGACGACGCAGGCCGACAGGCCGGTGCGCCACGTGATCGCCCGCAACCACTGGCGAGGGTGCGTGGCGCCACGTGTCCGGGCTCGCTCGGCTCGGCGCAGAAAGGCAAAGCGCTCCAGGCTCAGCCCATACAGCACCACCGCCGGCGCCAGCGCGTACACCCAACCGATGTCCGACAGCGTCAGCCAGGCGATCAGCGCCGGGCCAATCATGGCCGTG
Source organism: Pseudomonadota bacterium (assembly GCA_020161215.1). Lineage (GTDB taxonomy): Bacteria > Pseudomonadota > Gammaproteobacteria > Burkholderiales > Burkholderiaceae_C > Ottowia. Next base: position 27,393 of record JAIUOM010000017.1, read on the forward strand.
ATCAAGGTGGTGCGAACCCCTTCCAGCAGCAGCGTCAGCGCCCGCCCCTCCAGCTGCAGACGCGTGCCCGCCTCGCTCACCTGGGGAAACATGGCATCGGCCGACAGCATCATGCGCCGGCCAAGGCCATGCAGACCCTTGGCGTTTGGTGTCGCGGCCTCAGCCATCGGTCCCTTGCAACGTGGCGCGGGCCAGCACCACGGCCTGCAAGCGATTGCTGGTGCCCATCTTGGTAAAGATGGCTTCCACGTGGTTCTTGACCGTGGCCGGGGCGATGCCGAGCGCGCGCGCGATCTCCTTGTTGCTGGCGCCGGTGGCCAGCTCACGCAACACATCAAGCTGACGCCCGGTCAAGCCGTATGGGCCCGCCACCGGCTCCGACACCGCCACGACAGCGGGAAGATCGAACACCGGTTCGCCAGCCGCCAAGCGATTCAGGCTGGCCAGCAGGGCCGACACCTCCAGCGTCTTGGGCAGGTACGCCACCAATCCGGCGTCCCGGGTGCGGCGCGGCAAACTGGGGTCGTCCAGGCCGGACATCAAACCAATGCTCACATCGGGAAACTGTTCGCGCAACTGCGCGGCACAACGCAAGCCATCGGTGTCTGGCAAACGGTAATCCAGCAGCACCAAGTCAAACCCCTCGCCGGCCTGGGCCAGCACCTCCACCGCTTCAGGCAGGGTGCCCACGGCGCGCACCCGCATTCCCGGTGCCTTGTGGCGCAGCGCGGTCGCCAATCCGTCACGGAACAACGGATGGTCGTCCACCAGCAAGACCGCGAAACCATCGAGCGCATCGTTCAACCGGCTCTCCTTCGCATGGGGTAGGGGCATCACAGCATAGCCCAGCGCCCGGGCCCCGGCATGGGCCAATCGGCCTATTGTGGTCAGCGCCTGATCCACGCACACTGCATGTGGCACACGAGAGCCATCGCAGCCACACCCAGGAGGGAAGTCGATGCAAACCATCATTCTCGACAGCGCCGATTTCGCGCCGGCGCAACGCTTGACACAGTTTCGCGATATGGCCGCGCACATGACGTCGTTGGACATCCACGTCAAGGAAACCGAAGGCTTTGGCGGTCGACTCGACATGCGGTTGGGGCCCGAGCTGCACATGAGCCGCACGCGCTGGACGCCGGCCCATGTCGAACGCAGTGCCCGGCACGCCTACGACACAGGTGACAACGTGCTGCTGCACATTCCCTTGAGCGGGCAACTGCGGATTCAGCAGACGGGCGGCGCGCAGGCGGTGGTGCGGCCGGGTGAGCTGTACGTGGACCCCACCGCCGTGCCAGGCGTGGTCGGCTACGACAGCACCAGCGAATTCCTCTTCATTGGCGCCCCACGCGCCTTGCTGGAACAAAAGGCCGAGGGGCTGGACATCGAAGGCCTCACCCGGCGCAAGCTGACGCTGGACGGACGTGGCCGGCTGCTGGTCGGGTATGCCGGTGCCTTCATGCGTGAATGCGGATCGCTGGACGAAGACACCCGCGCACTGGCCATCGATCAGATTCTGCAGCTCATGAACCGGGTGCTCCGCGGTACGGCGTCCACAGGCAGCACACCCGACGCCGAGCCCGATCTCAAGGCCGCCCGGAGATGGTGCGTCAAGCAGTTCATTGCCTGCCACCTGACCGATCCGGCTCTGTCACCTGCGCGGGTCGCGGCGGCCTGTGGTCTGTCCGAGCGCTGGATGCGCGCCTTGTTCGCCGAGGAAGACACCAGCTTTCAGAAGCACGTGCAGGACGCCCGCCTCGAATGGGTCTGGCAACGCTTGGCCGATCCACCCCTGCTCTCGCTGGCGGAGCTGGCGCTGGCGGCCGGCTTCGGCGATGTGTCCTGGTTCAACCATTGTTTTCGCCGCCGTTACGGCAAAACGCCAAGCCAGGCGCGCGCCGAGGTCTTGCAGGCCGCCGCCTCGGCGGTGCAAGACCCGGCCCAGTGCCGCCCACCCCGCGACACTGCCGTCAGCCCCAAGACGGGGCACCGGCGCCGCTGAACAATCCTCCCGAAGCAAGTCACCTGCCTTGCCACTGCCATTGCGGCGGCGGCGTGGGCGATTTGTTGGCGGAAAACTGCTTGTCATGCTCCTGAACACCCTGTTGGCCCTGTGCGGCGCTACCCTGCTCCTGCTCGGCGGCCCCACGCCGGCAAGCCACGCCGACACCCTGGCCTCGTCCGGACATGGCCAGTCGGCGGCCGAACGCAGCCTGGAAACGCCGCCCGGCCCGTGGCAAGGCAACTGGCGCGTGACGCGCGACGACCCCCGCCTTCGCACCCGCGCCGGGGCCGAGTTGGCGCGTCTGCACATCATGCAAGACCAGGGCAGCGGCGAGCTGAGCCTGCAATGGGTCGCGGGGCGTGCCATGTGCGAAGACCCATCGGGCGGTCCGTGCGAATGGTCCGGGGCGGCCGGAGAGTCGACGCGAGCCACCGCCACCGACCAGGGCGGCCTGCGCGCGCAACTGGCCGTCAGCGCGGATATCGACGACCCCTTCACCCTGAGCTTTCCGCGCCGTCCGCAAGGCACCGAGGCCGTCGAAGGATGGCTGAGCAGCGCACGCCCAGGGATCCGCTGGCGCGTGTCGATTGAACGCGATGCACCCTGAACACCCCGCCCGACCCCGGCATGAAAAAAGGAGCGCCACCATGACTCTGCCCCGCCTGTCCCGTCTGCTCAGCTGCGCCGCCATGGCACTGGGCCTGTCCGCCTGGGTTCAGGCGCAGACCATCCATCCCGGCCTGTGGGAGTTCAAACACGAGATGCGCCAGCCCGGCCAGCCTGGCCAACCCGACCTGACGGCCCAAATGGCGCAGATGCGCGCGCAGATGGCCAGCCTGCCGCCCGAGGCCCGCAAGATCATGGAGCAGCAATTGGCCGGCATGGGCATGGGCATGGGCGAGCAGGGCGCCCTGCGCCTGTGCATTCGGCCCGAGGAAGCCGCCCAGGAGCCGATCCGTGAAGGCCACAAGGAAGGCGACTGCACCTACACCCAGGTCACGCGCAGTGGTAACACATGGCGCGGCCGCATGGTCTGCGCCGACCCGCCCAGTCAGGGCGAGTTCACTACCACCTTGCACAACCCGACCCACTTCGCCACCACCGCCGTGCTCAAGAGCAGCGAGCTCGGCCGTATCGACGTGAAGACGGACGCACGTCGCGTCAGTGCCGATTGCGGGGCCCTGGCCAAGGCCCCGCGTCCACCGACCGTCCGACCATGACACCGCGCCATGCCGCGACGCCGCTCGCCGCCTGGCTGGGGTTGACGCTGTGCGCCAGCGCCTCGGCCGTGTCGCTCGACGCGCTGGGTTGCGCGGCCGGGGTGTACTGCCGCCCGCAAGGGGTGAACCCGGAAGAGGCCCGCGTGGTTCTGAACCTGGGCAGCCAGGCGGAGGCCGAACGCGCCTTTGTCGAGGCCAGCCGCGACTGGCCCGACAGCCTGTGGCGCTGCGCCGCCACCGGCAGCCAGTGCGGAAGCCTGACCCAAGACGAGGCGCAGGTGCTGATTCCGATGGGAAGCGAGGCTTTCGCCGCCGCTGAAGTGCTGCGCGGTCGCGTCGAATCGGGCACGCAAGCCGCGCCAGAACCCACGCCGCCCGCGCCGGTAGGTTCACCCCGCCCTCAGGCAGGCGCACCAACCCCCAGGGCTAACAAGGGTATTCAGGTGGAAACGCCCCAACCCACCCGGCCGACGCCGCCAGGTCGCGGCGGCATCGAGGTCGAGGTGGCCCGCCCCGGCCCAGCCGAGATCATCCTCCCCGGAGGTCCGCAAGAGATTCAGCCGCTCGACGGCCCCTGGCGTTTCGTCAATGGGCAGCCCCGCACCGCCGGCAAGTGCCTGCCCGGTATCGGTGCCGCCCTGGCCGGGCAGATGCCGGCGCCCATGTCGGGATCGGCGCGTTTCGAGCGGCCCTTCCAGGCCTCGCAGATTCTCCGCAACCCCAACGTGAGTTGGCAACGCCTGGCCCCCAACCACTGGCGCGGCACCCTATCCAGCACCCGCGGAAAGGCCATGCAGGCGCACTGGGACGTGCGCGTGCTCAGCCCCACGCGCATGCAGGGCGACAGCGTGGTGCAGGTGCGCGTGCCCTCGGCCTGCACGATCAGCACACCCTTTACGTTCGAGCGCCAGTAGCGCGCCGCCACCTCAGGAGAGTTCCATGCGTCTTACCTTTCTCGCCGCCGGCCTGGCCGCCGTGCTGGGCCTGGGCGCCCACGCCCAGACCGCCAAGCCGCCCACCGGGCCAGGCCAGTCCCTGCTGGTGCTGGATGCCTCCGGTTCCATGTGGGGACAGATCGGCGGTCGAGCCAAGATCGAGATCGCGCGAGAGGCCGTCGCCGACATGCTGGCCAACTGGCCGGCCAGCCAACAGCTGGGCCTGATGGCCTATGGCCACCGGCGCAAGGGCGACTGTTCGGACATCGAGCTGCTGAAGTCGCCCGCGTCCGTGGACAAGGCGGGCTTTCAGCAGGCCGTCAACGCCTTGCAGCCCAGGGGCATGACACCGATCAGCGCCTCGGTGCGGATGGCCGCCGAAACCCTGAAATTCAGCGAGCGCAAGGCCACCGTGATCCTGGTCAGCGACGGCGAGGAAACCTGCCATGCCGACCCCTGCGCCCTTGGCCAGGAGCTGGAAAAGCTGGGGGTGGACTTCACCGCCCACGTGATCGGCTTCGACATCGACAAGAACCCCAAGGCCAAGGCCGAACTGCAGTGCCTGGCCAGCAGCACCGGCGGGCGCTACCTGGACGCCAAGGACGCAGGCGAGCTGAGCGCGGCGCTCAAGACCGTGACCGCCCCACCCCCGGCAAAGCCCACCCTCAAGCCGCCGGCCGAGACCGAGCCGCGCCTGACCTTGTATGCCGAGGAGAACTTCCAGGGGTATTCGCAGGTCATCGGCCTGGCCGACATCCGCCCCCCGCACAGCGACGTCTGCATCGTGCCCTCCGACACCACCGAGCCGCTGATCTGCAACATGGTCTCCCACGACATGGCCAGCAGTCTGCGCGTGGTCGGCCGCTGGAAACTGTGCGAGCACTACGACCTGGAGGGCGCGTGCATCGAAGTCCAGCGCGACGTGGCCGATCTCAAGCAGTTGAGTCGCCAGCTCAGTTCGGCGCGTTACCTCGGCACGCCAGCCAGCGCAAGCGCACCGGCACCCGCCCGCTCGGGCACCACCCAACGCTGAGGACACTCCATGCAACTCATTGAACGCACCCGATCCCTGCTGCTGTCGCCGCGCGCCACCTGGCCAGCGGTGGCCGAATACCCCGACACGCCAGCTCAGGTGCTCGGCGGCCACGTCGCGCCGCTGGCGGCGCTTTCGGCCTTGGCGGCGTTCATTGGGTATTCGCTGGTGGGCGTGGGGGCCTTTGGCTTCTCGGCGCGCGTGCCGGTGTTGGGCGGCCTGGCCCAGATGGCGATCAGCTTCGTGCTGACCCTGGTCATGGTCGGCGTACTGGCCTGGCTGATCCAATGGCTGGCGCCGCGGTTTGGTGGAACTGCCGACCTGCCACGCGCCGTGAAACTGGCCGGCTACAGCGCCACCGCCGGGTTGCTGGGTGGCGTGTTCCAGATCGTTCCGGCGCTGGGCATGCTGGGGCTGCTGGCGGCGTTGTACAGCCTTTACCTGCTCTACACCGGCCTGCCGGTGCTGATGAAGAACCGCCCCGAGGACACCCTGAAGTACACCGCCCTGGTGGTGCTGGCGGCTGTGGTCTGCGGGGTGCTGATCGGTGTGCTGGGCAGCCTGCTTTCACCGCGCGGCCTGGGTGGCGTGTCGGTGGGACGCGACATACCCGCCAGTATCCGCCTCGACACCCCGGGCGGTCAGGTCAGCATAGACACCCGCGACGCCGAGGCCTGGGGCAAGCGCGCCGAGCAAGCCGCCGAAAAGATGAAACAGGCCCAGACCCAAGGCGACACCCAGGCCAGTGCCCAAGCCGCGCGCGAGGGCATGGAAGCGGCGGTGGGCGCGGTCGCCAGCATGCTGGGGGGCACTGGTGGCGTGCGCGACCCCAAATCCGGCCAGCCACCGGCCACCGCCGAACAGCTGGTGGCGGTGTTGCCGAGCACCCTGGCCGAACTGCCGCGCCAATCGTTGAAGCAGCGCACCTCCCCCGGGCTGAACGTGGCGGAAGTGCGGGCCGTCTACAGTGGCGACGCCGGCCGGCAGTTGGAAGTCTCACTCACCCACCACCGCGTGCTCGGCCAGGCCGCCCGCATCATGCAAGAAGAAAAAAACGAGGATGCGGAACGTGTCAACCACAAGCGCCGGGACGCCCGCTCCGGTTGGTTCATCGACGAGGACTACGCCCGCGACGGCAGCCGAGCCGGCGTCACCGTGATTTTGCCCAACGGCGCCCAGGTGCAGTTGGAGGGTCAGGGCATGGGGCGAGAAGCGGTTCAGGCGGCGCTGGAAAGTTTGCCGATGGCGCAAATGTCGGCCTGGTGAGGGGCGCCTGGCGAGATCGCCGAGGGCCGGCAGGGTAATCTCGGGCCCTGGCGCCCACGCGGCGATCTGCTTTCTCGCCATGCCCCAATTGATCTTCTTCTGCGGCCATGCCGGCACCGGCAAGACCACCCTGGCCAAGCGCGCGCTGCTGGAGCTGCGTCGGCGCACCGGCGCTTCGCTGTGCCTGCTGGACAAGGACACGCTGTACGGCGACTACAGCAGCGCCGTGATGGGCGTGCTGACGGGCGACCCGAATGACCGCGACAGCCCGCCCTATCTGCAGCACCTGCGCGACCCGGAATACCACGGCTTGCTGAACACCGCACGCGAGAACCTGGCCCTGGGCACCAGTTGCATCGTGGTCGGGCCGCTGTCGCGCGAGGTGCGTGCGCACCGGCTGGCCGACCCGGCATGGCTGGGCGTGGGCAAGGACGTGCGCGTCCACGTGGTGTGGGTGCAGCTGGGCGAGGACGAGGCGCGCCGGCGCATCGCCGCCCGCGCCAACCCCAACGACGCCTGGAAGCTGGCGCACTGGGACGCCTACCGCACCCGTCTTTTTCAGCCCGAGCCCACCGCCTACCCGGAGCTGCGCCTGTTCGACAACACCACACCCACGGACGCCGATTTCGAGCGACTGCTGGTCGACTTCGGCGCGCCCGCCATCAGGGCCTGATCGGTCGCCGCCCTGATAATCGGCGCCATGCTCGCCAAACGCATCATTCCCTGCCTGGACGTGACCGGTGGTCGCGTCGTCAAGGGCGTCAACTTCGTCGAACTGCGCGATGCCGGAGACCCGGTGGAAATCGCCGCGCGCTACAACGATCAGGGCGCCGACGAACTGACTTTCCTGGACATCACCGCCACCAGCGATGACCGCGACCTGATCCTGCACATCATCGAGGACGTGGCCTCGCAGGTGTTCATTCCGCTCACCGTGGGTGGCGGCGTGCGCACGGTGGAGGACGTGCGGCGCCTGCTGAACGCGGGCGCAGACAAGACCAGCTTCAACTCCGCCGCCATCGCCAACCCGCGGGTCATCCGCGACGCCTCGGCCAAGTACGGCGCGCAGTGCATCGTGGTGGCCATCGACGCCAAGCGCCGGGTGGGCGACGAGCTGGCCGCGCGCGGGCCGGGCTGGGACGTGTACAGCCACGGCGGACGCCAGAACACCGGGCTGGACGCCGTCGCCTGGGCGCGCCAGATGGCCGAGCACGGCGCGGGCGAAATCCTGTTGACCAGCATGGACAAGGACGGCACCAAGAGCGGCTTCGACCTGGGCCTGACCCGTGCCGTGGCGGAGGCGGTGCCGATTCCGGTGATTGCCTCGGGCGGCGTCGGCAACCTGGACCACCTGGCCGACGGCGTGCAGCAAGGCCTGGCCGACGCGGTGCTGGCCGCCAGCATCTTCCATTACGGCGAATACACCGTGGCCCAGGCCAAGCAGCGCATGGCCGAACGCGGTGTCACGGTGCGGCAGTAGGGCGGCGGCCCGGAAAACGGAAAAGCCTGTTCCACACTGCGGAGTACCGCATCCTCCTGCATCGCCCTCCCCACCCGGTTGGTCGCTTGATTTCCGGGTAAAAAGTCGTTCTGGTCTGCACAGGGCAATCCACAGCAGCTCTTAAAATATGAGCAACAAGATGCGCCTGATCGGCATCCGTGGCCGCGCCACCGTCGGTTCACGCGCCAAGATGGTGCATCATCGCTGCCAATTTCTTCCCAAGAACCCTCCAGAGGAGCACCGTTTGACCACCTCCAGCCTTGACGATTTCATCAACGCCGTGGCCCGCCGCGACCCGGCCCAGCCCGAATACCTGCAGGCCGTGCGCGAGGTGATGAGCAGCCTGTGGCCGTTTCTGGCGCGACACCCGCACTACCGCGACCAGGCCCTGCTGGAGCGCCTGGTCGAGCCTGATCGGGCGATCCAGTTCCGCGTGGCCTGGGTCGACGACCGGGGCCGCACCCAGGTCAACCGGGCGTTCCGCGTGCAGCACAGCATGGCCATCGGGCCGTACAAGGGTGGCATGCGCTTCCACCCATCGGTGAATCTGTCGATCCTGAAGTTCCTGGCCTTCGAGCAAAGCTTCAAGAACGCCCTGACCACCCTGCCCATGGGCGGCGGCAAGGGCGGCAGCGACTTCGACCCCAAGGGCAAGAGCGACGGCGAGGTGATGCGCTTTTGCCACGCCTTGATGCAGGAGCTGCACCGCCACCTGGGCCCGGACACCGACGTGCCGGCCGGCGACATCGGCGTGGGCGCGCGCGAGGTCGGCTTCATGGCCGGCATGATGAAAAAGCTCAGCAACAACGCCGCCTGCGTGTTCACCGGCAAGGGCATGGCCTTCGGCGGCAGCCTGATGCGCCCCGAGGCCACTGGCTACGGCACGGTGTACTTCGCCCAGCAGATGCTTGAGCGCGTGCACGATGGCCTGGCCGGGCGCCGCGTGTCGGTCTCGGGCTCGGGCAACGTGGCCCAGTACGCGGCGGAGAAGGCGTTGGAGCTGGGCGCGCGGGTGATCACCCTGTCGGATTCGGGCGGCACCGCCGTGTTCGACAGCGGCATCACCCGGCGTCAGTTGCTGGACGTGATGGACTTCAAGAACCAGCAGCGCGGCCGCCTGGCCGATTTCTGCACCGAACACCGCATCCAGTTCGAGCCCACCTGCACGCCCTGGCACATACCGGCCGACATCGCCCTGCCCTGCGCCACCCAGAACGAGCTGAACGAGGACGACGCCCGCACCTTGATCGCCAACGGCGTGCGCTGCGTGGCCGAGGGCGCCAACATGCCGACCACGCTGGGCGCGGTGGACCTGTTCCATGCCGCCGGCACCTTGTTCGCGCCCGGCAAGGCCAGCAACGCCGGTGGCGTGGCGACCTCGGGCCTGGAAATGAGCCAGAACGCCCTGCGCATGTCCTGGCAGGCCACCGACGTCGACGCACGCCTGCACGAGATCATGAAGAGCATTCACGACAACTGCGTGCGCTACGGCGGCCGGCCCGATGGCACGGTGGACTACCTGGCGGGGGCCAACGTGGCCGGCTTCGTCAAGCTGGCCGACGCCATGCAGGCGCAAGGGGTGCTTTGACGCCCCTCCCCAGGCTTCACACGCCGCGCGTTGTTGCGCCTCCCTCAGAAGCGACGCCAATGCCTGGGCACAACCCGGTCGCCGCGTCTGCCGGGCTGGCCTGCACCGCGGCCACGCGGTTCGCGGGGTGAGTTTTTGGATCAAATCGGGTTGAAGTCGGCGTGGATATTTCCTAATCAGCTATCAAAACCGTAGTAATTTGGCGGCTTTGTTGAATCGCCGACAATCGGCCCATGGATTGGCTTGATCAAGTGAAATGGGACGCCCAGGGCCTGGTGCCGGCGATCGCGCAAGAGCAAGGCACGGGCGACGTGCTGATGCTGGCCTGGATGAACCGCGAGGCGCTGGCCAAGACGGCCGAGCTGGGCCGCGCGGTGTACTTCAGCCGTTCGCGCGGCAAACTGTGGTTCAAGGGCGAGGAATCGGGCCATGTGCAGCAGGTGCACGAAGTCCGGCTCGATTGCGACAACGACGTGGTGCTGCTGAAAGTCACCCAGCTCGGCCACGACCCCGGCATCGCCTGCCACACCGGCCGCCACAGCTGTTTTTTCAGCATTCTGAAAAATGACCAGTGGACGGCGGTCGATCCGGTCTTGAAGGATCCGGAATCGATCTACACATAAAGCCCACATGAGCCCAACCACCGCCCCCCCCTCCCTCGAGGACGTGCTGCGCCGCCTGACCGGCGTGATCGAAAGCCGCCGCCCGTCCGCCGGCGGCGACCCCGACGCCAGCTACGTCGCCCGCCTGCTGCAGAAGGGGCCGGACGCCTTCCTGAAGAAAATCGGCGAGGAAGCCACCGAGGTGGTGATGGCCGCCAAGGACGCCGAGCACGGCGGCGCGCCGGCCAAGATCGTGTCCGAAATGGCCGACCTGTGGTTCCACGGCATGGTGGCCCTGGCCCACTATGGCCTGAGCGCCGCCGACGTGGTGGCGGAACTGGCGCGGCGCGAAGGACTCTCAGGCATCGAGGAAAAAGCGCTGCGCAAGGTGCGCGAGCGCGAATCCGACGAGACCGCACACACAAGGAATTGACGCATGACCAACAACGACATCGTGGACGTCGAGCCGCGCCAGGGCGACAGCCCCAGCGCACGGGCCAGCGACACGCTCAAAACCTGGGGCTGGATCAGCTACATCCTGCACCTGATCGTGGCCGTGGCGGCGGTGGTGCCGGGGGCGCAGGTCAGCATCGCGCTGCTCATCATCGCCCTGGTGATGGATCTGGTGAAGCAGGACGACGCCCGCGGCACCTGGCAGGAGAGCCATTTCCGCTGGCGCATTCGTTCGGTGCTGTGGGCCGGTCTCTGGTACCTGCTGACGCTGCCGCTGTTCTTTCTGCTCTACCTGCCCGGGGCCATCGCCTGGGCGGTGATCTCGATCTGGTTCCTGTACCGCATCGTGCTGGGCATGGTCCGCATGAACGCCGAGAGGCCGGTCGGTGGCTGAGGGCGCCAAGACCACCACGTCACGCCGCGGCGCGCACGCCAGCAAGGCCGTCAACCTGGCGCTGCAAGGCGGCGGCTCGCACGGCGCCTTCACCTGGGGCGTACTCGACGCGCTGCTGGAAGACGGCCGCCTGAGCTTCGAGGGCGCCAGCGGCACCAGCGCCGGCGCCATGAACGCCGTGGTGCTGGCGCATGGGCTGGCGCGCGCCGATGCCGACGGCCTGAAGGGCCAGGACCGCTACGAAGCCGCGCGCCAGGCGCTCGGACGCTTCTGGGACCAGGTCGGGCTGATGGGTTCCTTCATGAGCGGCCTGCCACTGCCGGGCAAGCAGTTGGTGTACTCGTGGCTGTCGCAGTGGCTCAGCCCCGCGCAGACCAACCCGCTGGGGCTGAATCCGCTGCGCCAGCTGCTGGAGCACCAGGTCGATTTCGAGCTGCTGCACAGCCACTCGCCGCTCAAGGTGTTCGTGGCCGCCACCAACGTGCGCACCGGCCGCGGCGAAATTTTCAGCGGTGAACGCCTGTGCCCCGACGCGGTGATGGCCTCGGCCTGCCTGCCGACCCTGTTCCAGGCCGTGGAGATCGATGGCGAGCGCTACTGGGACGGGGGTTTTTCGGGCAACCCGGCCATCTACCCCCTGATCTACAACACCGCCTCGACCGACATCGTGCTGGTGCAGATCAACCCCATCGAAGCCGAGCTCTCGCCCAACGCCAGCGCCCAGGACATCATGGAGCGCATCAACGAAATCACCTTCAATGCCCCGCTGCTGGCCGAGTCGCGCGCCATCGCCTTCGTCAGCCGCCTGCTGGAAGAAGGGCGCCTGGACCCGGGACGCTACAAGCGCATGCTGTTTCACCGCGTCGATGGCGGCAAGGCCTTGGCCACCTTTGGCGCGGCCAGCAAGTCGCGCGCCGACGCCAGCTTCCTGCGCCAGCTGTTCGGCCTGGGCCGCACGGCCGGGCAGCAGTGGCTGGCCGAACATTTCAACCACCTGGGCAAGCAATCGACCGACGCCCAGGCCGAAATCGAACTCGACCACCTTCCCGACCCCCATCCGCCCACATGAGCACCGCACACGCGCACGACCCCAACTGCATCTTCTGCAAGATCGCCGCCGGCCAGATTCCGTCCAAAAAAGTCCATGAGGACGATCAGGTGTTCGCCTTCCACGACATCAACCCGTGGGCACCGGTGCACTTTTTGCTGATCCCCAAGACGCACATCCCGTCCATGGCCCAGGTTGGCCCCGAGCAGGCACCGCTGCTGGGCCACATCCTGAGCCTGATTCCGAAGCTCGCGCTGGAGCAAGGCTGCGGCCCCTACCCGGAAGGCGGTTACCGCATCGTCATCAACACCGGTGCCCAAGGTGGCCAGGAGGTGCATCACCTGCACGTGCACGTCATCGGCGGCCCGCGCCCCTGGAAGCACGGCTGAACCCTTCTCAACCCCGGGGGAACCCGACACCGGCCCCCGCCGTCTAAAATCAACACAACGGCGCCGCCATATTTCCGTGCGGCGCGAGGAGCAACACCATGGGTACCTTTTCCATCTGGCATTGGCTGATCGTCCTGCTGATCGTGGTCATGATCTTCGGCACCAAGAAACTCAAGAACATCGGCTCCGATCTGGGCGGTGCGGTCAAGGGCTTCAAGGACGGCATGAAGGAAGGCGGGGCCGAGGCCGACGCCACCAAGCCGCCCGCCGGCCAGGTCACCAACGCCGGCGCCAGCGCCAGCAAGGAGACCATCGACGTGCAGGCCAAGGAAAAAAGCTGAGCCGCCCGTTAACCCTGCCCGCGGGCCTGGCACCTGCCCAGGCCCGCTCGCCCAAGTAGTCCGTCCCCATGCTGGATCTCGGCATCTCCAAGCTCGCGCTGATCGGCGTCGTGGCGTTGATCGTCATCGGCCCCGAAAAGCTGCCGCGCGTGGCGCGCACCGTCGGCACTCTGCTGGGCAAGGCACAGCGCTATGTGACCGACGTCAAGGCCGAGGTCAATCGCGCCATGGACCTCGATGAGCTCAAGAAGATGAAGGCGTCGGTCGAGGAAGCCGGCCGCTCGGTCGAAAAAGACCTCCACACCGCCAAGACCGACTTCGAGAAGGACTGGAGCGAGGCCACCGCCAGCCTGAACGGCGCGGGCACCTCGTCCGACGACACCGGTGGCGCCTGGCAACCGCCACCGCCCGAATACCGCCACCCGGACAAGAACTGGCGTCTGAAGCGCGGCGCCACGCCGCAGTGGTACAAGCATCGCCACGGCGTGCGCCGCCAGGTGCAGTCGGGGGCGGCGCGCGTGGCGCGCTACCGCCCCAAGAGATGAAGCGCCCCCAGGCATCGCGGGCGGCCGGTACATGCCCAGCCGCAGCGCCTGCTGGCATGGCCTGCTCTGCGGCCCCTGGCCCTCGTGCGTGGACACCGTGGACACCCCCGGGGTGGCCTACCGCGCGCAACCCCTGACCCAGTGGCCACATCGCGCGCACCGAGCAGGTGTGCGTCGGCGACAATCGCATTCACATGAGCGAATCCAAGCAAGACACCGAAGACGAACTGGCCGGCACCGAGCAGCCGTTCGTCGAGCACCTGATGGAGCTGCGCGACCGGCTGATCAAGGCCCTGGTCGCCATCGGCCTGGTGGCGGGCGTGCTGGCGCTCTTCCCCGGGCCGGGCGAGCTCTACGACCTGCTGGCCGCGCCGCTGGTGGCGCACCTGCCCAAGGGCGCGACCATGATCGCCACCTCGGTGATCTCGCCATTCATGGTGCCGCTGAAGATTCTGCTCATGTCGGCCTTCCTGATCGCCCTGCCCGTGGTGCTCTACCAGGTCTGGGCCTTCGTGGCCCCGGGCCTGTACTCGCACGAGAAAAAGCTCGTCATGCCCCTGGTGGTATCCAGCACCGTCCTGTTTTTCATGGGCGTGGCGTTCTGCTACTTTTTCGTGTTCGGCAAGGTGTTTTCCTTCATCCAGCAGTTCGCGCCCAAGAGCATCACCGCCGCGCCCGACATCGAGGCCTACCTGAGCTTCGTGCTCACCATGTTCCTGGCCTTCGGCCTGGCCTTCGAGGTGCCGGTGGGCGTGGTGCTGCTGGCGCGCGTGGGCGTGGTCACGGTCGCGCAGCTCAAGAGCTTTCGCGGCTACTTCATCGTGCTGTCCTTCGTGGTGGCGGCCATCGTCACGCCACCCGACGTGGTGTCGCAGCTGGCGCTGGCCATTCCCATGTGCCTGCTGTACGAGGCCGGCATCTGGGCCGCGCAGCTGTTCATCGGCAACACCAAGTCGCCCGACGACGAAGCCGAGGCCGCGCAGCCCTGACCCGAGCCTCTGGGCCAGGGCGGCGCGCCGGCCCAAAAAAAAGTGTGAAGTCCGCCGGTACGCCGGATTCTGTGCACCCCGGTTGCCCGGGATGTGACCGCCATCAATCTGGGCCGGGGGTCGCCCACCCGGCTCGGTGCCACCTACCCGTTGGCTCGGCGGGCCGCCTCAAAGCCAACCTACTTGGTGTTGCTGCGCGCAGAGATTGCCCGTTTCACCCGCGTGGGTTGCCCCACGCGACTCGTCTCTGTTGCTCTGATCCTCACCTCGCGGTGGAGAGCCGTTAGCTCCTGCGCTGCCCTATGCAGTCCGGACGTTCCTCCAGTGCCGTGTTTCCACGCTTGCACCAGCGGCGGTCTGGCGGGCTTCACGGCAGCGATTATCCACGCTGCGGCATACCCTTATGGCCTGAGCGCTCTAAGGATTGGGTCAGAATGGTCAATCCCTGTTCCACCCACACCCAGCCCACCATGAAAGTCAACACCGTTCTCGAAACCATCGGCCGCACGCCGGTCGTGCGCATTCAACGCCTGTTCGGCGGCGATGCCAATGTCTGGGTCAAGTGCGAACGCGCCAACCCCGGCGGCTCGATCAAGGACCGCATCGCGCTCAGCATGGTCGAGGCGGCCGAAAAAAGCGGTCAGCTCCAGCCCGGCGGCACCATCGTCGAGCCGACCAGCGGCAACACCGGCGTGGGCCTGGCCATGGTGGCGGCCGTCAAAGGCTACAAGCTGATCCTGGTCATGCCCGACAGCATGAGCGTGGAGCGCCGCCGCCTGATGCTGGCCTATGGCGCCTCGTTCGACCTGACCCCGCGCGAAAAAGGCATGAAGGGCGCCATTGCCCGCGCCGAGGAAATCGTCGCCGCCACGCCCGGCGCCTGGATACCCCAGCAGTTCGACAATCCGGCCAACGTCAGCGTGCACGAGCAGACCACGGCCCAGGAGATCCTGGCCGACTTCCCCGAGGGACTGGACGCGCTGATCACCGGCGTGGGCACCGGCGGCCACCTCACCGGCTGCGCGCGCGTGCTGAAGGCCAAGTGGCCGAATCTGAAGGTGTTTGCGGTCGAGCCCACGCAGTCGCCCGTGATCAGCGGCGGGGCCCCCGCGCCGCACCCGATCCAGGGCATCGGCGCCGGCTTCATCCCGAAGAACCTCGACACCAGCGTGCTGGATGGCGTGATCCAGGTCGAGGCCGAACCGGCGCGCGAGTACGGCCGCCGCAGCGCGCGCGAGGAAGGCCTGCTGGTGGGCATCAGCAGCGGCGCCACCCTGGCCGCCATCGCGCAGAAACTGCCCGAGCTGCCGGCCGGCGCCAAGGTGCTGGGTTTCAACTACGACACCGGCGAACGCTACCTGTCGGTGGACGGCTACCTGCCGGCCTGAGTCGGAGCGCCTGACGTACCTCGTCTGGGGTACGTCTGCGGCGGACACCGATTCGCTTGTTCGGTGTACCGCGTTTTCCCCGGGTTGCCATCGCCCGGTCAAGGCCAAAGAATCGAGGACTTGGCTGCTCTTGCAAGGCCTTTGCGATGATTTACGGCAAGACGGAGCTGGGCCTGCATGTGCTGAAGGATCGGCATGCCGCCACCATCACCCAGCGTCAGCGATCCATCCTGATCCTGTTCGACGGCAAACGCACGCTTGACGCGGTGCTGCAGGCCACGGCCGGACTCGGCGCCACACCGGAAGACGTGCAGGTGTTGGTCGATGGCGGCCTGGTCGTGCCAGCGGACGCCGGACACACCAGCGCCCCGGCCGCGCCGCAGGCGCCCAGCAACTTTGGCGAATTGGCGCCCGCCTCCGGTTTCAGCTCCACCCTGGGGCCGCTGGACCTGCCCACCGACATCGAGGAACGTCAGCGCCGCTACCGGGCCGCCTACCCCATCGCCACCCAGCTCACGGCCCAGCTCGGCCTGCGTGGCTTTCGCCTGAATCTGGCCGTGGAGGCGGCCGAGGGCTACGAAGGACTGCTCGAGCTGATGCCGAAGATCCGCGAAGCGATCGGCGATGCGCGCGTCAAACCCCTGCAGCGGGCGTTGCAGGGCCACTCATGAGCCTCCCGGCACGTTGCCGATCCCACCACATCACGGCGCCCCGCCAAATCCGCCACCGCCCGGCGTGTGGATTTCGAACACATCCCCGGCCTGCATTTCAGCGCTGCCGATATGGGCCAGCCCCTCGGTTCGGCCATCCGCACGCACCACGCGGTTGATACCCACCGCCCCGGCCACGCCGCCGGCCATGCCAAAGGCGCCGTGCACCCGGCCGTTGCTCAGGATGCTGGCCGTCATCGGCTCCAGAAAGCGCACGCGCCGCACGCCGCCGTCGCCACCGCGCCAGCGCCCCGCGCCGCCCGAGCCGTGGCGGATTTCGTAGCTCTCCAGCCGCACCGGAAAGCGCCACTCCAGCACCTCCGGGTCGGTCAGGCGCGAGTTGGTCATGTGGGTCTGCACCACGCTGGTGCCGTCAAAGCCGCCCGCCAATTGGCCCGCCTCGTCCAGCAGCCCGCCAGCGCCCGAGCCGCCGCTGATGGTCTCGTAGTACTGGTGGCGCGCGTTGCCAAAGGTGAAGTTGTTCATCGTGCACTGGCTGGCCGCCATCAGCCCCAGGGCGCCGTACAGCGCGTTGGTGATGCAGGTCGAGGTCTCGACATTGCCCGCCACCACCGAGGCCGGCGGGTTGGGGTTGAGCATGGAGCCGGGCGGGATGATGACCTTGAGCGGCTTCAGACAACCCGCGTTGAGCGGAATGTCGTCGTCCACCAGGGTGCGGAAGACGTAGAGCACCGCCGCCATGCACACCGCCGTGGGCGCGTTGAAGTTGTTGCTTTGCTGGGCGGACGTGCCGCTGAAGTCGATTTCGGCACTGCGCGTGGCCGCATCAACCCGCACCGCCACCGAGATCTGCGCGCCGTTGTCCAGCGGCAGGGTGAACGAACCATTTTTCAGTCGGGTGATGACCCGGCGCACCGACTCCTCAGCGTTGTCCTGCACGTGCTGCATATAGGCCTGCACCACGTCCAGACCGAACTGCGCCACCATGCGATGCAGCTCCTGCGCGCCTTTTTCGTTGGCGGCGATCTGGGCCTTCAAATCGGCCAGGTTCTGCTGCGGGTTGCGCGCGGGGTAGCGGCCGCTTTGCAGCAGCGCCATCATCTCGCCCTCGCGCAGCACGCCGCCTTCCACCAGCTTGAAGTTGTTGATCTGCACGCCCTCTTCCTCGATGCGGGTCGAGAACGGCGGCATCGAGCCCGGTGTGACACCACCCACGTCGGCGTGATGACCACGCGATCCAACGTAAAAAGTCGGTCGCCCATCCAGGTACACCGGCGTGATCACGGTGATGTCCGGCAAGTGCGTGCCCCCGTGGTATGGGTCGTTCAGCACGTACACATCGCCCGGCTGCATGCTGGCGTGGTTGCGCTCGATCACGGTCTTGATGCTCTCGCCCATCGAGCCCAGGTGCACCGGCATGTGCGGCGCGTTGGCGATCAGCTGGCCCTGGGCATCAAAAAGTGCGCAGCTGAAGTCCAGCCGCTCCTTGATGTTGACCGAGTAAGCCGTGTTCTGCAGCTGCAGCCCCATCTGCTCGGCAATGTTCATGAACAGGTTGTTGAACACCTCCAGCAGCACCGGGTCGACCGTGGTGCCGGCGGCAAAGCGCTGGGCGCGCGGCGTGCGGCGCTCCAGCACCAGGTGGTCCAGCGCGGTCAGGCGGGCCTGCCAACCGGGCTCGACCACGGTGGTGGCGTTCTGCTCGGCGATGATGGCCGGGCCTTCGATCAGGTCGCCGGGGCGCAGGCGCTCGCGCACCACCAGGGCGGCCTCGTGCCACTGGCCGCCGGCGTACATACGCACCGTGTCCTCGCGCGGCACGGTGCGCGGCGGGTGCAGGGCGTGGCGCGGCTCGTCGGGCGCGTCGCCCGCCACCACGGCCTCGACCGATACCGCCTCTACCACCAGCGCTTTGCCCGGCATCAAAAACGAAAAGCGCTGGCGGTACGCCGCCTCGAACGCGGCCTGCATTTCATGGAGCGTGCCAAAGGGCACGATCAATGCCGAGTCGCTGCCCTCGTAACGCAAATGCAGGCGCCGCTGCACCGCCACGGCGCCGCTGCTGTGCTGCTGGCTGCGCAGTTCAGCCTCGGCCGCGCTGGCCAGCGTCGCCAGCAACTCGGTGATCTCGGGCAGGGCCTGCGCCGTCAGCTTGGCCTCCACCGCCTGCTCGCGCATCACGCTCTGGTCGGCCAGACCCATGCCGTAGGCGCTCAACACGCCGGCCAGCGGGTGCACGAACACGCGCGTCATGCCCAAGGCGTCGGCCACCAGGCAGGCGTGCTGGCCGCCCGCGCCACCAAAGCACTGCAAGGTGTAGCGCGTCACGTCGTAGCCGCGCGCCACGCTGATCTTTTTGATGGCGTTAGCCATCTGCTGCACCGCAATCTGGATAAAGCCCTCGGCCACGTCCTCGGCCGTGCGGCCGGTCTGGGCCGCCAGCTCGGCAAAGCGGGCGTGCACCACGGCGGTGTCCAGCGCCTCGTCAGCCCCCGGGCCAAACACCTTGGGAAAGTGCCGCGACTGAATCTTGCCCACCGTCACGTTGGCGTCCGTCACCGCCAACGGCCCGCCGCGCCGATAGCTGGCCGGGCCGGGGTTGGCGCCCGCGCTCTCGGGGCCGACGCGAAAGCGCGCGCCGTCAAAGGCCAGGATCGAGCCGCCCCCCGCCGCCACGGTGTGGATGCTCATCATCGGCGCACGCATGCGCACGCCGGCCACCTGGGTCTCGAACTCGCGCTCGAACTCGCCCGCGTAGTGGCTCACGTCGGTCGAGGTGCCGCCCATGTCAAAGCCGATCACCTTGTCGTGCCCCGCCAGCGCCGCCGTCCGCGCCATGCCCACGATGCCGCCCGCCGGGCCGGACAGAATCGCGTCCTTGCCCTGGAACACATGCGCGTCCGTCAACCCGCCCGACGACTGCATGAAGAACAGCTTCACCCCCGGCATCTCAGCCGCGACCTGCTCCACGTAGCGGCGCAGGATGGGCGACAGGTAGGCATCGACCACCGTGGTGTCGCCCCGGCTGACGAACTTCATCATCGGGCTGGTCTGGTGGCTGGTGCTGACCTGGGTAAAGCCGATCTCGCGCGCGATACGCGCCGCCGCCAGCTCGTGCGCCTGAAAGCGCCAGCCGTGCATGAACACGATCGCCACACTGCGCAGCCCCGCCGCGTGCTGGGCGTGCAAATCGGCCACCAGCGCCGCCTCATCCAGAGGCGTGAGCACGGCGCCATCGGCCGCCACGCGTTCGCCCGCCTCCACCACCGCGGCATACAACAGCTCGGGCACCTGGATGTGGCGGTCAAACAGGCGCGGGCGGTTTTGGTAGGCGATGCGCAGCGCATCCCGAAACCCGCGCGTCGTCACCAGCAGCGTCGGCTCGCCCTTGCGCTCCAGCAGCGCGTTGGTGGCCACCGTGGTGCCCATCTTCACGCTCTCGACCAAATCGGGCCTGATGGGTTCGCCGGGCGCCAAACCCAGCAGGTGCCGAATGCCCGCCACCGCCGCATCGCGGTAGTGCTCGGGGTTTTCCGACAGCAACTTGTGCGTGACGATGCCGCCATCGGGCCGCTTGGCCACCACGTCGGTGAAGGTGCCGCCGCGGTCGATCCAGAATTGCCAGCGGGGTTTGGAGGGTGCTTGATCGGCCATGCGCCAGGGAGGAGTGGTCAGCCGCGAGTCGGCAATGGGCGCCACTTTACGCTGAGTGGGGCCGCAGCCACCGCGGGTTGGGCAAGGCTAATGGCATAGCCAAGTGCGTCGCACAGCCTCGGCACTGTCGCCGGGTACAGAGGCTGAGCGCGCGGTTGCACGGGTAGAGTGGTGGGTAAGTGGGTTGCTGGGTTTTTATTACTGGGCGGTCTCAACTCCGAAGTGCAACACCGCTGATTGATATTGAGAATCAGCGAATACTGATCAGTGAATGGTAGCGGTTTGCTGTTGTTCGATGGCCTGCATGAATTGCTTGAACCTCTCGTAGGGCGTGAACCAGCCCAGCGTCTGCCTGGGTCGGTTGTTGAGCAGATCGGCAATCGAGTCCAGCGCGTGCTGATCGTGAATACTCAGATCCGAGCCCTTGGGCAGGTACTGGCGCAACAGGCCATTGATGTTTTCGCAACTGCCCTTTTGCCAAGGACTGTGCGGATCGCAGAAGTACACCCGGATGTCGGTGTTGGCCGCCAGTTGCTTGTGACACGCCATCTCCTTGCCCTGATCGTAGGTCAGCGTCTGACGCAAAGGCTGGGCAATCAGATTCAACTTGGCCGTGAACGCTGCCAGCGCACTCTCGGCACTGGCATCGGGCATCTGGCACAGCAGCACCAGGCGCGTGGTGCGCTCCACCAGCACGCCCACGGCCG
>JAIUOM010000217.1 GCA_020161215.1 Pseudomonadota bacterium
CAGCTGGCGCAGGCGCGCGGTTGCGGCCTCGAGCGTCAGCGGCGCCTCCAGCTCCCCCGTCGCCTCCAGCAGGCCGGCGGCGACGATGAGTTCGGCAGCCGGGGAGAGGGTAGGCATGATCGGGACTTCCTGGCCGGTCGTGAAGCCAACGGCAGCGCGGGACGACGGCGGGAGCGTCGCGGCCCGCGCGAGTCGGCGACATGCAGCAAAACAACGGGAACGACGTTGCCGCGAGGACAGGCATCCGCCCGTGATGCGCCGCCGTCCCGGGCGGGATGCGCTCGCGGGATGCCTGCGACGACGATGCATGCGTGCGCGGCGAAGGCCGCCGCATCGCGAACCGGTATGCTGCCGGCAGCTTTCTTCGCGACCATTGCATGTCCATCGTCCTCACCCCGTTCGCGCGCCGTCGCCTGTTTCCCGCCGACGGGCGTCGCACCGCGATCCTCGACTGCACGCCCGTGGAGTTCACGCAGCGCCTCAACGACGAAGCGCCGGTCGCGGTGCTGGAGGGCTATGCGCCGTTCTGCCGCCTGCACGTACATCGCAACTGGACGTCGACGCGCTGCTCGGTGCTGGCGATCGCCGACGACAACCGCGGCCACCTGCGCAGCGCCTACGAGGCGCGTTCGCGCGAGGAGCTGCCAGTGCTGGTGCGCTGGTTCGAGGGCATCGAGCCGCCTGTGGCGAACTACCTGGTGCCGATCCTCTACAGCCGCGAACAGCTGGCGAAGGAGGGCACGCCGATCGACGGCGAGTGGGGCATCGTCGGCTGCCTGTACACGATGCTCCCGGAAGAGATGCCGATGGCGCCGGTGACGATGATGCGCAACGCGCTCGGCGTCGAGGAAGGCGGCTCGGGCGTGCCCCTGGATCGCGAGGCATATCGCAAGGCGGTCGCGTTCTGGGACGGTCATGCCAACTGGCGGCCTTAGCGCGCTTCCCCGCCACGATTCCGGGTGGAGGAGGTCCATTTTCGACCAGAAGCGGACATGGTGACCGACCAGACAGCTTGGTTTGGGTCAATTTCATCCCTGGATGGCGCGGAGGCTGACCCGCTTGGCAAGCGCTTCGGCGCTTTCCTTTCGTTCGCTGTAGCGATCAACGAGGTATGGCGAGACATCACGGGTCAGTAGCGTGAATTTCATGAGCTCTTCCATGACGTCAACGACGCGGTCATAGAACGCGGAAGGCTTCATGCGCCCATCTTCATCGAACTCGTTGAAGGCCTTCGCGACCGAGGACTGGTTGGGGATCGTGATCATGCGCATCCAACGTCCAAGCACACGGAGCTGATTAACCGCATTGAAGGACTGCGAACCACCAGAGACTTGCATGACGGCCAGTGTCTTGCCCTGCGTTGGCCGCACCGAGCCTTGGGACAACGGAATCCAGTCGATCTGCGCTTTCATGATGCCGCTCATGGAACCGTGTCGCTCGGGTGAGCTCCAGACCATGCCCTCTGACCATTGCACTAGTTGCCGCAGTTCCTGCACCTTCGGATGCGTGTCGGGCTCCGCATCAGGAAGAGGCAGGCCTGTCGGATCGAAAAGCCGGGTCTCGGCCCCCATTGCCTGAAGTAGCCGGGCCGCCTCGAGTGCGAGCAGATTGCTGTATGACCGCTTCCTCAGCGATCCGTAGAGCAAAAGAATCCTTGGGGCGTGCGTAGCGAGCGCGGTCGTGGATAGACGGTCAACCTCCGGCACATGGAACATTTCGGCCGAGAGATTGGGCAGATCGCCAAGATCAGGCATGAGGTTTTCCAAGGAGCGTATGGATCGTGGCGCCCAGCGCCGCCCCGATGGCCTGCGCGACAACGAAGGCGGGCACATCGCCCGGCGAAATGCCGGCGAAGCTGTCGCTGAACATGCGTCCGAAAGCTGCTGCAGGATTGGCGAATGACGTCGATGAAGTGAACCAATAGGCCGCACCGATGTATGCGGCCACCATCACGGCGACACGGGAGGCGGGTGCCCGGAGTACCACAAGCAACAAACCGGCTGTTGCAACCATCTCACCCAGCCATTGGCCTGCACCAGTTCGCACTTTCGCGGAGAGCTCCAGCAACGGAAGATCGAACATGGCATTCGAAAGCAAGGCGCCGCAGAGCGCACCCGCGAGTTGGACAAGGATGTATGACGGCAACAGTATCCAAGGCAGTTCGCCACGCGCAGCCATGACGCCACTGACCGCCGGATTCATGTGTGCGCCACTGATCGGACCGAACACCTCGATGAGGATGTAGAGCCCGCCGAAGGTTGCCAGCGTGTTGGCTAGCAAGGCGACGGCGTCGTTTCCACCCGCGAGACGCTCGGCCATGATCCCCGAGCCCACCACTGTCACCAGCAGCAGGCCCGTCGCCACGAACTCGGCAAAGAGGCGCTGGTGAATCATTCAGCGCCGACGCGTCCGATTTCACCCAGTTTTGCCTGAGCAGCCAGACGATCAAGACTTTGGAATGGCAGCGAGAGTAGCAACTCGATGCGACGACGCAACGTGGCGAACGCTGCTGTATAAGCCCGACGACGATCGTCTTCGTTACCTGTGGCTGCTACCGGGTCGGGTACACCCCAATGTGCGAGCGCAGGGTGACCCAGCCATACCGGGCACGCCTCTCCAGCGGCGTTGTCGCAGACCGTGATGACGATGTCCATCTCGGGTGCGCCTGCCACTGCAAACTCGTCCCAGTTCTTGCTGCGCACCTTGCTGGCGTCATAGCCGATGGCCTCGGCAAGCTGCCTTGCCATCGGCTGGACCTCGCCGCCGGGATGACTGCCTGCGCTATAGGCCGTGAACCGGCCTTGGCCCAGAACATTGAGAATCGCCTCGGCCATGATGCTGCGCGCGGAGTTTCCAGTGCAAAGAAACAGCACGTTGTAGGTCTTCTCGGTCATGATATTTCTCGGGAAATTCGGATCAACGGAGCTTCTTCTTGACTGCCGGCGTGCAGGACTTCCCGCCACAGCAGTTCTCCGTCAGAAAGCCGATGAGACCGTTCATGCGGTCATAGTCGGCGCGTATCCGGATGACTCTTCCTTCCCGCTCGTCAGTCACAAGTCCCGCTGCACGCAACTGATTCAAATGTGCAGTGAGGGTTGCCGGCTGCAAGTCGAGCTGATCGCGCAATTCGCCAACGGCCATGCCACCCGGGCCCGCCTGTACAAGAGCCCGGTAGGCGGCAAGCCGATGGTCGTGCGCGAGCGCACGAAGCGCTTGAACGGTCTGGGGCGTATCCATATTTCCATATTTCCGGAATATTGGAATTATTGCAACCCATCATTGCAGTTGGATGACCGCTTCGGGTCGAAGACAGCCGTTGCCGGAAAACAAGAACGGGCGCCTCTCGGCGCCCGTTCCGTGTTGCAACGGTGATCGGCGAAGCGATCAGTAGCGGTAGTGCTCCGGCTTGTACGGGCCGGCAACCGGCACGCCGAGGTAATCGGCCTGGTCCCTGGTGAGCGTGGTCAGCTTCACGCCGATCTTCTCCAGGTGCAGGCGCGCGACTTCCTCGTCCAGCTTCTTCGGCAGGATGTACACCTTCGGGTCGTAGAAGTCCTTGTTCGCCCACAAGTCGATCTGCGCCAGCGTCTGGTTCGAGAACGAGTTCGACATCACGAAGCTCGGGTGGCCGGTGGCGCAGCCGAGGTTCACCAGGCGGCCTTCCGCCAGCAGGAACATGGCGTTGCCGTTGGGCAAGATGAACTTGTCGACCTGCGGCTTGATGTTGACCTGCTGCACGCCCGCCAGCGCCTTGAGCGCGTCGACCTGGATCTCGTTGTCGAAGTGGCCGATGTTGCAGACGATGGCCTGGTCCTTCATCGCCGTCATGTGCGCGACGGTGATGATGTCCTTGTTGCCGGTGGTGGTGACGTAGATGTCGGCGCGGCCGAGGGTGTCCTCGACGGTGGTCACCTCGTAGCCTTCCATCGCCGCCTGCAGCGCGCAGATCGGGTCGATCTCGGTGACGATGACGCGGGCGCCATAGGCGCGCAGCGAGTCGGCGCAGCCCTTGCCGACGTCGCCGTAGCCGCAGACCACCGCGACCTTGCCGGCCAGCATCACGTCGAGCGCGCGCTTGAGGCCGTCTGCCAGCGATTCGCGGCAGCCGTACAGGTTGTCGAACTTCGACTTGGTGACCGAGTCGTTGACGTTGATCGCAGGTACCAAGAGCTTGCCTTGCTCGGCCAGCTGGTAGAGGCGGTGCACGCCGGTGGTGGTCTCTTCGGAGACGCCCTTCCAGTCCTTGACCACGCGGGTCCAGTAGCCCGGGCGCTCTTTGGCGACGCGCTTGAGCAGGTTCTTGATGACCTGCTCTTCATGGCTGCCCGAGGCGCTGTTGACCCAGCTCTCGTCGCCCTGTTCCAGCTCGTAGCCCTTGTGGATCAGCAGGGTCACGTCGCCGCCGTCGTCGACCACCAGCTCCGGGCCGGTGAGGGTGCCGTCGGCGAGGGTGAAGGTCAGCGCGTCGAGCGTGCAGTCCCAGTATTCCTCCAGGGTCTCGCCCTTCCACGCGAACACCGGCGTGCCGCTGGCGGCGATCGCGGCGGCCGCGTGGTCCTGGGTCGAGAAGATGTTGCACGAGGCCCAGCGCACGTCGGCGCCGATGTCCTTGAGCGTCTCGATCAGCACCGCGGTCTGGATCGTCATGTGCAGCGAGCCGGTCACGCGCACGCCC
>JAIUOM010000218.1 GCA_020161215.1 Pseudomonadota bacterium
GCGGCCGGGCGGGGACATCACGGTGTACGACGATTTCGCGCACCACCCCACGGCCATCCGCAGCACGGTGGACGGCCTGCGGCGCCAGCTGGACGCCAGCGGGCGCTCGGCCGAGCGCATCCTGGCGGTGTTCGAGCCGCGCAGCAACACCATGAAACTGGGCGCCATGAAGTCCCAGTTGCCGTGGGCGCTGGAGCAGGCGACCTTGAGTTTTTGCCACACCGGCGGGCTGGACTGGAACGCCGCCGAGGCCCTGGCCCCGCTGGGCGCTCGCGCCCAAACCGCCGGCAGCATCGACCAGATCGTCCAGCAGGTGCATGCCGCCGCCCAGGCCGGCGACCATGTGCTGTGCATGAGCAACGGCGGCTTTGGCGGCGTTCACGCCAGGTTGCTGGCGGCGCTGCAAGGCTGACCCCTGGCCGAGCGCCGATTCACACCACAAGGCGCTCTAAAACATCAAACCGTTCGCGTTGAGCCCTTCGACGGGCTCGGCCTGAACGGCTCTTGGAGTTGGACCGCCGATCGGTATCAGAACGACATCGTCATGGCCGCCAGGTCGATGCTGACCACCGGCTTGGCCAGCACCGCGCTGGCCGCGCGGGCAAAGTTGGGGCCCCACTGCGGATCGCCGAGCAGCTGCGGACCGGCGTCGCGCGCCACCACCAGCACCTTGTCGGCCAACAGCAGCTTGCCGGTGGGGCGCAGGGGCTCGCTGCCCAGTTGCGTGAACTGGGCGTCCAGCCAGTCGCGCGCCTCGGCGTTGCTCATCGGCGCGAGTTTGTCGAGCTCAAAGCGCCATTCGGTGCGCTCGTCCTGAATGACACGGACTTCACTTTGCATGTGGCAGGGCCCTCCTGATACGGATGTGTAAGGTGCGGCCACGCCGCCGAGCTGGCGACATGGGCCGGTGGGTGCACTGTAGTCGATCCCGGCGTGGGGGCGCCTTGATGCGGTTCAGGCCGCGCGGCGCGCGCGCACGGCGTCGGCCAGCACCTGCAGAATGGTTTGCGAGCCGTCCCAGCCAATGCAGGCGTCGGTGATGCTCTTGCCGTACTCCAGCGCGCCGACCTGGTCCTTGCCGGGCGTGAACTTCTGCGCCCCGCCGTGGATGTGGCTTTCCACCATCACGCCCACGACCTTGCGCGAGCCGCCACGGATCTGCTCGGCCACGTCGCGCGTCACGTCGAGTTGGCGCTCGTGCTGCTTGCTGCTGTTGGCGTGGCTGAAATCGACCATCACCGTGGGGTGCAGCTTGGACGCTTCCAACTCCTGGCACGCGGCCTCGACGCTGACGGCGTCGTAATTGGGCGCCTTGCCGCCCCGCAGGATGACGTGGCAATCCTTGTTGCCCTCGGTCTGCACGATGGCGACCTGGCCGTTCTTGTGCACCGACAGGAAGTGGTGCCCGCGCGCGGCGGCCTGGATGGCGTCGGTGGCGATCTTGATGTTGCCGTCGGTGCCGTTCTTGAAGCCGATCGGCGCCGACAGGCCGCTGGCCAGCTCGCGGTGCACCTGGCTTTCGGTGGTGCGCGCGCCGATGGCGCCCCAGCTGATCAGGTCGCCGATGTACTGGGGTGAAATGACGTCCAGGAACTCGCTGCCGGCCGGCAGACCCAGGCGGTTGATCTCGATGAGCAGTTGCCGCGCCATGCGCAGACCTTCGTCGATACGGTAGCTTTCGTCCAGGTAGGGGTCGTTGATCAGGCCCTTCCAGCCGACCGTGGTACGGGGCTTTTCGAAGTAGACGCGCATCACCACTTCCAACGCATCGCCGTAGGCATCGCGCAGCGGTTTCAGGCGCCGGGCATAGTCCATGGCGGCCACGGGATCGTGGATGGAACACGGGCCGATCACCACCAGCAGACGGTCGTCCTTGCCGCTGACGATGCGGCGGATGTTCTTGCGCGCGCTGGCGATGACCGACTCAACCGGCGTGTTGCGGATCGGGAAGAAGCGGATCAGATGCTCGGGAGGCGGCAGCACGGTGATGTCCTTGATGCGTTCGTCGTCGGTGCGGCTGGTGCGTTCCTGCGACGGGTGCCACGCATCGGTGGGCTGCTGGACGGCTTTGGCGTTCATGGTGGCTTCCTTCTTCTGGATGGCGTTGAAATGGGGATCGGGCAACAAAAAACCGCCGGGCTCGAAAGCGTCGGCGGTCTTGTCGGGAGGTGTGCTTGTCTGCGCTTACACGTTTGCCTCTCGTCCGCCGGGGACAGAGAACCAAAAATAAAAGCCGAAAGCGACACGCGTTTTCATCACCGGAGAAATGTAGCACAGCTTGGTGCGACGCAATGCTCTGGATGAAAACCAAACGGTGCACCGGTTGAAGCTGCCATTTTTACCGCTGGCGGAGCAAGTATCGGAAGCACCAACTGCAATGGGCACTTGAGCCGCATCGAGACGGAGTGCGCTGCGCCCCCACATCCGGAACGCGTCCACCGACCACGGCGGGCGGCCAATCCAGCGAACGCCGAGGCCGGAACTGCGCCGGCCAATGACGTTGTCCCCCTCCCATCGGAGAGGAGGGAAGGCGCGTCAGCGCTTCAGGGGGGAGTTCTCTGTTATGCCGTGCCGCCCACGGTCAAGCCGTCAATGCGCAGCGTGGGCTGTCCCACCCCGACGGGCACGCTCTGCCCTTCCTTGCCGCAGGTGCCGACACCCGAATCCAGCGCCATGTCGTTGCCGATCATGCTGATTTTCTTGAGCGACTCGGGGCCGCTGCCCACGATGGTGGCGCCCTTGACGGGGTACTGAATCTTGCCGTTTTCGACCCAGAAAGCCTCGCTGGCCGAAAACACAAACTTGCCGCTGGTGATGTCGACCTGGCCGCCGCCGAAATTGGTGGCGTACAAGCCCTTCTTGATGCTGGCGACGATCTCGCGCGGGTCTTTGTCGCCGCCAAGCATGTAGGTGTTGGTCATGCGTGGCATGGGAATATGGGCGTAGCTCTCGCGCCGGCCGTTGCCGGTCGGTTTGACCTTCATCAGGCGGGCGTTCATCGCGTCTTGGATGTAGCCCTTCAGGATGCCATCCTCGATCAGCACATTGCGCTGGCTGGCATGACCTTCGTCGTCCACGTTCAGGCTGCCGCGGCGGTCGGCGATGGTGCCGTCGTCCAACACCGTCACACCCTCGGCGGCCACGCGCTGGCCGATGCGCCCGCTGAAAGCGCTGGAGCCCTTGCGGTTGAAGTCGCCCTCCAGCCCGTGCCCCACCGCCTCGTGCAGCAGCACCCCAGGCCAGCCCGGGCCCAGCACCACGGTCATTTCGCCAGCCGGGGCGGGGCGAGATTCCAGGTTGGTGAGTGCCGCGGTGACCGCCTCGTCCACGTACAGGCGGATCAATGCGTCGTCGAAATACGCCAAGCCAAAGCGTCCGCCGCCGCCAAAGGAGCCCACCTCGCGCCGGCCGTTCTGCTCGGCGATAACGGTGACCGACAAACGCACCAGGGGTCGCACGTCGGCGGCCAGGGTGCCGTCCAGTCGGGCGACCAGCACCACGTCGTATTCACTGGCCAGGCCAGCCATCACTTGCACGACGCGTGGGTCCTTGGCGCGCGCCAGTTGCTCCACCTTTTCAAGCAGGGCGACCTTGGTCGTGCTGTCGAGGGTGGTGATGGGATCCAGACCTTGGTACAAGGCCCGGCTGCCGGCGACCTTGCGGCTGGGCAACTTGACACGTTTGTTCTGCGCCGCGCTACCGATGGCGCGCACCGTGTGCGCCGCGTCGGTCAGCGAAGCTTGGGAGATATCGTCGGAATAGGCAAACGCCGTCTTCTCACCCGTGACCGCACGCACACCCACGCCCTGATCGATCGAGAAGCTGCCGGTCTTGACGATACCCTCCTCCAGACTCCAACCTTCTGAGCGGGTGTACTGGAAGTACAGATCGGCGTCGTCGATCTGGTGCGCGGCGATCAGGGACAAGGTCTTGCCCAGATCAGCCTCCGTCAGACCGAAAGGCTGCAACAGCAATCCGCTGGCCGTGGCCAGCCGCTCGAGAGTGGGTTCGCGGGAAATCATGGCACCCATTTTAGGGCGGACAGAGCATCCGCAACGCCAGGAGAGCCAAGTTGCGCCGCTGAGCTGCGACGTACGCGATGGTCAAACGGGTTGGCCACGCCACCCTATCGGCGACTGTTGCCTACTGCAAGCCACGTTATCTATCGCCAACGGTTGGCACCCCACAAATAAAACCGACAAAAGAAAACGCCCAGTCATTTCTGACTGGGCGTCTCTCGCTGTAATAGCCTGACAATGTCCTACTTTCACACGGGAACCCGCACTATCATCGGCGCTAAGGCGTTTCACTGTCCTGTTCGGGATGGGAAGGAGTGGTACCACCTCGCTATGGTCATCAGGCATAACTTGTTGCCGCCCTGACTGTTTCCAGTCAAAACGACCAATTCATAGAGCAAATCAGCTTGGTATTTGAATGCGCCACTTGGCATAACCACCTTGATCGATCTCCGATCAAAGTTATAGGGTCAAGCCGCACGAGCAATTAGTACTGGTTAGCTTAATGCATTACTGCACTTCCACACCCAGCCTATCAACGTCCTGGTCTTGAACGACTCTTTAGGGGGCTCAAGGCCCCGGCAGATCTCATCTTGAAACGAGTTTCCCGCTTAGATGCTTTCAGCGGTT
>JAIUOM010000219.1 GCA_020161215.1 Pseudomonadota bacterium
CCGGCCAATTTGCTGACCGCCGCCATCACCCTGATTCTGGGCACCGGCGACTTCACCCTGAAGTTCGGCAGCTTCGCCCTGGGCGGCATCGGCACGGCCACGTTTGGCGCGGTGCTGCTGCACGCGCTGCTGCGCCGGCGCGACTAAGATGCGGCTTCATTTCAACAACCCCTCAGGAGCGCCGAAGATGAAGCCCACCGCCACCCCCCTGCACCTGATCGGCGTGCTCGCCGCCACCGCCCTGTTGGTGGGCTGCGCCGCCACCGGTATGTCCGGTGGTACCGGCCCCGCCAACGTGCGCCTGGGCCCGGCCTCGGGCGTGCCGCAACCGCAGCAGGGCGCGCCGGTGCAAGGCAATCTGGTGTTCACCCAGGAAGGCGACGTGGTGCGCGTGAGCGGCTCCATCACCGGCTTGAAGAGCGGCGCCGCGCACGCCTTCCACGTGCATGAAAAAGGCGACTGCGGCAGCGCCGACTTCAGCTCCGCCGGCAGCCACTTCAACCCCACCGGCGCGCGGCACGGCGCGCACGGCGGCGCGGCCGGTCAGCACCACCTGGGCGACATGCCGCAGCTGATGGCCGACGCCCAGGGCACGGCCCGCGTGTCCTTCACCAGCAGCTCGCTGACCCTGCAGGGTCCGAACAGCATCGTCGGCAAGGCGGTCATCGTGCACCGTGACCCGGACGACGTGAACGCCCAGCCGGTGGGCAACGCCGGCCCGCGCCTGGCGTGCGGGGTGATCGCGCGGGGCAACTGAGCAAAGAACCGCCTGCACCCCGAAGAAAAGCGCCCAGTGGGCGCTTTTTTCAGTCTTTTTCGGAACGCGCCAAGCGCTCGCTCTTCCAGTACACGTCGTCGCCGACGCTGCCGTCCGGGCGGTAGCGGTTGAGCACGCGCGACAGCACGAACATCAGGTCCGACAGGCGGTTCAGGTACTGGCGCGGCCCGGGGCGGATGTCTTCCTGCGCGCCCAGCGCCACCACCGCGCGCTCGGCTCGGCGCGCCACGGTGCGGCAGATGTGGGCCTGGGCGGCGGCGCGCGTGCCGGCCGGCAGGATGAATTCCTGCAGCCGGGGCAGCTCGGCGTTGTGCTCGGCCAGCGCGGCGTCCAGCTGCGCCAGGGCCTCGTCCTTGAGCAGCTCAAAGCCCGGGATCGACAACTCACCGCCCAGGTTGAACAGCTGGTGCTGGATGTCGATCAGCAGCTCGCGCACGGCCGGCGGCAGGTCTTCGCACAGCAACAGGCCAATGTGGGAATTGAGTTCGTCCACGTCGCCCATGGCCTGCGGACGCGCGCTGGCCTTGGACACGCGGGTGTTGTCGCCAAGGCCCGTGGTGCCGTCGTCGCCGGTGCGGGTGGCGATTTGAGTGAGGCGTTTACCCATCTTGATTACTCACTTTTTAATAGCTATTTGGGCTTGAGCGACGCCGGCCCGCAGCCCTAAAAGGTAGGAATCGACACCGAAGCCGCAGATCTGGCCACGGGCGATGTCGGCGAGGTAGGAATGGTGGCGGAAAGGCTCGCGCGCGTGCACGTTGGACATGTGCACCTCGACGATCGGACAGTGCAGGATGGCCAGCGCGTCGCGGATCGCCACGCTAGTGTGCGTCCAGGCGCCGGCGTTGATGACCACGCCGTCCACCGCGTCGCGGTGCGCCTGGTGGATGCGCTCGCACATCACGCCCTCGTGGTTGGTCTGGAAACACTCCACCGCCACGCCCAGCTCGTCGGCCAGGGTGGCCAGGGCCGCGTCGATGTCGGTCAGCGTGGCCGTGCCGTACTGGGCCGGGTCGCGCTGGCCGAACATGTTGAGGTTGACGCCGTGCAGGACGAGGAGCTTCATGGTGGGCATTGAATCACAAGGGGTTGCGGTCACACCAGCGGTACGGTCAATCGTTGGCGCACGGCCGTGGTGTCGGGGCGCACGCCGCGCCACCAGGCAAAGGCCTCGGCGGCCTGCTCGACCAGCATGCCCACGCCGTCGGCCAGCCGCGCCACGCCGGCCGCCCGGGCCAGCCGCAGAAACGGCGTCAGGCCCTTGCCGTAGACCATGTCGTAGGCCAGCGCGCCGGGCGCGAAGGCCGCCGCCGGCACGGCCGGCGTGTCGCCGCCCAGGCTGGCGGAGGTGGCGTTCAGCACCAGGTCAAAGGCCGCTCCAGAGGGCAGCTCGGCCAGGCCGCCGCCGAGCAGCGTGCAGCCGGCCGGCAGGTGCGGCGCCAGCTCGTCCGCCAGCGCCTGGGCCTTGGCGGCGGTGCGGTTGGCCAGCACGATGCGCGCCGCGCCGGCGCGAGCCAGCGGCAGCAGCGCGCCGCGTGTGGCGCCGCCCGCGCCCAGCAGCAGCACCTGGCGGCCGGCCAGGGGCAGGCCCAGATTGACCTGGATGTCGCGCACTAGGCCGATGCCGTCGAAATTCTGCGCTTGCACGCGGCCGTCGGCGTCAAAGCGCAGCGCGTTGGCGGCGCCGGCCAGGCGCGCATCCTCGCTGGCCACGTCGGCGGCGGCCAGGGCCTGCAGCTTGAAGGGCAGGGTGACGTTCATGCCGCGCCCGCCGGCGGCGCGAAAGGCGGCCAGCGCGCGGTCAAAGCCACCGGCTTCGGCGCCGCCGTCGATGGCCTGGTAGGTCATGTCCTGGCCCGTGGCCTGCGCGAACAGGCCGTGGATCAGCGGCGATTTGCTGTGGGCGATGGGGTGGCCGATGACGGCGTAAGAGTCGGGCATGGTGGGCGAAAAAGGCAGATCCATGGGTGCGCGGGCGGCACGGACTGCCCAATGGTAGCCGCCTGGGGACACGCCCCCAGGTTCAAGGATGGCGGTTGTTTTCAGCGGTAGGCCGGCGCCCAATCATCCTGAGACGCTACAAATACCATAGTTTTCACACATCCGACCGGCCGAGTACGCTGGGCGTACACTGCCTTTTTTTGGCCCCCCGTCGCCGCCTCGGCCGGGCCTCCAGGAGACTCCCCGCCATGAACGCCCCCGCCGCGCCGCATCACCTGGCGCCCGACATCAAGCCCCGCCCCGCGCCGGCCGCGCTGTTGGCGGCGCTCAAGCGCCGTTTTGGCGCCCAATTTTCCGAAGCCCTGGCGGTGCGCGAGCAGCACGGCCGCGACGAATCGGCCTTCACCACCGTGCCGCCGCCAGAGGCCGTGGTGTTCGCCGAGAGCACGCAGGACGTGCGGGACCTGGTGCGCCTGTGCGCCGAACACCGCGTGCCGGTGATTCCCTACGGCGTGGGCTCTTCGCTGGAAGGCCATCTGCTGGCCGTGCAGGGCGGTATCAGCCTGGATCTGTCGCGCATGAACCGGGTGCTGAGCGTGAACGCCGAGGACCTGACGGTGACCGTGCAGCCCGGCGTGACGCGCACCCAGCTGAACAACGAGATCAAGAGCACCGGCCTGTTCTTTCCCATCGACCCCGGCGCCGACGCCAGCCTGGGCGGCATGGCGGCCACCCGCGCCAGCGGCACCAACGCCGTGCGCTACGGCACCATGCGCGAGAACGTGCTGGCGCTGGAGGTGGTCACGGCCCAGGGCGAGGCGATTCGCACCGGCACGCGCGCCCGCAAGAGCAGCGCCGGCTACGACCTGACGCGCCTGTTCGTCGGCAGCGAGGGCACGCTGGGCGTGATCACCGAGATCACCCTGCGCATCTACCCGCTGCCCGAGGCGGTGTCGGCGGCGGTTTGTTCCTTTCCCAGCATCGCCGACGCGGTGAACACGGTGATCAGCACCATTCAGCTGGGCGTGCCGATCGCGCGCGTGGAGCTGATCGACACCCACAGCGTGCGCGCGGTGAACCGACACAGCAAGCTCAGCTTGCGCGAGGCGCCGATGCTGCTGATGGAGTTTCACGGCTCGCCGGCCGGCGTGAAGGAGCAGGCAGAGACCGTGCAGCAGCTGGCCAGCGACAACCACGGCGCCGACTTCGAATGGGCCGACACGCCGGAAGAGCGCACCCGCCTGTGGACGGCGCGGCACAACGCCTTCTTCGCGGCGCTGCAAAGCCGCCCTGGCTGCCGCTGCATCACCACCGACACCTGCGTGCCGATCTCGCGCCTGGCCGACGCCCTGTTGGCCAGCGTGGAGGAGGCCGACGCCAGCGCCATCCCCTACTTCCTGGTCGGCCACGTGGGCGATGGCAACTTCCACGTCGGCTACCTGATCGATCCGGCCGACGAGGACGAGCGCGCACGGGCCGAGGCGCTGAACCACCGCGTGGTGGCGCGCGCCCTGGAGCTCGGCGGCACCTGCACCGGCGAGCACGGCGTAGGTCTGCACAAGCAGGGCTTTCTGCTGGACGAGGCCGGCGCCGGCGCGGTGACCATGATGCGCGGCATCAAGCAGGCGCTAGACCCGGACAACATCCTGAACCCGGGCAAGGTGTTCACGCAGGGCTGAACGGCGTTCTGGCGCCACCCGCTGCTCCCCAATGGTCTGGATCGTGTGGGCACGCTGCCGCCCCGCGCGGTGCTTGCTGCTGGCGGGCTGGCTGCTGGCCAGCCTGGCCGGCGCGTCTGCCGCGCACGCGGCCTGCACCGAGGTGCGACCGATCACCGAGCTAACGCGGCAAGCGGCGCCGGCCGAAGCAAGCGGCGCGCACGCCGCGCCACCCGCGCCACGGAGCGGGC